>CABYTH010000001.1:0-96556 GCA_902521835.1 uncultured Alphaproteobacteria bacterium
ATCTTTGTATTAATTTTTTTTCTTGAATAAGTTTTTTTACTCTTCTCAAACCAGTTGCAAATGGCAAACCTGATGCCTGGATGATACTCGTAGTAGTGGTAATTTTATTGTCTAGATGGTTAATAATGACGTAAGAAAAAATATTCCAATCAGCATCAATTGTTTTAATTGAAATAGATCTGTTAAATAAAAGTCTTGTTTTATCAACGAATTTTAAAAGAGTGGTAATCTCGTTTCTATTCATTTGTGGGTATTATATTATAAATTCATTAAAATATTCAATTTGAATATATTAGAGATTAAATCTCTTAATAAATCATGGATAATTTCTATATATATAAGGATATTAGGAGGATCAATATGAACAAACTAATAAAAGTATTAGCTGTTCTAATGTGCTTTTCTTTCGGTTCAGCTAAGGCAGTTGAAATCGTGTCTTTTAATGCTGCGTCATCTGAGGCTTATGTTGGTGCGTTCGTTAAAGGTATTAAAGCTACAGCAGAGCAATATGGCTATGATATTACTGTTTTTGAAAACAACTATAACCAAGCAGAGCAAAACCAACAAGTAGAACAATACTTGTCAAGTGGTGCACTACCTGATGTATTTATTTGGTGGCCACCTGATGCTGTTGCAGGTTTAGGTTCGTTAAGAAAGCTTGCTAAAACCGGAGTACCAGTTTTAAAAATCAATCAGTTACCTAATGAGCAAGATAAAGCATTCATCTTTGGATATGCCGGACCAGATGATAGTCTTCGCGCATATAACGCAGGTGAGATGATGGTTAAAGCTATGAAGATGAAACAAGCTGCAGGTGGAGATGGATATAATGTAATTGCATTATCATATCCTCACTCTTACGGTGGATATGGCTTATCAATAAATGCTTTCAAACAAGCTATCGCTGGAACTGACTTAAATCTTATCGGTGACATCGGTGAGGGATTTGGACAGGCTAACGGTTATAAAGGAGCAGCTAAGCTAATAGCTAAAGTTAAAGATCAGGGAATTCATTTTGTATATGGTATGGACGATGCGATCTTAACTGGTGGTATTAAGGCTTTAGAAGAAGCTGGTTATAATGTTGACTGGTATGCAGGTACTGGCAAAAGTGGCAGTGTAGATAGTGATGCTGTCATTACAGTTGGTACTGTGTGTAACGGTGATAAGCAGATGATTACTGATGGAAAGCAATTTGGTACTACTCTACAGTCACCTCTTCATGAAGGTCAATTAGCTATAGCTCTTGTTAAAGAGTACATGGAGAACGGTAAGCTAGCAAACTACATTAACTTTACACCTAACCCTTCAGTGACTGGTGCCACTATGGACTTCACAGCACTTAGAGGTTTTGATGGTAAGTTATATGGCATCAACGAGCTTTGCTCAGGTGCTTGGGACTAAGTTTTAGTCTTTTCATAACAATTTTTACACACAGGGAACTATCCCTGTGTGTGTTTTATAAATAAATAAGGTGTACAATCTTTTTTAATATGTCCACAAATCCAATTCTTAAAATTTCGAAAGTTTCTAGGACTTTTGGGGCTATACAGGCTCTAAAAGAAGCAAATTTTGAGATAAACGAAGGTGAAATTATGGGACTAGTTGGAGAAAATGGAGCTGGGAAATCAACTCTTGTTAAAATTATAAGTGGATTTGACCCTGGTTTTAAGGGCAGCTATCAAATCAATGGTAAAGAAGTAAAATTTGAAACGCCTTCACAAGCAGAGGAGTCTGGCATTGCTATTGCTCAACAAGAATTAAGCTTGATTCCTAATATGTCAGTTGCAGAAAATATTTTTCTTACTGGAGCTAAAGTAAAAAAATTTGCCACTCTTAATACATTGGCAAAGATGGCACGCCCATATCTTGATGAAGTTGGATTAACTGAAGTAGACCCAACTACTAGAATAAATTTATTATCTGTCGGTGAACAACATTTGGTTGAAGTAGCTAGACTAATTTCTAGAGAAGCAAAAATTTTAATTTTAGATGAGCCTACAGCTGCGTTAGGTGAAGCAGAGAGTCGAAGAATTTTAGAAATGGTTGAGCGTCTTGCTGCAAATGGTAAATCAATAATTTATGTAAGTCATAGACTGGACGAAATTTTTAAGATTACAAAAAGAATAACAATATTAAGAGACGGAGTAAGTCAAGGTATTCAAGAAACTAAAGATATTGATGTAAATAAACTAGTTGAAATTATGCTTGGAAGAGAATTGGCAAATATGTTCCCATCAAAAGCTGACCATATAAGTGATGATCCAAAATTAGAAGTAAAAGAACTTTGGCCTGATGGCGTTCTAGAGCCGGTTAGTTTTTCAGCCTTCAAGGGAGAGATACTTGGGCTTTCTGGGCAACTTGGTAGTGGAGCAGGTGAAGTATTAGCTTCCATAGCAGGTGCACTTCAATCTAGATCAGGTTCACTCACTTTGAACGGTGAAACCTTTTTACCTAAATCACCAAGTCATGCCATAAAGAAAAAAATTGCATATTGCTCCTCCGATAGAAAAAAAGATGGTCTTTTTCTTGGACGTCCAATATTTGAGAATTTAACCTCCCCAGCACTTGGTGCGATATCAAAATATGGTTTTAACTTTGGCAGTTCTGAGGATAATTATTCCAGAAATTTAGCAAAAGAGTTCTTAATTGATGTCAAAAGAATGCACGATGAGTCAGGTCTTTTAAGTGGCGGAAATCAACAAAAAGTAGCATTAGGAAAATGGCTTTCAATCAAGCCTGATGTATTGCTTGTGAATGAACCTACAAGAGGTGTTGATGTTGGTGCTAAATCAGAGATATATCAAAGAATGAGAGAATTAGCAGCAAGAGGAATTACAATTATTTTTGCCTCTACTGATATCCAAGAAATCACATATCTTCCTGACAGGGTGATTACATTTTATAGAGGAATGATGATTGATGAACACCGATTAGAAAAAATTAAAACACCTGTTATTCTTAAAGAGATTACTGATCCATTTAACGAGACAAACCTATGAGTGCTATCATCGAAAATAATCAATTACCTTTTTCTGCAAAGTTTTTGCAATTCTATAAGGATCGCACACTTCTTGCTATTTTATTGTCACTTTTTGCTGTGATGTTTATATATGGAATTTTTTTCACAGAAAATTATTTAACAATAACCAATTTTAAAGCAATTATCAGAGATGCAGCACTATATGGCATTATGGCTATAGGACTTACATTTGTAACTTTATCAGGAAATTTTTTTTTATTGTCATTAAAAGAAACAGCATCAATTTGTGGTGTTACGTTTGCTATGGGTATGGCTACTGGTTTTGGATCACCGGATCTTGCAGGAAACTTTTTAGTTTCACTATTAGCTGCTTTAGCAGTAGGTGTCGTAAGTGGAGTAATACAAGGATATTTTGTTGGAATGGGAGGCAACCCAATTGTTGTAACATTAGGTGGAGCAGGCATCCTATATGGTATTGGTGCATGGTGGAGTGATAACCTTGTAATAAACTTTACAAGACCTCATGATGCAGAATGGTTAGGAACTGGTTCTTTTTTGGGTCTTCCAAGTATCACATGGTCTTTTATTTTAATTGCCATTGCAGCTGAGATAGTTTTAAGACATACAAATTTTGGAAGGAAAGTTTATTTAGTTGGAGCAAACAAAGCTGCTGGAAAAGCCACTGGCCATGAAAATTTTTCCATGGCGATAATTGTTTTCACAATCTGTTCTGTTTGTTGTGCATTTGTAGCAGTAGCTTTTGTTGCTCAAATGGATAGTGCTCAATCTAATTATTTTTCTGCAGAATTTGGATCATCAGGTGATATGACAATACTCGTTATAGCAACTGTCATGGTTGGTGGAAATTCAATAATGGGTGGTTATGGATCTACTTTAAGGACTAGTTTGGGAGCAATTTTTATTGCTATGGTTGATAATATGATGGTTTTACAAGGATTTAATAGTGGACCTAGAATAGTTGGTGTGGGCTTAATGATCGTTTTTAGCATCATTGTTTTTGGTTTATTTGCTAAAGGAAGTAGGGCTCAGGAATAATGGAAAATTTTATAAAAAAGATTACAAAAGATGTAGATCTCTCTTTTGCAATCTTATTATCATTTTGTGTTTACGTATTCTTTGCAATTAATATTGAAGTTTTCTTTAGCCATAATATTAGTTTCGCTATTCTTGAAAGGTTTGCTGTCTTGGGTCTTGTAGGTTTAGCATTAACAATTTGTATAATTGCTGGAGAAATTGATTTATCAATTGGGTCTAACGCAGCCTTATGCGCTGTGATAGTTGTAAAATTAACAGACCCCTTGGGCGCACCATTAGCGATGCTTATAGGACTTTCAGTTTCAACTTTAATCGGCGTAACACAAGGTTTTGTTATAGCATTCATAAGAATAAGAGCGATTGTGATTACAGTTGGTACTCTAATGCTGCTTAGAGGAGTAGCTTTGCTAATTGCTGAAGAAAAAACAGTTATGTTAACAGATTTTAGAGTTCCTGATTTTATTACTACTAAAGTTTTAATGTATTTTTCTCCTGCTAGTCTAACGGTCATCTTCATATTTATTTGCGTAGGAATTTTTATGCGTTACACAAAATATGGAAGGGAAATATATGCGATTGGTGGAGCAAGAAAAGAAGCACTCACTGCAGGTATACCTTTAAGACGCCCAATGATTATAGCCTTTGCGCTTTCAGGTTTTTGTGCTGGTTTTGCTGGAACTGTAATTGGTTTGAAATCAGGAACGGCTCAAGGTTTAGGACTACAATACCTTCTTTTAGCAGGAACTGTTGCAGCTTTTGTTGGAGGTGTGAGCATACTAGGAGGAAAGGGTGGTGTTTTAGGAGCAGCTATCGGAGCTTTAACAGTTAATTTTTTGAATACTGGTCTCGTATTTTATGCACTTCAGGTTCATTTCGTTCAATTATTCACATCAGTGCTTTTGGTTATCGTTATAGTTTTTCAAACTATGTCTAGGGTATTTGACTCGCGGCAAGCTAGGAAAAGTCTGCTTGCCACAATTGATGAACGAAAAACATCTTTGCTGGAAAAAAAAAGATCGGCTTTAGGTAGATAATATTCATTTTGAATATATTTGAGGTCAGTAATTTAATTACATATTATATAATATACATGGAGGAAATTTATGGATAAAGAGAGACTAAAAGGGAAAAATGTCCTTATTACAGGCGCTGCTCAAGGTATGGGCGCTGCGGTAGGAGAGCACTTTGCTGCCCAAGGAGCCAAAATTTGTCTAACAGATGTCAACCTTGACGGTTGTAAAGAGGTTGAAGAGAGAATTAGGTCAGCTGGAGGTGAGGCTATTTCATGTAAAGTAGACGTGCGAAATCGTGAAGATCACGTAGCTGCTGTAAAAGCAACAGTTGAAAATTTTGGCAGTCTAAATGTTTCTATAAATAATGCTGGAGTAAACAAACCACTCTTCTTCATGGATATTACTGAGGAAAATTATGATTTTATTATGGATATAAATGTTCGAGGTGCTCTTTTAGGTATGCAAGAACAAGCCCGACAAATGATTAAACAAGGTAAACAAAAAGAACCTTACAAAATTATTCATGTAGCTTCTATTTTATCCAGAGAAACTTTTGATGATGTTGTGGTTTATGGAATGAGCAAACATGCCATAGCTGCTCTAATAAAAGGTGGTGCAAAAAGTTTAGTTGAGCATGGCATTACCGTTAATGGATATGGTCCTGGCGTAGTTAGAACAGAGCTATGGGAGCAATTAGATAAAGATTTAGTTGCAATTGGAAAATTTGACAAACCCGGAGAGTCAATGGACTCAATTGCAGAGAATATGATTTTGATGAAGAGGTATTCCTATCCTGAAGACGTAGTGGGCACAGCATCATTTTTAGCGTCTAGTGAGTCTGATTACATGACAGGACAAATACTTATGATTGATGGAGGGATGGTAATTCAATAAATGAGTGAGCCTTCAATCATAAAACCCGAAGATATTAATCCAAATTACGATTGGCATAGAAGAGTACCTTCTCATGGAAGGGCAAATGTAGATTACGAAGAGAGAATTAATTTTCCTAGACTTCACAAATATCGACTAGGAAGAGCCAGAGAGGCTCTAAAAAATTCAAAAGCCGGTTCACTTCTTTGTTTTGATAACAACAACATCCGATATCTCACAAGCACAGTTATTGGAGAGTGGTCAAGAGACAAAATATGTAGATATTCTCTATTAGCTCAAGATCATGATCCCGTGCTGTGGGATTTCGGTTCAGCGGCTAAACATCACCAATTATTTTCGCCTTGGCTTCCAAAAGAAAATTGGAAGGCAGGAATGGTAGGTCTGAGGGGTACGGTGCATCCTGATGCAGGATTAATGAAAAATGCCGCAAAAGAAATAAAATCAATGTTAAATGAAAAGGGACTGGCAAATGAACCTGTAGGTGTGGATCTTGTTGAGCCAGCAATGATGTTTGCTCTTCAAGCAGAGGGTTTAGAGATAATTGACGGACAGCAAATTCTTCTTGAAGCCAGGGAAATAAAATCAAGAGATGAGCTAATGTTATTAAACCAGGCTGCATCGATGGTTGATGCAACTTATCATCAAATTTATGAGACTATGAAGCCAGGCGTTAGTGAAGCTCAAATAGTTGCTAATGCAAATAAGCTTTTATACGAACTTGGTTCAGATGATGTCGAGGCAATAAATGCCATTTCAGGTGAAAGATGTAATCCGCATCCACATAATTTTACAGATAGAATTTTTAGACCTGGTGATCAAGCTTTCTTTGACATACTTCAATCTTATATGGGCTACAGGACCTGTTATTATAGAACCTTCAATATTGGACGAGCATCAGACTCTCAAAATGATGCCTACAAGCAGTGTCGAGAGTGGCTAGACAAAGCCATTGAACTTGTAAAACCCGGAGTATCTACAGATAAAATTGCATCAGTATGGCCGAAGGCTGAGGAATTTGGTTTTGCAAATGAAATGTCAGCATTCGCATTACAGTTTGGACATGGTTTAGGTTTGGCAATTCATGAAAGACCAATAATCAGTAGATTGGTTTCAATGGACTCACCTGATGAAATTAAAGAAGGAATGGTTTTTGCTCTTGAAACCTATTGTCCTGCAAAAGATGGTTATTCTGCTGCGCGAATTGAAGAAGAATTGATTGTTACTGATAAAGGATGCCAAGTAATTTCCTTGTTCCCTGCTGAAGATCTACCTATTGCTAATAAATATTAATGGTAGATAAATTAAACGACGATATAGGAGAAGAGAAAAGACTTCAATTATGGGAAATGATGCTGAAATTAAGGTTAGTCGAAAAAAAAGCATATGATCTTTTTCTTCAAAATCTTATCAAAGGTACTAGCCATTTAGCTCTGGGTCAGGAAGCTATTGCAGGTGCCTTTGGAGTCGCCTTGAAACAAGGCGATTATACATTTTGCACATATCGTGGGCACGCACATACACTCGCAAGAGGATCCTCAATCGAAGGAGTTTTAGGAGAATTAATGGGTAGGCAGTGTGGCTTGATGAAAGGTAAAGGAGGATCCATGCATCTTACAGATGTTGATAAAGGAGTTATGGGTTCATATGCTATTATAGGTGCTCATTTAACTATAGCCAATGGAACTGCTTTAGCATCAAAATATAATAAAACAAATGAGGTAAGCGTTTGCTTTTTTGGAGACGGTACTACGAATATCGGAGCATTCCATGAGGCATTGAACATGGCAAAAATATGGAATTTACCCATAGTGTTTGTTTGTGAAAATAATTTATATATGGAATATACACCAATTCATGAAGTTACTGCTGTGGAGCACCCAGCTGCTGATAGAGCAGGTGCATACGATTTAGATAAAATTATTGTGGACGGAAATGATGCTGATGAAATGCTTAGAACAGCAGAAAAAGCTATTTCAAAAGCGAGAGAGGGTAAAGGTCCAAGTTTAATTGAAGCCAAGACTTATCGACATAGTGGGCATTCAAGAGCTGACCCAGGTAAGTACAGACCTGATGAGGAAGTAAAAGACTGGATGGAAAACAAAGACCCAGTAAAAAATTACAGAGCAAAGTTATTAGATTTTAATATCAATGAAAAAATAATTTCTGAAATTGAGGAGAAAATTAAAGATCAAGTTGAAAAAGCAACTGAAATTTCCATGGCTTCTCCAATTCCAGAAATTAAAGAAATATATACTGATGTATGGGCTAATGGAGGTTCTGAGTGGCACAATTAACATACAGAGCAAGTGTTTCACTCGCTATAGCTCAATCCATGAGAAAGGATCAAAAAGTTTTCTTTATAGGTGAAGACGTAGGTGCTGCGGGTGGAGTATTTAAAGCGACGGTTGGTCTTTTAGAGGAGTTTGGTAAAGAGAGAGTCATGGATGCACCAATTTCAGAACAGGCGATTTTAGGTGCAGCTATGGGCGCAGCAATGACAGGCTTAAGACCAATAGCAGAAATAATGTTTTCAGATTTTTTAGCTGTTTGTTGGGATATTGTGGCAAATCAAATTGCTAAAACTAGATATATGTCAGATGGCCAAATCAACATTCCATTGGTCATTAGGACTGCAAATGGTGGAGGATCAAAATTTGGTGCACAACATTCTCAAAGTTTAGAGAATTGGTCTATGATGATACCAGGTTTAAAAGTAGTCGCACCAAGTTGCCCTAGTGATGTGTTAGGTTTGATGGATAGTGCTGTAAAGGACCCTGATCCAGTTATATTTTATGAGCATAAATCACTTTATGCATTTAAAGAAGAAATTGAACAAACTGATATATCCATTCCCATCGGGGAGGCTAATACGCTTCACGAGGGAAAAGATATTACTATTATTGGTTTAGCTTTAATGGCACAAAGAGCAAAAGAGGCTGCATTAATTTTGAAAGACAAACACGGTATTAATGCAAAGGTAATCGATCTGAGATCTCTAGTGCCATTAGATTTACAAACAATAAAAAAATCTGTAATCGAGACTGGTCATGTCTTGACAGTAGAAGAAAATCCAAGACTTTGTGGATGGGGAGCGGAAATATCGTCTTTAATCTCAGAACATTGTTTTAAAAATTTAAAAGGCCCTGTCACTAGAGTAACTACACCACATGTACCTTTACCAAGTGCCGACATACTCGAAGATAATACAATTCCCTCAGTGGAACTAATTGTAAATGAGGTTAAAAAAAAACTAAAAGGAGAATAATTATGGAAATAATAATGCCATCCCTTGGAGAAACTGTTGACGAGGGAAAAGTAGTAAAGTGGCTTAAAAAAGTCGGAGATGAAATTAAAGAGGGAGATATCCTCTGCGAAGTTGAGACTGATAAGACAGCTGCTGAGATACCTTCAACAGTTAATGGAAAATTAACAGAGATAATTGCACAAGAGGGAGATACGATCCCTGTAGGTGGTAAAATTGCCACTGTAGAATAAGAATTAAAACTGTTATAAATATTTATGGAAATTAAAGACTCAAAATTTTATAGAGATAAGTGCTACATTAACGGTGAATGGGTTAATGCCGACTCAGGTGAGACAATATCTGTTAACAATCCAGCTAACTTGAAAGAGATTGGCACTGTCCCTAAGTGCGGAACATCTGAAACCAGAAATGCTATAGAAGCAGCAAATAATGCCTGGCCTGAATGGAGGGCAAAATCTGCACGTCAAAGATCAGATATACTCAGAAAATGGTTTGATTTAATGATTGAAAATAAAGAGGAATTAGCTCAAATCATGACAGTTGAACAAGGAAAACCAATAAATGAGTCGCGTGGAGAAATAGGCTATGGAGCCTCTTTTGTAGAATGGTTCTCCGAAGAAGCCAAGAGGGTTTATGGAGATACAATTCCAGATCCCATGACCGATCGAAGAATTGTTGTTTTGAAGCAACCAGTTGGTGTAGTAGCATCTATTACCCCATGGAATTTCCCTAATGCTATGATTACAAGAAAATGCGCACCAGCTTTAGCTGTTGGGTGCCCAGTTGTAATTAAACCAGCAAGTCAAACTCCTTATTCTGCACTTGCACTAGCTGTTTTGGCTGAGGAGGCAGGCTTCCCAAAAGGTACTTTAAATGTAATTACAGGAAAGGCCTCTGAAATCGGAGAGGAATTAGCCACAAATCCAATTGTTAGAAAATTATCTTTTACAGGTTCAACAGAAATTGGAAAAATACTTTTACAGAAATGCTCTGGAACTGTAAAGAAAGTCTCAATGGAACTTGGTGGTCACGCACCCTTCATTGTATTTAATGATGCAAATATTGATGATGCAGTTGCCGGTGCAATCCAAAGCAAATTTAGAAATACAGGACAAACTTGTGTTTGTGCAAATAGAATTTATGTCCAAGAAAAAGTTCATGATGAGTTCTGTTCAAAATTTGTTGATGCTGTTTCTAAAATAAAAGTAGGAGATGGTTTAAACGAGGAAAATGCCTCTGGACCCATGATTGATGAACACTCTTTAAATAAAGTAGAGGAGCATGTCCAAGATGCATTACAATATGGTGCAAAAGTTGCAATTGGTGGATCTAAGCATTCTTTAGGAATGAACTTTTATCAGCCTACAATTCTAACTGAAGTCTCACCAGAAGCGAAAATTACAACTGAAGAAACATTTGGGCCAGTGGCTCCAATTTACAAATTTAAAGATGAAAAAGAGGTAATTAAACTTGCAAATAACTCACCATACGGACTTGCATCCTATTTTTATTCCAGAGATATTGGAAGAATATGGAGAGTTGCTGAGGCACTTGAATACGGAATGGTTGGAGTCAATACTGGATTAACTTCAAAAGCAGAGGCACCATTTGGAGGAATAAAAGAGTCCGGTCTTGGCAGAGAAGGCTCAAAGTATGGAATTGATGATTTTATTGAAATAAAATACATCAATATGTGCGGCCTAGATAAATAATTCATATATATGAACAAAGTCTTTAATGTTGGCTTAATAGGATGTGGTCATATTTCTGAAACATATTTTAGAGGACATGATTATTTTAATAATTTTCGCATAATTAAGTGTGCTGATATTAATCATGAAAATTCTAAAAAATGTGCTGAAACTTATAATATAAAATCTTGTTCCGTTGATGAAATATTAAATAATAGTGAAATCGATATTATTTTAAATTTAACTATTCCAAAGGCTCATTACGAGGTAGCGAAAAATTCTCTGGAGAGTGGTAAACATGTTTATAGTGAGAAACCAATGGCTGTAAATTTTTTAGATGGTGAAAATCTCTTAAAATTATCTAAAAGTAAAAACTTATACATTGGCAATGCTCCTGATACTTTTTTAGGTGGTGGAATTCAAAAATCTATTGAATTAATAAACGATAATAAAATTGGAAATGTTCGGCTTGGAAATGCTATTTTTGCTTATCCAGGAGTTCAATCTTATCATCCCAATCCTGAACCGTGGTTTGCAAATAATGAAGGTGGCCCAGTTATAGATATGGGACCATACTATTTAACAGCTTTAGTAAATTTACTTGGCCCTGCTAAAAGTGTTCATGGTATTTCTACCAAAGTTTTCGATAAAAGAGTGATAGGCATAGGTCCAAAAAAAGATCAGGAGTTTGATGTGGAATGTCAAACTAGCTATTTAGTTAATTTAGAATTTCATAATGGGGCTCTAATTCAAATAACTTTATCGTTTGATGTTGTAGCTCACCAACGTAATCACATCGAGCTTTACGGCGATAAAGGTTCTATGATTGTGCCTGATCCAAATATGTTTGGAGGCTCAGTATACACAAGTACTGATGATAGTGGTGTTTGGCAAGAGCACAAAACTGATGATATGCCTCTTGGTAAAATTAATATTACATCTCATAGCGGTAGGGCTAATGAGTCGCCAACTAATGCGAACTACCGTGGTGTCGGATTAGCTGAAATGGCATACTGCATTGATAATGAACTTGAACACAGATGTAGCGGAGAATTATCGTTACACGTTTTGGATATTATTCAATCAACAATGAAGGCAGCAGACACCAAAACACCCCAAGAGATAAAGACTACTTTTAAGAAGGCAGATTATTTTTCACTAGAGGAAATACAAAAAATTCTTAAGTAATTACAATAATTCCTCTAGACTTAATTTTCATTAAATGAAATTTGACAATACAAAAAAAATTCTTGTAATAGGGAGGGCCGGATTAGATATTTACCCAGAGCCACCTGGCACAAAAATCTCTGATGTAAATAACTTTTCTTCTCATTTAGGAGGATCGGCGGCAAATACTTGTGTTGCTCTATCGAACTTGGGTGTCAAGACTGATTTACTTACTTGTATAACTGACGATGCAATTGGAGAATACATAATTAACAAACTTAATGAATTCAAAGTTGGTATAGAGCACTGCAGAAAAGTCAATAAATCCTTTCAAACACAAATAGCTGTTGTTGAAACTATTTTAAAAAATAATCAATCTATACTTTACAGAAGTAATCCTTGTGATCTGCAACTTAATAAGGAGGATATTAATAAAATTAATTTCAATAATTACGCTGCAGTATTCATCTCTGGAACTGCGCTTTCAGGAGAACCTTCAAGGAATGCTGTTTTGGTTGCCTCAAAACTAACTTCAGATCTCAAGATACCATTAATAATCGATCTTGATTATCGGCCATACAACTGGGAGTCTGATACAATTAAATCAGATGTATATAAGGAAATTATGAATGAAATGGATATTATCATTGGAAACGATTTAGAATTTAATGTGGCTGATAATTCCACAAATGGACTTGAATTAGCAAAAGTGTATATTAAAAAAAAACCATCAGTGATTGTCTATAAAATGGGCGAAGAGGGATCCAAAGTATTTACAAAAGAAAATGAGAGCCAATACGGAACATTTAATGTCGAAGCTATTAAACCGACGGGTGCAGGCGACGCATTCAATGGAGGTTTTATAAGCTCCCTATACAATGGCCTTAGTTTAGAGGATGCAGTAATTCGGGGTTCCGCAAATGCTGCAATAGTAGTAACAAGAGTAGGATGTTCCTCAGCTATGCCCAATAATCAGGAATTAGAAAAATTTATTAACCAAAATCAAAAGGAGTTATAAATGCACATCCCTTATTCAGATAATAAAAATCAAGCTTTATTTGGAGAAACAAATAAAACAGTACCTTTAGTTTATTTTAATATTATCAATTTAAAAAAAGGTGAGTCCTATGAATACCAACTATCTAAACATGAAAGTAGCGTAGTTCCAGCAACAGGTATCGTCGAGATTACCGTGGAGGATCATAAGTTAGGACAGATTGGAAAAAGAACAACTGACGTATGGGATGGTGAACCTGAGGGTAGTTATATTCCTACAAATTCAAAATGTAAAATTACTTGTTTATCTGACTCCTCTGAGTGTTTCATAGCTGGTGGAATTTATGAAAAAAAATTAGAGCCATTTCTCGTTTTAAAAGAAGAACTAGATGTTGTTCAATATGGCTCAGACGATACTAAAACTCACAGAAAAATTAAACATATCTTAGGTGCGAAACATCATGATCAAGTTGGTCGATTATTAGTAAATGAATTATATACTGTTGGCGCTGGAGGGTGGTCAGGCTTCCCCCCTCACAAACACGACACAGATGATCTCCCTCAAGAAACTCGTCATGATGAAGTTTATAATTATCGATTTAAACCAGGACATGGTTTTGGTGTTCAAATTATGCAATCAGAAGATGAAAAAGAGGGTCACGGCTATCAACTTTTTAATGGCTCTACTATTGCAATTAATAAAGGATATCATCCATGTGTGGTTGCCCCAGGATATGAGATGTATTATTTTACAATCCTAGTAGGTCTTTCTCAAAGATCACTTATTCAATCTTTCCAAAAAACCCATGCTTACCAATTAGAAACAATTCCAGGAATTAAGGATATGATAGCAAAATATAAATGACTATAGCTAGCCTCTCAGAAGTTTTACAAGAAGCAAAAAAAAATAATTATGCCGTTGCAGGATTAGTAGTACTAGGTTGGGAAGATGCAAGATGTTATGCAGAAACAGCCGAAGAGCTCAAGGTGCCTGTGATTCTTCAAGCAGGACCAGGTTGTAGAGCAAATACACCTTTGCCAGTTTTAGGTAAAATGTTTAGATACTTGGCTGAGCAATCATCTAGTCCAATAGTTTGTCATTTAGATCATGGCTATACAAAAGAAGAGTGTTTACAGGCAATTGACAACGGATTCACATCTGTAATGTTTGATGGATCCAAGCTTTCACTTAATGAAAACGTTGATAAAACAAGTGAAATCGTTGAATTGGCTCATAAACAAAATATTTCCGTTGAGGGGGAAATTGGATTTGTTGGTTACAATGATGGTGCAAAGTCACAAAGCACAGATCCAGAAGAAGCGAAGACATTTGCTGAATTAACCAAATGTGATGCAATGGCCATCAGTGCAGGAAACGTACACTTACAGACAAACAAATCCTCTTCGATTGATATGCAAGTCATAAAGAAGATAGAAACCTTAACCGAAGTACCATTGGTGCTTCATGGAAGTAGCGGTATCGACGATACACTAAAAAGAACGATAGCAAATACAACGAATGTTTGTAAGTTTAATATCGGCACTGAACTCAGAAAAACTTTCGGCGATACTTTAAGAGAGGAAATTGCAAAAGATCCAAATACTTATGACCGTATTAAATTAATCAATTCAACTATTCCAAGATTAAAAGAAGTAACAAAAAAAGTTTTAGAGAATATTTCAAAAATTTAATCATTAATGATTAAATCACAAACAATTGAAAATAAGTTTTTAAGAGTTAAGACTCTCAATATTGGTGCAACATTATTTGAAGTATTTTATAAAAAGAAAAAAATCAATTTAATTCTAAATTTAGGAAATATCTCATCATATAAAAATAATAAAAATTACTTAGGCGCAACATGTGGCAGGTATGCAAATAGAATAAAAAAAGCTCAATTTCAGATCAAAGGAGTAAAATACAAATTAACTAGAAATGAGGGAAAAAATATACTACATGGTGGTAAAAAAGGGTTTGACTCAAAAATTTGGCAAGTTAAGAGCTTCTCCAAATCTCATATTAGCTATTATTGTATATCTCCAGATAAAGATCAGGGTTTCCCAGGAGAATTATATTCCAGTTGTGATTACTCAATTACAAATTCGACTCTCAAAATCAATATAAGTGCACAAACATCAAAAACTACTCACGTTAATTTGGTAAATCACGCCTATTGGAATTTAGATAAAATTAAAAAAGATATTTTTGATCACCACGTCCAAATCAATTCAAATCATTACTTAGAAAATGATAGAGAAAATATACCAACTGGTAGGGTAATGAGTGTAAAAGGAACACGTTTTGATTTTAAAAAATCAACTAGGATACGTGATAAGTTTACCAATAAATTCAAGGGATTTGACGAAAATTTCATTATAAAAAAGAATTCTAAGTTTGTAGCTAAAATACAATCATCAAAAAGCAATATATCCCTAAAAATTTTTTCAAATCAACCTGGTGTTCAATTTTATACTGGTCAGCATTTAAAATATTCCAGTAATCGTATTAAAATTAAAAAATATCAAGGTATGTGTTTTGAAACTCAGGGTTTTCCAAACGCACCCAATAATCGAAAATTTCCTTCAACGCAATTAAACCCATCACAAATTTATAAACATCAAATGAAGTTTGTAATTGGAGAAATTAAATAATTATTCGGTTTTTTCTCTTAATTTTATATTCAATGTATCAAAAAATATTTGAGGTACGCTAAAAGCAAAATTATTTAAAAAAGCAACCGAACTAACTTGTATTTGATTTCCATCTAACAATGGATCTATAAATTTTGATATTTGAACTTTGTCATCGACATAATTCCAATCAAAAGTAGCATGAACACCTTTACCCTCTATATCATAAAAATTTACAAATATTACAGTTCCATTATTGAGTGTAAACCTAGTTTTTAAGTCTGGAGAGTTAGGTAATTCTGACTTAAGTATAAAGCCATTATGTTGAAGATCAGTTAATATATTTTGAGCATCAATAATTTTATCATTATCAATTTCATTAAATTGAGAGGTTAAATTTGTGTGTTCTAGCTCTCCTTCTTTCATACTTAAATTAATCATATTCTGATTATAAATTTGAATTGATTTGATTTGAGATTTACCAATATTTATTAAATCGGTGGGTACCCAATAGAAACCAGATACATCGGCAGTTAAGTTTGTTGATACTAAATAAGATTGATTGGAGTCAGTAGCTTTTATGTAAGATCCTGGGATATTGTAATTATAAATACCAATATCTAGTGAATATAAGACCACATCGTCTTTTGATTTTAAAATTAATTGCATTTTATTTTCATCATCTAGACCCAATTTGTATAAAAGATCTTCGCGATTAGTTTTAGCATCTAAAATATTTGCTTCACGAAGTTGAATAAAAAACCGACTTAAAAGCTCAGTATTTGCTGGAAAATTATTTGAGCTTGAAATAAGCCATTGATTATCAATGATTTCAATGACTGATTTTCCATTTTGATTAGAAAATTCAATGTATGCAATTTCTGGTAAAACTTCATCAAAACTAGGAAACAATACTTCAGATGATGACTTGTTAGAGATATTTTTGCCATCAAAATACATACCAAGAGCAATAATTAAAAATCCAAACGATATTAAAACCAAGATTTTTAAATTTTTAATATACATTTATCTGCTTTTTCTTTTTCTGATACCGAGTTGTCTTGGAATAAAAAACATTAGTAGAATTAAAAGAACAGGGATTAAAAAAGTATTTAATATGTTTATTTGATTTGCTAATCGATCTATGTCTTTACTTAAATTTCTTCTAACTTCTCTTAGTTGTTTACGAGTATTTTCTACTTGTAATTGAAAATTTGCTAATTCCATTAATTGTTTGTCAGATAAATTGACACTTTCTACATCTCTACCGCCTGATAAATTTTGAATTTGATTTAATGTATTATCAAGTTGAGCTTGTAATTGCTGTTCCTGTCCTAGATACATCTGCTCAGCTTCTGCTTGAAGTTTTTGAACTACAACAAACGGTCTAAATGGAGCCTCTTTGTTTCTCAGATCAATAAACTCGTCATATCCTGTCATTGAGTCAAATACATTTGTAACTAAACTTCCATTATCAGATGTTGCTTCTATTACATTGGTATCTAAAAACTTTTGAATTCTTGCCCAAAAGGCATTTCTTATAAAATCAGCGTCGCTGAAAACTACCACATTTATATTTTTTGAGGATGATTCTAAATGGTTTTCATTTTTCAATTCAAAATCATTAAAATTACTTTTTGCGATACCACTTAACTTTACTCCAAAGTCATAGCTAATACCTGTTGGCTGAAAATTATTAATGAGCTTAATTGGATCATGTACCTCTTTCATGGGTAGATCCATTGTTACCTCACTAGAAGACATAATTGGTGTGTAAGAAATTTCACTTTCGTCGTTTAATGGGGAGAGACCTCCTGGAGACACAAGTCTAATTAAAGATAAACCATCTCCAATTTCTTCAGCTTGATTTATGTACTGTCCTCTGACTTCAGGCCAATTCAATTTCAACATAGTTTGCAGAGATGTATTTTCAGTTATGTTTTGTTGTGTTTGCAGTCTTGTGGCTTGAGCGCCATCTAAAATAACATTGCTATTATAGTTGATATTGAGGGTTTTTAAGACATTTTCTAAATTCGATGATTTATTTGAATGGTCATTTTTCTCAAAAAATGGATCAACAAAAATAACTGATTTTCCCCCATTCAAGATGAATTGTTCAACTGCATATTCCGTTTTGTCACTAATATCAGAGGGGTGATAAACTATTAATAAGTCTATACCCTCAAAACTCTCTACGTCTGTATCTAAAAACTCAAAATCATAAAAATAACTAAGTTCCTCAAGTATTGTGTATTCTCCTTGTCCAAGTTGATTATTTGGCATCATTGGTGGTGTAGTGTCCACCCATGATAAAAAACCAATCATTGGTTTTTTTGATCTATTAAGTTTGTATACAATGTCAGTTAATTGTTTTTCTAATGTGCCAGCTTTTGAGGGATCAAAAAAGGGAACAGTTTCAATATCATCTGTTGTATTTGAAGCAATTAATCCAAAATATACTTTGGACCCTTCTTGATCTATAGGAAAACCTTGCACACCATATCTATTTACATAATCTTCATCATCTGAATAAGGCTCTGGTTCAATAAAGTTTAATTCAATTTTACCTGAAGCTAGATCTGAATATCTATTTAATAGACCTTGAACTTGATTAGCGTAATTTTGAATAATTGGAATATTTTTAGACAAGTCTCTGCTATATACAAAATTAATTTTTATTGGCTCTTCTATTTCGTCTATAACTCTCTTAGTACCACTTGAAAGAGTAAAAGTTTTGGTAGAGGTAAAATCAACTCCTAAATTAAAATTGATTTTTTGGATTATAAAATTAAAGGACAAAAATAAAATAACAGTGCTTAGTATAGATATTATAAGATAGTTTTTTTGTAAAAATTTATTCATTAGTCTCGATTTAAAAATTTTATAATTGTTAAATAATTCCAAAGAGCAATAAAGGACAAAAAGAAAAACAATCCTTTAATTGAGAAGAAACCCGTTTGGATACTTGAGAAGTGAGTCAAAAAGCTAAAACTAGAAATGAGTTCCACTATTTCAATGGGTAAAATCCCAGTTATAAAATTAATCATAAGAGGAAATCCACTTATGGTGAAAAGAAATGAGACTAAAATGGATAAAATAAAGGCAATTATTTGATTGTTAGTTAATGATGAAAAGAAAATTCCAAGAGAGACATAAGCACCTGCCATGATAATAACCCCAAGATATTGACCAATAATTACAAGGTTATCAGGGTTTCCAAGATAATTTACTGTAATCCAAATAGGAAAGGTCAAAACAACTGAGAATATAACAAAAGCCCAAGTTGCGAAAAATTTACTCAACACTATCTTCCACAAAGGAATTGGCAAAGTCATTAATAATTCAATAGTGCCGAGTCTTTTTTCCTCGGACCAACTCTTCATAGTAACTGCAGAGACAAAGAAAATAAAAACCCACGGAATAAAACTAAAAAAAACCGTTAAGTCTGCAACTCCTGAGGAGAAAAATGAGCCAAAATAAAATGTCAAGGACATAGAGGTCAAAATAAATATTGCAGTAAAAATATAGGCTACAGGAGTAATAAAATATAATTTAAGTTCTCTTTTAATTAGTGCCAACATCAGCTTACTAACTTTCTAAATTTTTCATCAAGGGATTTACCAATTTTTTTCTTAAGTTGTGCTGGGGTTCCCTCAAAAACTTTTTGTCCATCATTAATAATAAGACACTTATTACAAACCTCTGGGACTTCATCAAGAATGTGTGTAGAAATTATAATTGCTTTTGTTTTAGATAATTTTTTAATTAATTTTCTTACTTCAAATTTTTGAAGGGGATCCAATCCATCAGTTGGTTCATCTAAGATCAGTAATTTGGGATTATGTATAAGAGCCTGAGCAATTCCAACACGTCTTTTAAAACCTTTTGATAAAGTTTCAATGGGAACATCTTTTACTTCTTCTAGTTGTAGATCATTAATTACTTTTTTGATTGCTGCTTTTGAATTTTTTATATTTCTTACCTGGCAAACGTAGTCTAGGTAAAGATATGGAGAAAAGTCCAAATAAAGGGGAACACCTTCAGGTAAGTAGCCAATCATTGACTTTGAGTGAATGGGATCTATTTCAATGTCCTTATTGTTTATGATAACGTTTCCACTGTCAGATTTCAGATAACCTGTTATTACCCTCATAGAAGTTGTTTTGCCAGCACCATTAGGTCCAAGGAACCCCATCACATCACCAACTTTGACCTCAAAAGAGAGTTTATTAATGGCAGTAAAATCGCCAAAATTTTTAGAAATATCTATTACACTTAACATTTTTTCATATTATTTAGTTTAAAATCTTAATAATTCAAGATGATAAATTTACCATCTCTTATCAGATGAAGTTTTTACCATGCAGACCTATAAATATCAAAAGCATCTTTTTCAGATATTTCTCTTGGATTATTGATTAGTAATCGGGTTTGTTTCATAGCATCTTTAGCCATTGTTTCGCATGCAGTTTCAGGGATGTCGAGATCTCTTAATCTTTGTTCTAAACCTAATTCGCCTGATAGATCTGACAACTTTTCAATGAATTTTGAAGAAATATCTTGAGTGCTGGTGCTTGTATCAATATCTGGAAAAACAATTGGGGCTATTTCACTGTAAAGTTTTGATGCATTTTGATCAGATATATTAAATCTTAACACATATGGCAGGACAAGTGCGTTGGAAAGACCGTGAGGGACATGATAAGTTCCTCCAATCGGATATGCCAAAGCATGAACGCCGGCAACTGGAGAGTTTCCAAAGGAGACACCTGCTAACATAGAGCCAACAAGCATATTTGATCTTGCTTCAATATCCTTTCCGTTAATGACAGCTTGTCTTATAGAACTACCTAAAAGCTTCAATGCTTCCTTTGCAAGTGTTTGGGAGATCAAATTATTGTTCACACTTTTTGAAGCATAAGACTCTATCGCGTGGACCATTGCATCAATACCAGTAGCAGCAGTAATGTGAGGGGGAAGACCGATTGTTAATAATGGATCAAGAATTGCAAGGTCTGGAAGTATAATAGGAGAGGAAACTCCTTTTTTTTCTAAATCTTCTTGTGTGATAATAGAAATTGGAGTTACTTCAGAACCAGTACCAGAAGTTGTTGGGTAAAGAGCAAGAGGTAGCCTAGGCCCTTTAGCATTAGCCACTCCCCAAGCTTCATGAATATTTTCGTCTGAGCCAATCAAAAGTGCAGTTAATTTTGATACGTCCATTGATGATCCACCACCAAATCCAATTACACCTGTTGCATTAAAATCTCTTCCCTGTTGAACACAATTCATAAGTGTTTTTATAGAAGGGTCAGCTTCAACATTATCAAAAATTAAAATTTCAGAGTATTTTTGAAGCTCAGTAATTGTTTTTTCGTGTAATCCAATTTTTACTAAACCCGGATCAGTTACAAATAGTATTTTGTTACCAAGTTTTTTTGAGACTTCCTCTGCTGTGCTTACTGAATAATCACTTCCAAATCTTATTCCAGGAGTAGTATTGAATTGAAACGCTTTCACGATAGCAATATAAATGATATGGGGTTTATTTCCTATATAATTTTAAGAAACCTATTCTAAGCACCTATCAACCCACAACTTTTTTTTAATAAGGCTTTCTTAAGAGTTTTTTACTTTTATACTTGAATTGTGTCTAAGGTTATTACCATCGCTCAACAAAAAGGAGGCTCTGGAAAAACCACTATAGCTGCAAATTTAGCTGCTGTTTATTCTTTAAAAAATAATTTATCCACCACATTACTCGACACAGACCCTCAAGGCAGTTTAGGTAAGTGGTTTCTCACCAGAAATGAAAAACTTAAAAATAAAAATATGATTCAGTTTAAAACAGCAAGCCTCTGGGGCGCACAGTATGAGGCTAAAACGCTTAAAGAAAAATCTGATTTAGTAATAATTGATACTCCTCCCAAAATTGACGCAGATGGAAGACCAGCAATTGAAATAGCTGACCTTGTCATTATACCGATATCCCCCTCTCAAGTGGATTTTTGGGCCACGGAGTCCATAATTGAATTAGCGAAAAGAGAAAAAAGAGAGATATTAATACTCATTAATAGAGCAAATGCAAAATCTAAACTTATTCAAGAAGCACATAAATTTGTTAATAAAATGAATGTTAAAAAAGCAAAGACGATTTTGGGTAATAGACAAATATTTGTATCAACTATGGGATTAGGGTTAACAGTAGTAGAAAAACAAAGAACTGGAAAAGGGTGTTTAGAAATGTTGGCTCTAGCAAAAGAGATACAGTCATTCTTGAAATTTTAAATTTTAATAAATTATATGAATGAAGAAATAGATAATGAAAAACTCCATGACATATGCTCAAGATTATTGAAAGGTTTTATTAATTGGATTGAAATAAATGATAGTAAAGAAAAAGCATCAATTCTTGATAATGCATTCCAATTTAAAACATCTATTCTAGAACAAGATAAATCAACACTTCAAAAAAAATACTTTATATCACCACAGAATTTATCAAAAAAAGAAGCTGATGTTCTCTTACTACAGTGGAAAGATACTTTTTCCACATTAGTTAATTCAAATGTCGATAGACTATCAAAGGACTCTTTTAAGATATGGTTTTTAAGCTTAGCATCATATTCGATCCCAGAATTAGAAAAGGATGCAAACGAACTATGGTCAAAACTTTTAGAGGGTGTTGAATATTGTCATAAATTTTCTATCAAAGATGTTCCATATCCGCTCAACACTATTTCAAAGAACTAAATCAATGTTAAAATTCCTTATGTTTAAGACATTATTCACGGTAAGCATGTTTTTTTGTTTGAATGCACAATCAATTGAGCTATTTGGTTATAAATTGTACGAGGACATTCTTAGGTATGAAAATGATGGTAGAATAAAATTAAAGAAAGGTAATGTTGAGAGCATTTCTATTAAAGAGGACAACGTCTTGATAGCAAACAAATATCTTACTGAATACACATTAAAATCAACAAAAACAGGAAATATTTACGAAATTCACGGCTCAAATAATCAATTGCAACTCAGTCCTGTTGAGTGCCTTGACATTCAAGATAGCTTTATTAATTCATTTCAAAAGAAAAACACCGAATTATTTCAAACTGAAGTTAAACAATTTCCAAATAAACTTAAAAGTAAAACAACCTGGGAAATTTATCTTAGCAATAAATCTAATAGTAGTGAGTTAATTTTCTCAGTTACTTGTGATTATAGCTTTAATAATAGGAGAATGGATATAATTTTAACTGATAGTGCTTATTTGAGTAATGAAAATTCGAACTATGAAAATTTACTTGATGAAAATAAAGAAAATATTTCAAAAGAAGAAATTGATACTAGTGGAATTTAGTAACTAGAGATAACATATTAATAATTATATAAGACTTTATTTCTGATTTAAGTTGATCATAAGTTTCAGGTAATTTATCACTAAGCTGGAAAGCAAAGTCTATAATTTCATAAGCTTCATCTTTACTCATATAAATCTCATTACATAGGTCATAGGCAAGTTTTTCTCTTATTAATATTAAAGAAGCTAATGATCTCTTTTGTTTTTTTTTCAAACTATTTTTTTGTTGGTTTCTTAAGTTTCATTCCGGTTCCTCCAAGTTGCATGCCACCAGAACCTTTACACAAACTTTTCTTTTCTTTGTCACACTTTTCTATCTTCTTATCTTTTTTCTCTTCTTTTTTGACAACCTCTTTTTCTTCTTTCTTTTCTTCTGATTTTACTTCCTGATTTACAATTTTTGTATCTGAGGAAGGCTCAACATTTTGAACTGTGTTGACAGATCCAACCTGAATATTAGAGAGCATTTCTAATATTTGATCTTGTTTTGATAGTTTATCTTTCTGTTTTGCCTTCCAAGATTTTGGTAGTTTTAAATCGATACAACTCTCAGAACCGCAAAAAAGGACATCCCCAGTTTCATTATCAAATAAAAAACCACCGCAATTTTCAACACCTTTTTGAGTACAATTTGGGATGTGCATCTCATACTCTGCATTCAAATTCATCGATAATAATGGCAAACTTAGAAGAAGTACAAAAATATATCTCATCAACTTATAATGTATCATTTGTAGAAAAAATTTTCTAAATCTTTTATTCATACTTAAAACTCTCTCCAGGTAATGTTGATTTCATAAAATCATTCTTGGTAATATTTTCTAACCATTTTTTTAATTTAATATTATTGTCTCCCCAAGCATCAGTAAATCTAAATGATGTATAGTCTAATGCACAGGCAACAGATATTTGATCAATCGTTAACTTGTCAGTCACGAACTCATCATATTTTCTTTCAATCCAATCAATGGATCTTAAAATTTTTTTCTCATATCGCTCTATAGATTTATGTCTTTGCTCTAATTCTGGTATAGCTGACATTTCTATATAACGATTAACTGCATTTTCCATAATTCCATTTGAAACACTTATCATTGTCATACTTTCCCAATAACGATCTTTTGGATATATAGAGTCTTTTTTTGAAATACTATCAAAGTACAAACAAATATTATCACTGTCTGTGATCGTTTTATCACCAACTATTAAAGTAGGAACTTGTCTTAATGGATTAAATTCATCTAGAAATCTTGATTTATAAATATTTATCTTTTCTTCTTTATGAGCAACGTCTAATACAAGAGCAGATATTTTACATTTTCTTCCAAAAGGAGATGTAGGCCCATTATATAAAAGTGGAGTATCTGTCATTTAATCTATTATTATAGCAACAGTGCCAGGGCTTACACCCTCTTGGTCATTCCTAATGTTAACTTGAGTTATCGTTCCACTAACTGGAGCGTTATGATTGACCTCTGATTTCATAACTTCCATAATAAATAATATATCCCCCTCACTTACTTCATCACCAACTTCAACTAAAACTTTCCATATGTTACCTGGAACTGACGTTAAAACTTCTGTAGACATGTTATATGACACTTCCCATTGAGCAGATGGAGGTTTGTTCAGATCTCATTTCCTGTGCCTCTTGCACACTTATTTCTTTAAACTTAAATTTTTCATTTGGTTTAGCTTGTCCTAATTTCCAAAAAGAGGCTGATGGAACAGTAAAAGGTACAATAAACCCACCCATACTAGGCCCATCATTTACGAGTATTATTGGCGTTTGACCCGCCAAATTAATACCACCAATTGGGTAGCCCTGATCTATTATATTTGAGGGTTCATAGCCATGTTCAGGAGATTTATTTGTAGCTTTTTCGGTAAAACTTAAAGTGGGTCCATCCAACCTAAATCCAGTACGATCACTTCTTGCTTGAAGTTTCCACTCTGCTTTTAGAAAAGTGTCATATCCTTCATCGTCAAGCCAATCATCATTTGGACCACGTACAACCTCAATTTCCCAAATACCACTATTGCTAATTTCTGGAATTGAGTCAGTTCTAATTTTTCTGCCGATCTTCCCATTTGCTTGACCTAAAGGAATTTTTTGACCGTCTTTCAAAGCATGACCATCAATGCCACCAACGCCTGCTTTGTGAAAAGTTGATTGAGAGTTTAGCCATTTTTCTGACTCAATGCCACCAGCAAAAGACACATAAGATCTTGCACCAGATACTGTAAAACCCATTTCAAGAGTTTGTCCAGATTTTATTAAAACACTCTCCCACATAGGAATAGAATTTCCATTTATTTTGGGTTGCATATCCGCACCACAGACTGCAATGACGTGATCTTTTTCAAATTTTAAAGTTGGACCAGTGTACTGACACTCAAGTGCTGCAAAACTCTCCTCATTACCTACAAGTAAATTGGCAAGTCGAAAAGACCAACTATCCATTGGCCCTGAGGGAGGAAACCCTTGGTTAAGATAACCGACTCTCCCAGGATAATCTTGCACTGATGTTTCTAGTCCTTGTTTAATAACTTCAAACATTTAAAACTTCTTATTGTAATCTAGTTTAGACAACCAGTTTTTATATTTTTTGATGGAAAACTTATGCTCTTCAATTAAATCATATCGATATGATTTATCTTCAACTTTTTTTTCAATCATTTCAAACTCATCATAATCACAAGGCACAAATTTAATTCTATCTCCTGGCCTAAATAGACAAATACTATCTTTAAAAACATCAAAATTTTTGTCAGGATCCCAAATGGGAACAGGGGTTCTTCCAAAAATTTGATAACCTCCAGGTAGTCTATCAGGATAAATAGCTGTGGACGATCCCCCCATACCCACAGTTCCTTTTGGTGTCCATGTTCTAGGTGGGTTATACTTTGGAGCGGTTAATTTACACCTAGGGTCAAGCGGCATTGTAAATGGTAAACCAGGCCAAAAACCGAGCGAAGCCACCCAATACTCAGTTCCAGAGTGAACTCTGACAAAATGATTAACATCATCTAATTGATTTAATTCTGTAATGAACTCAGGATCTGGCTTTTTCATTGTGATTTTAGCTATATAGTCTTCAATTGCTTCTTTAGTCCATTTGTCAAGATAGACAGTCGGGAAATGAAAAAGTCTGCTATTTACAACTGTATCATCATTATCTTTCATATCTTTAAGCAATGACTTCAATTCATTAATTAAATCTTGAAAGCCTATATCATCTGGATTGTAGTGAACTATCATTGAGGCAAAACATGGGAGTGTTTCGTAAACTCCCTTAATATTTGCTGTCTTAATTAAATTTGATAGTCCCTGCGCTTTAAAGTTCAATTCTAAATTCATCACATTACCAAATTCTATTAATAAATACTTATCACCACCTGGTAAAAACTTTGGCTCAGGGTAAATTCCTTGAAATATCTCTGAGGTTTTATCTTTTGTATTCTTTGAATCTAAATTGGGATAAGAGCCATCCTCGTTTATATGTTTTTTTACGGAGAGTTTACTAATATTTAATTTAGGTTGAGAGATATTATGAGGATACATATTTTTGAAACTAGCATAATCGTCAACATCGAGTTGAGAGAATAAAATATCATCAAGTTTTTTCGATTTGTCTTGAGATAAATGGCTCTCTAAATTTTCAAATTTTGAAATCTCGTGATTTAAATAATTAAATTCAATATTATTATTTTCTTTTTGCGAGGAACCTATCTTGTTTTTTTTTAATAACTCATCTTTAGGATTGGATAAATCTATTTTATCAAATAAATCTAAATCTGTATTTTTATATTCTTGAACCATTGAGTTTAAAAATATTTAACTTTAATTTTTTCTTTGCTCTTAGGTTTATCTGTAAAATCCACTACTTTGACATTTGTAGGTACTGTCGGTTTAATTATTTTATTTTGATTTTCTGCATTACTATTAGCATTATGATTTGAATTTTTTGCGCTTGATAAATTATTATCATTAGATTTCTTTTGAGTGTGACCAAACATTCCCTCAAGGATAGTATTTGGATTGATATCCTCTTTCTCAAATGTCTCAAATATACTCCCATCCCTAAAAACTAAAACTCGATGACATAGTCCTATGAATTCCTCGAGTTCACTTGATAGAAATATCGCTGTACCACCTTCATTTACAAAATTTCTTAAGTGCTTATATAAGTCTCGTTTTGCACCAACATCAATACCTCGCGCTGGATCGTTAAGTATCAGTATCTTTGGAGTTGTTGTGAAAGCTCTGGCAATCATGACTTTTTGCTGATTTCCTCCACTCAATGAGGTAATTAGATTATTCTTTGGACCTGTTTTAATACTTAACCTTTCTACTTCCCAATCAAAAATACCGTTTAATTCCATCCATTTAATAAATCCAATAAATCCACCTGATGTTTTAGCTTGTTTTCCTTTATATAAGGGTATCACCATATTTTCATATATGCTCATGTTAGGAAAAATACCCTCTTTTTTTCTATCCCCAGATACGTATCCAACTCCACTTTTCTTGGCATCTAACAAGCTATTTACAGTTGTGTAATCTTTCTTGGTTCTTTCTCGTTCCTCATCAGACTGTTTGACAATTACTTCTCCGCTAAGTGGTTGATCAATACCTGCAAGAGCCTTAACAAAATTATCTTGTCCTTGTCCATCAAGTCCTGTGACTCCAAGTATCTCACCTTTTGGTAGGTCAAAGTTAATAAAATCTCCATTATCCCAAACCTTTAAATCTTTAGCAGATAAAACTATTTCATCTGAGATTGAGTTTGGAGGTGTAGCTTTTATTTCTGATGCTGTAGAAAATTTTTTATCACCCGTCATTAGTCCGAGGAGATTTTTTTCAGTAATTTCATCTCCTGCTAAAACTCCAACATCAACACCATCTCTCATAACCGTTGCTCTATCACTTATTCTAACTAGCTCTGCAATTCTGTGAGTTACTATAAAAATTGCTGCACCTTGATCTCTTAATGTTCTCATTTTTGCAAAAAGTCTCTCTGTAGAGTCAAAATCAAGCGCAGCTGATGACTCATCTAAAATTAGTACTTTAGGATTTCTTAAAAATGCTCTACCAATAGTTATCCAAGCTTTCATACCAAGCGATAATTGACTTGCTATTGTATATGGATCGACAAATTCACCGGATAGCTCTAACATTATAGAGGCAGCTTTTTCGACCCTATCTCGATGTGCTAATTTTTTTCCAAAAAAAGAGTCATATCCAATAAATAAATTTTCATAAACAGTAGCCTCTTCAGCTATCATTACTTCTTGAAAAACTGTTGCAATACCAACTCTTTGGGCTTCAATTGGGGAATTGGGTGAATGACCCATAATAGAGACCTTTCCTTTGTCCAAAGGTAAAACTCCTGAAATAACCTTTGCCAATGTGCTCTTACCACATCCATTACCACCGACAATGGCGTGTATTTCACCAAAGTTAGCTTTGAAATTTACACCGTTTAGGGCTTTTGTAACACCAAAGGACTTTGATGCATCTTGAACATATATATCTCCTCCGACCTTAGAGGAGTTAGACTGTGCCCCATTCCCGTTTGGGGCACTGTCCAAAGTTTTTTCTTCATTCATTAATTACTTAAATTAAAGTAATGCTTCTCCACGATCGAAGAAATTATTTAAGTATTCATCACTAGCCCAGTTTTCAATTCCAACAGTTCTAAACTCACTTGAGTTTCTGTCACAATCTTCAGGAACAAATGACTGAATAGTCTCAACATCTTCTTCATATGGAGGAACTAAGATAGACTGGATTTTAAGACCCTGACCATACATAGTTCTTAAAAGAACATTCATCGCAAACTCTGCATCATCTCCAGGAGGCCATGCATAGACCGCTCTGTCGATAAAGTCTGGATTATTTCTCCAATAGCAGAATGCACCAATTTCTCCACCCAAAGCCATAGGCACCATTGGTCTTCCAGATGATTCTAGAGCGTTAAGTGCTCCGGACTCTCCTGAAGACTGAACAGCAAATCCGTC
The DNA here is from genome assembly GCA_902521835.1 of uncultured Alphaproteobacteria bacterium. GTDB lineage: Bacteria > Pseudomonadota > Alphaproteobacteria > HIMB59 > HIMB59 > HIMB59. The sequence goes on from CABYTH010000001.1 coordinate 29,081, forward strand.
AACTTGGATTGTGTTAGCTGATAACCATTTTTGAAGTTCAGCTTGAGCAATTTGTGGTGTCCACATGTGTGCAATTTCAGCAACAACAGTAATGTCTGGATATTCTGCAAATCCATCTAGCATACCTTGGTGCTGTGAGTCAGATGCTGATGTTCCAGGAATTCCTTCCATGATAACAACATTACCTTCACCACCAATAGTTTCTGCTAACCATTGTGCAATATAATATCCGGTTAATTTGTAGTTAACAGATGTACTGATAGCATATTCTGAAGTTAAGTATCCTGTCATTGATGCAGTAGGAACACCTTTTCCGTACGCATACTCAATAGTTGGATTTAATGCAACAGGATTTGAGCAACAGACTATTAATCCATCAACTCCTTGATCAGTTAACTGTCTCATTTGTTGAATTTGAACCGCGTCTTTTAGATTAGATTGTGTAACAACGATATCGTTAAGAATACCTGCTGCTTTCATTTTTGGTAAATAGTCACCATACAATCTCTCCATCACACCTTTTCTCCATAGATTACCTGCGTAAGAACTTGCATAACCGATAGTCCAAGGAAGTGGTCTATCACTTTTCCAATTTCTGTATACACTTTCACCAAGCGGTTGGTTAGGATCCATAAAGTCAGGATTATAAACGAAGTCTCTAATATCAGCTGGAATTTCGTCTAAAATGTCAGCATTTAAGTTACCTGCGACACCGACAAAACTAACAGCTAAAATAGCTATGAACTTTTTAAGCAATGTCATAGTTTTATCCTCCTTACTTATATATAAGTATCTATAATAATACCTATATTCTGAAAAATATAAGCAAAATTGTTCCAACATGTGGAAAAGATTTTCACATAAAAGCCTGATTTTCTGTAAATTATAAATGAGAGGAATTTATTATTCATGGTCGATTTGAATTGCGATATGGGTGAGGGTTTTGGTATTTACTCCTTCGCAGATGACGAAGAAATAATGCCTTTTATAGATGCTGCTAATGTAGCCTGTGGGTTTCACGCCTCAGACCCAAACACAATGAGGAAAACTGTCGAGCTCGCAAAAAAATATGATGTGAAAGTTGGATCGCACCCTGCCTATCCTGACTTAGTAGGATTTGGAAGAAGGCCGATGAAAATGAAACGTGATGAAATCAAAAATCTTGTGATGTATCAAACTGGTGCCATCAAAGCCTTTCTTGATGAGTATGGAATGCCATTAAACCATATCAAACCTCATGGATCTTTATATGGTGTCTCCGCGAAAGAGGAAGATGTGGCTCATGGAATTGCTGATGCAGCTGAAATTTTTAATGTTGGTATTTTTGGAATGGTTAATACTTTTCACGAAAAAGTATACAAAGAAAGAGGAATAAAATTTTACGGAGAATTTTACTCTGACTTGGAATATGATGAAACAGGTTATTTGGTTATAGCCAAGGGTCGAAATAAATATTATCCAACTGATAGAGCTGTGGAGCGTTGTTTAAGAGCAATGAATGAAAATAAAGTTAAAACTGTTCAAGGAAACGATGTAGTTGTAGGATGTGAAACAATTTGTGTCCACTCTGACACTCCTAATGCTGTAGAAATCTTAAAGGCTCTGAGAGAAAAAATTTCCTCTGATAAAAAAATTCCACAAAAAACTTCAAACGGCAATCATAACAAAATGCCTTATATCGTTGATAAGAAATGAAAAAAATTTTAATTGCTAATCGTGGTGAAATAGCAAATAGAATTATAAAAAGTTGTAAATTATTAGGGCACAAATCTGTAGCTGTTTATTCAGATGCAGATAAGAATTCAAAGCATGTAAGATTATCTGACGAGTCTTATTATATAGGACCTAGTAAAGCTCAGGAAAGTTATCTTTCTTACAATAAGATTTTAGAAATAGCTACAAAATCAAATGTGGATGCTATTCATCCCGGTTTTGGTTTTTTATCAGAAAACGACACTTTTGCTCAAGAGGTTATAGACAGAGGTATCACATGGATTGGCCCAAAACCAAAATCAATAAAATCAATGGGAAATAAGGACATTGCTCGTGAATTGGCCTTAAATTCCAATATTCCTATTTGTCCAGGCATAAATAATGTTCACAAATTAAGTGATGAACAACTTAAGACAAAATGTGAAGAGATTGGCTACCCTTTACTTGTAAAATCAAGTGCTGGCGGTGGGGGGATAGGCATGAGCGTCGTCCAAAATTTCAAAGACCTAGCCAATTCAATTGAAAAAACTAGTAATCTTGCTGCAAAATCTTTTGGTAATGGAGATATTTTTATTGAGAAATTTATCACCAACGCTCGACATATAGAGATACAAGTTTTTGGATTTGGTGCTAAAGGATCTGTACATCTATTCGAAAGAGATTGCTCTATGCAAAGAAGATATCAAAAGATAATTGAGGAGTCTCCGGCACCAGAGGTAGATAGAGAACTAATAAATAATATGGCACAAGCCGCTGTAAAATTATCTTCTGATGTAAATTACGAAGGAGCTGGAACTGTAGAGTTTATATATGATGTTCAAGAAATGAAATATTATTTTCTTGAGATGAATACAAGAATTCAAGTTGAACATCCTGTTACAGAGTTAGTGACAAATAATGATTTAATTTCTATGCAAATAAATTTTGCTTTTAATAGAAAAAATAAATTTTTAAATCAAAATAAAATTAAAACTTATGGACATTCAATTGAATGCAGAGTCTATGCAGAGGATCCATCTCAAAATTTCTTACCATCTCCAGGAAAAATAACTAAATTAAAGTTTCCTAAAATACCAAATGGCATAAGATTAGATTGGGGATACGATGAAAGAGATGAAGTAAGTTTCTATTATGATCCGATGATAGGAAAAATTATATCTCACGACTTAATTCGAGACGATGCTATATCCAAATTAATAAAATTTTTAGAAGGCACTCAGATTGAGGGCATTAAGACAAATATCCCTTTTTTAATTTGTCTTCTTAAAGACAAAAACTTCATAGATGGTAAACACAACACTAAATATATCGAAAATAATTTAAACACTCTTATTAGTAAGATATCTTTTAAAAATGGCTTTACTAAAAATATTGATTTGGACTCAAAGAGAATTAAAATTGTTGAAACAGACAAACTTAAAGTAGGTCATAGAAGATCGCAGTCTGACAGAGGGGGTATCAAAGTCGTTTATTTTGACTAATTATAATGGTTAATCAACTTGTAGCAGCAATAAAACCCTCTCAAATTCCAGGTTCTGATCCCCAGTCAACAAAATACTTAATCGTTCCAATATTTATATTTTTTGCCCTAATGATTTTTGCAATGATTAGAGGACCACAAATAATTTCAGGCTCGGGTATTGGAACTGCAATTATGGTTTCAACACCTCTTATTCTTGCTACTTATGCCCTTACTGCGTTGGCTTTAGCCGGTAGAGTGACAGTCGATTTATCTATAGGACCACTTATTGGTTTTATTAATGTAACGACAATACAACTTTATGCTGCAGGTTACATTCAATCGCCAGTTGCGTATTTCATATGTGCTCTTGCAATAGGAGTAATTTACCAATTTCTTTATGCCTTAATCGTAATTTTTATTAGAGTTCAACCAATAATAGTTGCCTTAAGTATGTTTCTTGCTTTCTCTGGTATCAATTTAGTTATTTTACCAAGACCAGGAGGAAGAGCACCTGATTGGATGTTATCTTGGAGTGCTGGAACTGAGGTAGTACAACCCACACTGATACTTTTAATTTTCTCGACACTTATTTGGTATGCACTAACTCATACTGCTTACTGGCAACATTTAAAATTAATGGGTTCAGATGAAAAGTCTGCTTATACAAGTGGAGTGAGAATTTACATTGTAAGAATTGGTGCCCATATTATCGGTGGAGTTTACGCTGCACTCGCAGCTATTGCTTTTACAGGTTTGATTGGTTCCGGAGACCCAACTCAAGGTACTACTTATACATTGATGGCAGTTACTGCACTTGTATTAGGTGGGTCAAGTTTAATTGGTGGAAGAGGCGGTGCGTTTGGAGCTATTCTAGGTTCAGTTAACATTTATTTGATAAATTTTATTCTATCAACTTTTAGGTTTGAAAGATTTCAAAGTTTCGTAACAGACTTATCGTATGGTGCGGTATTGGTGGCTTCTCTTTTAATACTTATTGCGCTTCCTTATATTCAAAAAGCATTCAAAAATTTATCAGTTTTTGTATTTTTTATTATTGGAACATTAAGTGCTGCTGCTGTTCAAATACATATGAAATTTGATCAAGTAACCAGAGGGACTGTGGGAGGTTTTGGAGGTAAATCTAAAGATGCTGAAATTTTTGAAAAAGCTCTTGAGTCCGGGAGTGATTGTTTAATCACAGGTAAGGCATGCGCAGAGGGTGGAAATTCTACAGTGTGGATGTTTATTGCTATCGGAATAGCAGCCTTGATTTATCTCGTCTATTTGCTTGTTAAACATAGAGATGGCCCAACAGTGTCTTTTATTATTGCAGCAATTGTTATTTTCTTCGGTTGTGTTTGGAGTGGCACGAGAGAGGCTTATTTCGTTAACGCTGATTTGGGTACCAACTTACAATATATTTTAAATTATGCCCCTCAGTATTTTACATCTGAATATCTAAGAGTTGGTGCAGGATTGCCTGATTTTTCATCTTCTTCGAGTGCTTTAGTTGGCCTCGCTTACGCTGTCGCAACTTTAGGAGGAATAGTTTTCTTTACATCTGCGATAGTAATAATTGCTATGCCAAGATTTAGAAAAGAAATCAAAACACAAACATTGGTATTATTTGCAATAGCAATTTCATTTATTGTATTTGCTGCAATATCTTATTACGGAATTGAGTCAAATAGACAGAGTTTCTTTGGCATAGATGGATACGCTGTAATACTAATTTTATTTTTACTTTTTTTACTCACGGCACCAACTCTTTTTTCGAATATCAATTTGAATAATGTTTTCATTATTTTCCTCGGTGTATTAGCAATACTCGCTGTATACTTTTTAGCCTCACCATCTGGAACAATTATTACTGATGATGGAAGTAAGTTTTACTCTCCAATTATTACAGAATTAATTGTTGGCGATACATCATCAATCAACTATACAAGACCTATACGAGGAGAATTTATCACAAGTGATGTTACTTGGCTTAAAGAAGCAGCTCTAATTATATTTGCAATATTTGTATTTCAATTTTTTACATATTTAACAATGGGAGCAAAAATATCATTTGCTAGATTCAGACCTTACATTGCTATTTTAAGTATAGCTGCATTAACATGGTCTGCGATGTTCTTCGCAATTGGTTATCCTTATTGGAAAATGATTTTAATTACTGCAATTGGAATAGCTATTTCGCCTCTGATATGGCAAGCGTTTGGTGTTTATAAAATAAAATTAAAATCTCAAGAAGGACTTGAAAAATGGGGAGGTCTATCAGAAGATAGAAAAGTTTAGTAAATGGAGAAAAGAACTCATAATTTTTTAAAAGGACTTGGAATTCTTTTTGCTGTTGCTGCTGGGATAGGTACTGCAGTTCTTGGTTATGTAGATAGAACTGATTGGATACAGGTTGCATTTTACTCTGTAGCTGTTGTTGCCATTATTCTTTGGGGCTGGCATTTTTTCTTAGTTAGATGGTCTTATCGATCTTTAGTAAAGGAAGATGGATCTAAACCTCCTGAAACTACTGAAACCACAAGCAAAAGAAGCCTTTTTTGGGACCTCATTGCAAAGAACTGGATAGCTGTTACGGGATTTTTACTTCTTTTAGGCCTTTTTATATTACTATGTTTTTTGGTACCTGGGTTCTTCTCAGGTAGAACAGTCGTATCAGCAATCATATTATTAGGTTTTTTAATCTTAGCATTTCTTGCTTACAAATTCTTAAACATTAACAAAAGCGTAATTATAGGAGTCGCCGTACTAGTTGGTCTTTTTATAATAGGATCAGTTTCTATTGATGGCTTCTTATCATTACAGAATATTAAATCTATGTTAGTTTTTGCTTCTTTCTTAGGAATTGCAACAATTGGACAGACATTAGTTGTGATGTTAGGCGGCCTCGATTTATCAATACCATTTTTAATCGGAGCGACTAATTTAGGATTAATGTCACTTATTTCACTTGGAGTTCCTCCTTGGCTTGCGTTTATAGTTATACTTGCATTTGGCACGATCGTCGGGCTTTTTAATGGGTTGATAAGTTTTAACCTCCAAGGTCAATCACTAATAGTCACGCTTGGAGTTGGCTTCATGGTAGTAGGTGGAGTACAGATATTGGTATCACTTCCTACTGTTACAGGTGGAACTGTTTTTGGTGTTGTTCCAGATTGGTTAAAAAATTTGGCCTCATTAAATGGAAAATTTTTTGGTCTTCCAATACCTCCAGTTATTTTAATTTGGATATTGATTTCAATTTTATTAATTATTGGACTTAGACACACTAAGTGGGGAAGGAATTTATATGCTGTTGGTGGAAAAAGGTTATCTGCTGACAGATTATCAATTTCTGAGAGAGCATATTGGGTTGGAGTTTATGTCATTAGTGGATTTACCTCCGCAGCAACTGGGGCAATGTTACTGGGTTGGAGTGGTGGAGGGTTCATTGGTGTAGGTGATCAATATTTATTTTTAACAGTGGCAGCTGTGGCTGTAGGAGGAACTTCTTTATTAGGTGGATATGGAGGATACGGCTTTACAGTAATCGGTGTTCTTGCACTGCAAGTAATTAGTACATTTTTGGCAGGTCTAGGCTTAAGTTTTGAGGGTCAGCAATTTATATTTGGTCTTCTTATTTTACCTCTTGTTGCTCTTTACTCCAGAGCACCCCATATTAGGGAGCAAATATAAAAAAATGTCTTTAATCAACAGATTTTGTTGTTTTTACAATGAATATTTATTTCAAAATATGAAACAAAAATTATTATTAGTTAAAGAGGACGGGTAATATGTATTTAAGAGGAATAAGTTTTAATGAATAAAATGCTTCTCCCTTACGACATTGTAGGGGGGTCTTTCTGGTTAATTTCTGTTGGCATGATTGGTGCCACATTGTTTTTCTTTTTTGAGCGTAGCAAAGTAAGCACAAGATTTCATACACCGATGACAATGATAGCTGTTGTATGCTTGATGTCCTCTATACATTATTTTTTCGTAAAAAATCTCTGGGTAGTCAGCGGCACCGCCCCGACTTTATTAAGATATATAGATTGGTTTCTTAACTTTCCAATGCTTGTGCTTATTTTTTATGCAATGCTTATGTCAGTTGTCAAAGTTAAACAAGGTATGTTCTGGAGATTATTGGTTGGAACTTTAGTTTTTGTTGTAGCAGGTTTCTTAGGTGCAGCGGGTTATATGAGCAAGACATTAGGTTTCATTGTTTGGTTAGCTGGATGGTTGTACATCCTCGGTGAGCTATATGTTGGAGAAGCCGGCAGAGCAAATGCTAGATGCGGAAACGAAAATGTACAAATGGTTTTCTTCTCGAACAGACTTATTATCACAATTGGATGGGCTATATATCCAATGGGATATTTCATAGAGCATTTGGGCGGGGGCATTGACCCCAATAGTGTTAATGTAATTTATAATTTAGCAGACTTTTTAAATAAAATAGTTTTTGGTTTAATAATTTACAAAGCAGCAATACAAGACATGAGAGTTAATGGACAATAACATCAACTTAGGAGGTGATAAATAGGTATGAACATTACTAGTGGTGCAGATATTATTGCAATAATAATCTTAATAGCGTTAGCAATAGCAATTATAGTTTACTTGCTACATTGGCTGTACAGGCGTTCCTCAAAGGAAATAGCGTTTGTTAGAACTGGTATGGGAGGTGAACAAGTTGTGATCAGCGGAGGTGCCTTCGTTTTACCTATTATTCATAACATTACCTCAGTGGGTATGAAAACTCTTTGTATAGAGGTTCAACGAAACGGCAGTAAATCATTTATTACAAAAAATAGAATGAGGGCTGAAGTAACCGCTGAATTCTATGTGAGAGTAGCTCCCACAACCGAAGCTGTCTCAATAGCAGCGCAAACATTGGGAAATAGAACATTAGAGCCTGACCATTTAAAGGAGCTTGTTCAAGGTCGATTTGTTGATGGACTAGGTGTTGTAGCCGCAAAAATGAGCCTTGATGAAATTCAAGAGAATAGATCTGAGTACATTAAAAAAGTTGCAACTCATGTTGAAGAAGCAATTAAGCATACTGGTTTGGAGTTAGAGACTGTGTCTTTGACATCTCTTAACCAAGCACCCGTGGGTGTATTCGACCCTTCAAATACATTTGATGCAGAGGGTTTAACTCAAATAACAGAATTTACTCAGTCACGTAAAAAGAAAAGAAATGATATTGAGAAAGATACAGAGGTAAGTATTCGAAATAAAAACCTCCAATCTATCAAGCAAACTCTTGAAATTGAAAAAGAGGAAGAATTTTCAAAGTATCAACAAAAACGCGAAATCGAACAACAAAGAGCTATTGAAAATACTGAGACCGTCAAAACAAAAGCTGAGAAAGATAAAGAGTCTGAGCTGGCTGAAATCTCCTCAGAAAAAGATATTGAAATTGCTAAGATTAGCAAGAAAGACTTTGTTGAGATGGAAAAAAGTTTACAAGAAACTAAACTTATTCAAGAAATTGAGAAAAGAAGAAAAGAACAAAATGAGTTTAAACAACAAACTTCTATCGAGATTAAACAGAAAGATATTGAGACAGAAAAAACTATTCTTGAATTGGAAAGAGATGTTGAATTCAGTCGTCTAGAAAAACAAAGATCAGTTGATATTAAACTTGCTGAGGAAAAAGCTCAAACAGCAAAAGAAGAGGCTAGAAAAAGATATGAGTCTGAAGAGGCTTATATTATGGCTGAGGAGCAAATTAAAAATGCAAAAACCGCTCAACAGAAAAATGTTGATGCGTTCAAAATTGCTGCTGAGCAAGAGACAAGAGTCTTAGATATTGAAAAGGCAAAAAGAATAGAAATTGAAGAAAAGCAAAAACAAATGGAAGTCCTAGAAAAATCTAAGTCAGTCTTAAAAACTAAAATGGAAGAAGAAAATGCTCGCGCTAAAGCTGTAGAAGCTGAGGAAAAAGTCAACACCATTAGAGATGTTGAACAAGCTGAGAAGACAAAAGCTCTAGGAGTAATAGACGCTAGTAAAAATGCTGAGAGAGAAAAATTAGCATCGATGGCTGCGAAAATTAGATATGAAATTGAAGCAGCTGGCAAAAAAGCGCTAAATGAAGCGGAAAATGCTAGAAGCGATGCAAGTAGAAGAAGTGCTCTTAGACAAAAACTCGCTGAAAAAATTGAGGGTATTATTAGAGAATGGGTTAGACCAATGCAAAACATTGACTCAATTAAAGTTGTCGATGTAAATGGATTACCTGGATTTAGTCAGGGAGGAGGAGCTGAAGGAAGCGGCAACGCTGATAACCCCTCTGCATCTTCAGGTGGATATTCAAAAAAAGGATCTTTAGCAGATAACGTTGTTAATTCTGCTCTTCGATACAGAGCACAACAGCCGTTCTTAGATAGTCTTTTAAAAGAAATTGGTATGTCGCCCGGTGAGGCAAGTAATATCAGGAACATTCTTGGTGACTATGATGATCCTAAGAAGGACAAGCATATGAGATTTGATGAGCAAGCCACAAAGACACCCAGGAAAAAGAAATAGGTATAAAACATGAGTATAGATGTAAAATCCTGGGCAAAAAAATATAAAGAGCTTACTGAAAAAGATGAAACCATAAAAGCGATGGCTAAATATTATACTTGTTCATTTCTTTTCGACATGGGTAGTGTGAAAGTAATTATCGAGATGCACGATGGAAAGGTAAAAAATATTAATACCAACCCTGGAGGTTTAGATCCATATGACTTTGCATTAAGGGCATCAGAGCAAACATGGAGAGAGTTTGCAAAGCCTGTTCCAAAACCTATGTTTCATGGTATCTATGCAGCCTCATTTAGAGAAGACCTTAAAATCGAGGGCAATCATTTAGTCTTAATGCAAAATCTTAGAAACTTTACTGTTCAATTTGAATTGCTAAGGCAATCAGGAGTTCCAGTATGATTAAGAAAATTGAAAGGAAAAATTTATGGCAGTAAAACATCATGACCCAATAGGTAGATATGTTACCATCGAGGTAGATGGTCAACAGTATAAAGTCTTTTATCTTTCAAATGGAAAAGGTACTCCATTAGTATGTCAGCATACTGCAGGATGTCACAATCATCAGTGGAGAGGATTACTGGAAGATGAAGAAATTACTCAAAATTATCAAGTTATCGCTTACGACCTTCCAAGACATGGTAAATCAGACCCACCTCATAATACGGAATGGTGGAAAGAGGAATACAAATTAACTGCAGAGCATTATTGTAATTTTATAGTAGAACTTTGTAAGGCCCTAGACCTTGAAAACCCTATATTTATGGGTTCTTCATTCGGAGGAAACGTGGCTCTTCAATTAGCTCTGAAGTATCCTAATAAATTTAAAGCTGTGATCCCTGTCGAGGCTGCGCATTACTCCCCTGGTTTTTATATTGATTGGTGGAGGCATCCTCATGCCAATGCAGCTCAAGTGTGTGGTAGTGGAGTTTGGGATTTAATGGCTCCACAATCTCCAGATATGGATAGATGGTTAACTTGGCATTATTACACTCAAGGATCAGAGGCTTTTAAAGGAGACCTTCATTTTTATTCAGTTGATCATGATTTAAGAGATGAGCTACAAAATATCGATGGTCACAAGTGCCCTGTTATCATGCTGACTGGTACTTATGACTACCTAACCCCTCCCGAAGCAACAGAAGATACTGCCAGACAAATAAAAGGAGGAGTTTATATTGAAATGAGAGATATTGGTCATTTCCCGATGAGTGAAAACCATGAAGTCTTTAGAGTATATTTATTAGAGGCACTCAGAATTATTAAGGAAAAGACTGATTACAACTCTTAATTCAAGTTTGAGTTATGGTCGCTAATCTTTATTGGTTTTTTTTCTTTCTTGTCCTTTATATAAGCTTTTGTCTTTTTTGGGGAGCTAGAACTCTTAGAAAAAATAAAACCCCTGAGGCTTACTATTTAGCAGATAGAAGTGTATCTCCTTGGGTATTCTTTTTCTCTGCAACAGTAACTACATTTGCAGGCATAACTATCATTTCTTTTCCATCATTAATTTATGCAGATGGATACTCTTTTCTAGCTACTGCTGCAATTGTAATAACAATTCCTCTTGGAAGTATATTATTTTTTAAAAGGCAGTGGATGTTAAGTAGAAAATTTAATTTTATCACTCCAGGAGAGATGTATTATAAATATTATCAAAGTAATACTCTTAGAATTGTAGTACTAATAATCGGATTATTTTTTGCTGTTCCATTTCTTGGTATAATTATTGGATCAACAGGTAATGTTGTAGAGTTTATTAGCGGAGGTGAAATAACCAGAGACTCTGCAATGTGGGCACTAACTGCTGTTGTCTTATTTTATATAGTATCTGGTGGATTTAAACCCATGGTGAGTGTAAGCGTTGTTCAATCATGGTTATTTTTTGTTTTTTTCTTAGCACTTGGTGTTGGTGTATTTAATTACTTAGGAGGTTTAAGTTTTTTTGAAGACCTATCTATGGCGAACAGTTTTATGTCGTTTGGAGCTTGGGGAACTACTGGAGGTTACGGAGGCGGTGATATTTCAGGATATTTCAACGTTCCTGGTGTAATTCAGTGGGTTGCAGGTATTGGAAAAAATAACCCGTTAGGAGGCCCTTGGACAGCAGTTATGATTTTATCCTTTACTCTCTCTTATATGGGTATTGTGCTTTCTCCTACATTTTCGATGTGGAGCTATTCAGTAAAATCACCGAGGTCATTTTATTTTTACCAAGTTTGGGGTTCAGGTGCTGTTGTTGGAATATTTTTATTTATATTCGCCCCTTTATTAGGTGTTGGAGCACATCTTCTTGGAGCTAATAGTATTGTTAATTCAAATGGTTTTGCCATTAACCAAATATTCCCTGAGTTAAGTCTACAAAATATATCATCTTTAATTTATGTGTTTGTTGAAAGCTTTAGTAATCTCTCACCAATTATTGTTGGATTTTTAGCAATATCTATAATTGCTGCGCTGCAATCTACATTATCTGCTTTTTTAATGACTTCAGGCAGCATGGTGGCAAGAGATCTCTATAGACCATATATCGATAGTAACCCTACATGGAAAAGGGAGTTATTAGTTGCTAGGTTAGCGATGTTGTTATTAAGCCTAGCGGCATTGTATCTTGCAACTTTTTTTGAAACTTCTCTAATATTACTTGGTGGATTAGCAATCGCTTTTGGTTTCCAATTATTTCCTGTTTTACTTGGAATGCTTTGGTTTAAATGGATCACAAGAGGTGGGGCAATTCTAGGACTCATCACCGGATTAGGTTTTGTAACTTTAGCTGAAACTTTTGGTCATAAGCTAACAGGAAATTCTCTTCCTTGGGGGCGATGGCCACTAACAATCTACTCTGGGTTATGGGGTTTATTCTTTAATGTGATTGTATGTTTTTTATCCTCTATATTTGCAAGTAACGATACAGATAAAGAACATCGAGCATCATTCCACAATTTTTTAAATGAACATATGGGTATTCACCCATCAAGAAAAAAAATAAAATCTCTCGCCTATGTCTTTTTTTTAATTTGGGCATTCTTTTCTATTGGTCCAGGTTTAATTTTTGGAAACTTAATATTTGGTAGCGCGGATCAAAGTTATGATAATTGGGTGATGGGAGTCCCTTCACTATGGGCTTACCAAATAATTTGGTGGGTAGCAGGTATATTTCTAATTTGGTTTTTAGCTAATAAGATGGACTTATCGACTTTGCCAAAAAAACCTATACTAAATGGTGATGAATATTTGGCACCTGACGATGTTGAGGAACAAGGAAACTATATTGATAGAATGGGAGGCGGATATGGTTGGCCACTTATATTAATAGGAATGGCTGTGGCAACTGTAATACTTTCCGTTTATGCATTATGATGATAAAGTACTTAAAATTGAGGAGGAATAAGAATTTTTCGTATTGTGTTTCATTATTTGGAACAAAAAACTGTGCGAAAGGTTAACTATATTTAAAATATAATTATGTCTGATTACAGCTACAAGCATCCCTCAAACGTCCAATTAAATAAAGGACATAAACACACTGATGATTTTATTACCAAAAAATACATTTTAAAAATGTTGAGAGATCCTCAAAAATTAAAATCTTTAATTGAAGAACACAGAGCAACTCCAGTTGGAAGGGCTGCTACTCGAGACCATGGTGTCATTCAGCATAGCCAAGATCTCCAAACATTATTAGATAAGTTAAGAAGAGGAAGTAAAGAAAATGGTTTTGTAACTGTTTGTTTAAGAAGACATGAAGATTATAGAGTTGGAATAACAACAGGAGTTAGAGGTGAGCCAGTTGAAATAACTGAAGACTCTTATTCATCTGAAGAGGCATGTGAACATGCAATATTTTTAAAAAGAATTAACAGACTTCTTGAGGAGTATAGCGGGGAAGAGTAATGTTAAAAATAACAGGTTATAGCGATAAGTACTCAGCTCATCCAGGTGAAGAAGTTAAATTTTATATTAATGCAGAATACAATGATAGTTATGAAGTTCAATTAGTCCGTCTTATACACGGTGATACAAATCCTGAAGGCCCTGGGTATAAAGAAGCTGAAATAGATGCCAGTTGTAATGGAACTTATCAAGGGAAAAACCAGAGAATACATGGTGGATCGTACATCATCATGCCTCAGCATGATAATTTAAATTTAGAGAGCTTTACTATGCAAGCTTATATTTTTCCTACAACGCCAGATAAAGGTAGACAAGGAATTTTCACTAAATTTAATGAAGAAGAAAAAAAAGGCTATGGTCTCTTCATTAATGATGAGGGATGTTTATCTGTAGAAATAGGAGATGGATCTCAGGTTGTTACTGTCTCCTCAGAAAAAAAACTTTTAAGAAAAGTTTGGTATCTGGTAATTGCAACATTTGATGCACAATCAAGAAGGCTTACCCTTCACCAAGAACCTAGGGTTACATCCACAAATGGTGGTTTAGGTATGGCTATTTTGAATCCAATTGAAGAAACCTCAGCTATTATTGAGACCACTAGTTCAGTTTTACCTGCCGCTAATGATGCTCCATTGTTAATTGCAGCTACTACATTAAATAATAGATCTGGTAGGCACATTTCCGGAGGTCATTTTAAAGAAGTACCTCATCCCATTGAATTACCTGAGCAAACCAAGACTTTTAATGGCAAGATAGACAGACCTAGATTATCTAATATCGCGCTATCGAAGGCTGAGATCGAAACACTTGCATCAAGCTATGATGAGTGTAATACCACTGTCAGGTCAACAGTCGTAGGCGCTTGGGACTTTCATGCGAATATTGGCAAAAACATTGCTTCAACAAAGATTGTTGATACTTCTCCAAATAATCACCACGGATTTATTATTAATATGCCAAATAGAGGTATGACTGGACATAACTGGACAGCGGATGAAATGGTTTTCCATCACAAACCTGAAGAGTACGGAGCTATCCATTTCCATGATGATGATATCGATGATGCAAGATGGGATGTTGATTTTACATTAAAAATCCCAGAGGGTCTGAAAAGTGGTGTGTATGCTGCTCGACTTAGAGTTGATGGAAGAGAAGAGTCAGAAAATGAAGATTATATTCCTTTTTGTGTAAAACCTCCAAGAGGGACAGCCACAGCTAAAATTTTATTTCTCTTACCCACAAACAGTTATATGGCTTACTCCAATGATAATCTTGGAACTAATTCTGTCGTAGCTCAATTACTCGCAGGTAAAGTTCCTGTGCTAGAACCTGCAGATTTATATTTAAATGAACACAGAGAATATGGTTTATCAACTTACTCACTTCACTCTGATGGACATGGTGTATCTATTTCATCAAGACTTAGACCAATCCTTAATATGAGACCTAAATACAGACACTGGCTTTCTCCATCATTATGGCAACTAAATGCCGACTTACATTTAACAGACTGGCTTGAGGAAAAGGGCTTTGAGTTTGATGTTCTTACAGATGAAGATTTGGAACATGAAGGTATAAATTTATTAAATCGTTATAAAGTCGTGATGACTGGAAGTCACCCTGAGTATTCATCTGAGAAATATATGGACGCCTTAGAGTCCTATCAAATGCAAGGTGGTAGATGTTTTTATTTAGGTTCGGATGGATTTTACTGGATTAGTGAATATCATCCAGACAACTCCAATATTACTGAAGTACGAAAAGGTGAGGCTGGCACAAGAGCATGGACATCTAACCCAGGTGAATACAATAATGCCTTTGATGGTAAATATGGAGGTATGTGGAGAGCTCGAGGAAGAATACCTTCTAAAGTTTGTGGTTTAACTTTTACATCATATGGATTTGACGTTTCTTCATACTACAAAAGAGAAGAAGATAGCTTTAAACCTGAATGTTCATGGATCTTTGAAGGGATTGGAGCAGATGAGGTTATTGGTGACTTTGGTTTAGTTGGTGGAGGAGCTGCTGGTTTAGAATTAGATAGGTACGACTTAGAGTTTGGAACTCCACATAATGCATATTATTTGGCTCGTTCACAAGATCACTCTAATATGATGTTGCAAGTTAACGAGGAAATACACTTTGCTGTTCGCGGCTACTATGGCGGTGGTCATGAAAATCCAATGGTAAGAGCTGATATGATTTACTATAAAACACCTAATAACGGAGCTATGTTTGCACCAGGGTCTTTGGCTTGGTGCGGTAGTCTTTCACATAATAATTATAATAATAATGTCTCCAGAATTATGGAAAACACTCTTAAAGGTTTTTTAAAGGACGGGCCTTTACCTTAAATTATGAAAAAACTAAATATGCAGGAGATCCCATGGGGAAAAGAAACACTTGGAGCTCTTGATACTCCTTTAAATGAACTAGAAAAAAAAGCACTTCAAAATTTAGACGTAGATAAATTAAATGATATGGCAGAGTGCCTTTTTGCTTTAAATAACAGGCATTATGGTCCTATACCTGGAACATATATGGTCATGTGTGTTGAACCCGGTAAGACCTGGTGTGTTGGACAGCTCAGTGCTGATAGAGCAAAACCTTTTGTTCTTTTTCCTGAACTTGTTTTCGACTCAGTTGAAAAAGCAACAAAAGCTGCCGAAGCTCTAAAGGCTGAAAAAGCTGAGGGCGTACCCTGTAGAAATATCTAACGACATGGCTAAAGCCAATGTCATGATAGATAATCAAAAAACCAGAGTTACAGAGTGGTCTTTTGAAGTTGGGGACTCAACTGGTCAGCATATCCATGAATACGATTATGTGGTAGTACCCTTGCTAGATGGGGAACTAAAAATTGTTAATCATGATGGCGAGGAAACAATTTCAAAACTAGCAAAAGGTGGATCTTACTTTAGAGAAAAGGGAGTTAACCACAATGTATTTAATAACAATGATTTTATTTACAAATTTATTGAGATAGAATTTAAATAGATGGAAAAAAAATTAAGCGTAAGTTACAAAAAATCTGATTTGGATCAATTTGATAAAATTATTACTAATAAACAGACGGATCAAAAAGTTAAAGAATATTCCATAAAAGAAGCAATTGAAAAGTCAAAAAAAGAATATAGTCACTTGACGAACTCACAAGTTTCTACTGATATGAGACTCTATATGTTTCAGACCGGCACACTAAAAACAAAAATGAAATATATAAAAATGAACCAATCTAATGAGGATTTTGAGATACCTGTTCCATGGTTTTTGATTAGACACCCAAAAGGGGATGTGGTAATTGACGGAGGCAATGCAAAAGAGGTTAGTGAAGATAAACATGCTCATTGGGGTTCTGTTGTTGCTGCTTATGATCCAATTATGGGAAAAACTGAAAATTGTATTGATCAACTTAACTCTATTGGGGTTAATCCAGCAGGTATAAGATACGTCTTACATTCTCATCTTCACCTCGATCACTCAGGTGGTGTTGGAAGGTTTCCTAATGCAACACACCTAGTTCAACAAAAGGAATATGATTATGCTTTTAATCCTGATTGGTTCTCAAAGCCTGCTTATATTAGAAAAGACTTTGATAAACCTGGAATTAATTGGAAATTTTTAAGAGATAAAAATGATGACTTTTATGACTTATATGGCGACGGATCAATAATTGTAATTTTTACTCCGGGGCATGCACCGGGCCATCAGTCTTTTTTAGTTAATTTACCAAATTCAGGTTATGTATTGCTTACTATAGATGCAGCTTACACAATGGATCATTGGAACAATTTAACACTACCAGGTCTTGTTTGCTCTGCTGTTGACGTTGTTGACTCTGTAAAAAAACTCAAAAAAATTGCAAAAGACAAAAATGCTACAGTAGTCACAGGGCACGACCCGCATGCTTGGGAAGAATTTAAAAAAGCCCCAATGTTTTATTACGACTAATTTATGTCTGATTATTTCAAAGATATACCTACAATTAAATATGAAGGTAGAGACTCTACAAATCCACTTTCATTTAAATTTTATGATGCTAATAAAAAAATTCTAGGAAAAACATTAGAGGAACATCTGAGAATGGCAGTATGTTACTGGCACACTTTTAATTGGCCAGGGGGTGACCCTTTTGGAGGACAGACATTTTTAAGACCATGGATGGAAGCAGGAGATAAAATAGAACAAGCAAAAGATAAGCTCAATAATGCATTCGAATTTTTTGAAAAATTAGGAATACCATATTTCTGTTTTCATGATGTAGATGTTGCTCCAGAGGGTGAAAGTTTTTCAGAGACAGAAAAAATTCAAAAAACTATTATTGATGAAATTTCAAAAAAACTTGAAACAAGTAAAGTAAAACTTCTTTGGGGAACAGCAAATTTATTCAGCCATCGCAGATACATGTCTGGTGCTGCTACTAACCCTGATCCTGATGTTTTTCAATATGCAGCTGCTCAAGTGAAGATGTGTATGGAAAACACAATGTTTTTAGGTGGACAAAATTATGTTTTATGGGGAGGCAGAGAGGGTTACGAAACAATTCTAAATACTAATATGAAACAAGAATATGATCAGCTTGGTAGATTTTTGAACATGGTAGCTGAGCATAAGCACAAAATTGGTTTTAAGGGTCTACTCCTCATTGAGCCGAAACCCCATGAGCCAACGAAACATCAATATGATTTTGACTCTGCTAATGTTTTCGCATTTCTTCAAAAATATGGTTTAGAAAAAGAATTCAAGTTAAATATCGAGCAAAATCACGCTATTTTAGCAAAACATTCATTCGAGCACGAGATTGCATATGCACTTTCCAATGACATCTTTGGGAGTATTGATATTAACAGAGGAGACTACTTAGTAGGATGGGATACAGACCAATTCCCTAACAATGTAGAAGAATTAGTTTTGCCTTTTTACTATATTTTTAAAAATGGAGGTTTTTCCTCAGGAGGTCTTAACATGGATGCTAAGATTAGAAGGCAATCAATAGATCCTGAGGATCTATTCTATGCACATATTGGCTCTATGGATACTTGTGCTAGAACTCTTATTGCTGTTGAAAAAATGATTAATGATGGTGGTTATGAGAATTTTTTAAAACAAAGATATGAACAGTGGGCCTCTGAAAAACAACTAATGACTTCAATGTCTCTTGAAGATATTCATAAAAATGTCATTGCTAAAAATATAAACCCTCAACCAAAGTCCGGTCGCCAAGAATATCTTGAAAATCTAATAAATTCTTTTGTCGATTAAGTCGATGAAAATTACAAAATTTCTATTTGATTTAGGTAATGTTTTTTTTGATTGGGATCCACATTATGTATTTAAAAATATCATTCCTGATCAAACTAAAAGAGAATATTTTATGAATACAATCGCATTTCCTCATCTAGATATGAGATGCGATGCTGGAGTAAAAATTAATGATGCAGTTAAAGATGCAATAAAAAATTTCCCTAATTATGAGAATGAAATAAAGCAATATTATCCAAATCATAGGAATATGGTTAATGGGGTTTATCAAGATACAGTTGATATTTTTCGAAAAATAAAATCAAGTGGTTACCCCTGCTATGTCTTGTCAAACTGGTCAGATGAGACTTATGAGGGTATGGAAGATCAACACCCATTCCTGAAAGAATTTGATGATAAAATTATCTCTGGTAGAGAGTTTTTAGTAAAACCAGACCCTGAAATTTATAAATTAGCGATTTCAAGATTTAATTTAACACCTGAACAAACTCTTTTCATTGATGATCGTATTGAAAATATTGAGGCGGGGGAATCACTTGGCTTTCAAACTATTCATTTAACCGACCCACTGACCATAAAAAGTCAAATAGCAAATCATATAATTGTTTAAATTAGACAATAAAATAGGCCTAGGATTGGCTTCTCTTGGGAGGCCCGGATATATAAACATTGGTCATAGTTCAGATTTAGGCAGCAACATATCAAAAAATTCTATGAGATCTCATTGTCACGAAGTACTTAGTCATGCTTACAAGAGAGGTATTCGATATTTCGATGCGGCAAGGGTATATGGAGATGCTGAGGAATTTTTATCTAGTTGGATTAGAGCTCAAAAACAATTTGATGGTTTTGTGGGGTCTAAGTGGGGCTATGAATATTTAGCAAATTGGGAAGTTCAGGCAGATCAACATGAAAGAAAAGATCACTCAGTTGAATTTTTAAAACAACAATGGGTGGAGACAAGACTTAATTTAGGAAAAAGTATTGATCTATATCACATTCATTCTGTCAATTCAGAAAGTAAAGTCTTAGATGATATTAATGTTCTAAAGGAACTTGAGACAATAAAAAAAAATGGAATAGAAATAGGAATCTCAACAAGTGGCCCAGATCAAGAGAAAACTATTAATGACCTTTTAATTAAGAATGAAAAACTTAATCTATTTTCTTATTTACAAACGACCATTAATATCTTTGACCAATCTTGTATTTCCATTTTAAAAGAAGTATCTGAAAAAAAGATCAATGTAATTGCAAAAGAGATTTTCTCAAATGGAAGACTAACTAATTCAAATAGAGAATTTCATCAAAACAAAATTAAAGAATTAAAGTCAGTTGCCTCATCTATGGATTTAACTTTGGAGCAATTGTCTTATCTTTGGGTTTATCAACTACCGTTTGTTAAAATTTGCCTAACAGGAGCATCAACAATCAAACAGTTAGATGAAAATTTAAGTTGTCTTGAAAAAATAGATACCGAATTGCCCTCTCTTGAGTCTTTTAGTTTGTCCACTCAAGATTATTGGGATACACGTAAAAAACTTAGTTGGAATTAATTGAAATTTACCCAGCTTGAATTTGATGAGCTTGATGCGATTGACCTTTCGATAAATTTAATACCCTCAAGTCCATCTTCTACACTTGGAAAATGATGATTTTCCTCATTAAATTTGCCATTTTTCTGATCAATTAGTGCATTAGCTACATCTGTATATATATTTGCAAAGCCCTCTAAATATCCCTCGGGGTGTCCGGCAGGAATTCTAGTAACATCTCCCGCATCGCTCATAGCGCCTGATCCACCTCTTGTAATTTTTTGTTTGGGTTCTCCAAATTTTGTAAAGTAAAGGTAATTTGGATCTTCTTGACACCATTCTAGTCCGGCCTTATTACCATAAATTCTTATTTGTAAATGATTTTCATTTCCTGGGGCTACTTGTGAAGACCAGATAGTGCCTTTTGCTCCTCCTTTAAATCGTAAAGATATTTGAGCATTATCATCTAATTTTCTCCCAGGCACAAATGATGTTAACTCTGCAGATATCTCCTCTGTATTGAGATCAGTTATAAACCTAATCAGATTGTAAGCATGAGTTCCAATGTCACCAATACATCCACCAGCACCTGATTGATTAGGATCAGTTCTCCAAGAGGCCTGTTTGTTTCCCCCATCATTAATTCTATTTTCTAAATCTTCGGTCAGCCAATCTTGAGCATACTCTGCTTGAATTATCCTTATTTCACCTAAGTCACCTCTCTTACAAAGAGCTCTGGCATTCCTAATCATGGGATAACCAGTGTAGTTATGAGTTAAAGCAAAAAGAACATTATTGTCTTTTTTGCATTTTATTAGTTCCTCACATTGATTAACATTCATGGCAAGGGGTTTGTCACAAATTATGTTAAAGCCTTTCTCCATGAAAGCTTTTGCGATCGGATGGTGCATATGATTTGGTGTAACTATAGCTACAACATCTATTTTATCCTCTCTGATCAATTCTTTTTCGACCATTTCAAGGTAGTCCTTATAATTCCTTTCATCTGCTATTCCAATATCTCTTCCAGAGGCTTGAGCTTTTTCAGGATTAGATGAAAAGGCACCAGCGACCAGTTCAAAGCGGTCATCAATTCTAGATGCAATACGGTGAACCTCTCCAATAAATGCTCCTGACCCGCCACCAACCATTCCTAATTTTAATTTTTTGGTCATATTATCATTCAATTCCAAGCATTTTTTTGTTCGCATCTTGATCAGTACCAGCATCGGCAAAATCATCGAAAGCATTCTCGGTAACTCTAATTAAATGATCTTTAATAAATACAGAGCCCTCCTTAGCTCCGTCTTCAGGGTGTTTCAAAGCACACTCCCATTCTAAAACAGCCCATCCATCAAAGCCGTAAGTAGTAAGTTTGGAGAAAATTGACTTGAAATCTACTTGCCCGTCTCCTAAAGACCTAAATCGACCTGCTCTGTTTTTCCAAGATTGAAATCCACTATAGACCCCTTGTTTACCAGTGGGATTGAGTTCTGCGTCTTTGACATGAAACATTTTTATTTTCTCGTGATAAATATCAATATGCTGCAAATAATCTAAATGTTGCAAAACAAAGTGGCTTGGATCATATAACATGTTGCAGCGTTCATGATTACCTACTTTATCTAGAAACATTTCAAAAGTTATTCCATCAAAAAGATCCTCGCCTGGATGAATTTCATAACACAAATTCACCCCACACTCATCAAATTCATTAAGAATTGGTTTCCACCTTTTAGCAAGTTCATCAAATGCAGTTTCAACTAACCCTTCTGGTCTTTGAGGCCATGGATAAACATATGGCCAAGCCAATGCTCCTGAAAAAGTAACATGTTCAGTCAATCCAAAATTTTTTGAAGCTTTAGCAGCCATCATTAATTGATCGACTGCCCATTGCTGCCTTGCAGATGGATTTCCTCTAACCTCTGAGGCTGCAAAACCATCAAATACTGAGTCATATGCAGGATGAACGGCTACAAGCTGACCTTGAAGATGTGTCGATAGCTCAGTTAGATTTAAATTAAAACTTTTAAGAGTCCCTTTTATCTCGTCACAGTAATCTTTGCTTTCAGATGCTTGTTTTAGATTAATTAACCTCTCATCCCAACTAGGTATTTGAACACCTAGGTATCCTAAATCACTAGCCCATTTTGATATATTCTCTAAATTGTTAAATGGAGCATCATCACCTGCAAATTGAGCTAAAAATATAGCTGGACCTTTAATAGACATCGCTTAACCCCCTCCTGCGACAAACTATAATATTACAGTTAACTGCTATTTAAAATGTTTTTAAAACTATGAATAATCTGCATTTATAAATATGTAAAAAGACTGTATAATCAGCCAGTTTTGTTATTAAAGAGGAGGAATAATAACATGAGAAAAATACTATCTGTATTTCTAGTTCCTGTTTTTGCCTTACTTTTTTCTTTGAATGCTAAATCTGAGTCTTTGACTTTGGGCTGGGCCGCTTGGGATCCTGCTAATGCCTTACAAGAATTAAGTAAAGAATTTACAGCTGAAACAGGCGTTGAAATGAACTTCGAATTTGTGCCATGGCCAAATTTTGCTGAGAGAATGCTTAACGAGTTAAATAACCAAGGTAAAACTTTTGACTTGTTAATTGGTGACTCACAGTGGATTGGACAAGGTGCTGAATATGGTCACTATGTTAAGTTAAATGATTTCTTTGATGCTAACGGAATTTCAATGGATGATTTTAACCCAGCAACTGTTTACGCATATTCAACATGGCCAAAAGGATCACCTAACTATTACGCTCTTCCAGCAATGGGTGATGCTTTAGCATGGGCTTATCGAAAAGACTGGTTTGATAGACCAGAGCTTCAAGCTGAATTTAAAAGTAAGCATGGATATGATCTAGGTGTTCCAAAAACTTGGGATGAGTTATATGACATGTGTACTTTCTTCCAAGGAAGAGAAATTGATGGACAAGTAAGATATGGTGCAGCTATCAATACAGAGCGTGGATCTGAAGGTATCACCATGGGTGTAACAGCAGCCATGTATGCATGGGGTATGCAGTACGAAAATCCTGATAACCCATACGAGATGGACGGTTATTTTAACTCAGATGCTTCTGTAGAGGCTGTTGAATTTTATAGAAAAATGTACGAAGATTGTGCACCTCCAGGGCATTCAGATGCTTATATGGTTGCAAATCTTGATGCATATAAATCAGGACAGGTTGCATTTCAAATGAACTGGTATGCTTTCTGGCCTGGCGTTTCTAAAGAAGACAGTGACGGAAGAGTTTCTGGTTTCTTTGCTAACCCATGTCAAAACGTATGTGCAGCTACTCTTGGTGGTCAAGGTATCTCAGTTGTGAGTTACTCTGACAAACAAGACTTGGCTCTTGAATACATGAAGTGGTTTGCAAAGCCAGATATTCAACAAAAATGGTGGGATTTAGGAGGATATTCATGTCATATGGATGTTCTTGGATCACCTGATTTCGTTGACTCAGCTGTTTACGCACAAGGCTTCCTTGACTCAATGGGCATCGTCAAAGACTTTTGGCAAGAGCCTACATTTGTTGAATTAATGCTTCCAATGCAGGAGAGAATTCATGACTACGTTGTGAATGGAAAAGGTTCTGCAAAAGACGCATTAGACAAAATTATTGATGATTGGACTGAAGTCTTCGAAGACGACGGTAAAATTTAATCACTAAATTAATATAAAGGGTGGGATCAATCCCACCCTTCAATCTAAAACATATATGAAAAGTGCTGTTAAAAAGTTCAAAGGCTTATCTGATAAAGCAATAGCCTGGATTTTCATAGCACCAACTTTAATTCTATTACTTGCTATAAATATTTATCCTCTCATCTATGCCATAAGGATGTCATTCACCAACTTTTATGCCAATAAAATAGGCAGAGAAGTAAAATTTGTGGGTTTAAAAAACTATAAAAAGATATTAGGTAAAGAAGAGATATGGGAAAAGATGCAGATAACTGCCCATTTCGTTTGTTGGACATTAGTCTTACAAGCATTAATTGGATTGGGTCTTGCTCTTCTTTTAAACAAAAAATTTAAAGGTAATGAATTACTCACTACTTTAATAGTTTTACCAATGATGCTTTCTCCTGCAGTCGTAGGTGTATTTTGGACATACTTATATAATCCTCAAGTAGGTTTGTTTAATTACGTAGTTAATTTTTTCTATGACTTTGGTATTTTTGATATGATTGGTTCAAGCACTTTAGCCCCTTGGTCAATTGTGATTGTCGACACATGGATGTGGACACCTTTTACCATGTTAATTTGTCTGGCAGGATTAAGATCAATCCCAAATTATTTGTACGAGGCTGCAGAAGTTGACCGAGCTAGTAAGTGGCAGCAATTTATCCATATAACATTGCCATCTGTCCTTCCTTTTCTACTTCTTGCATTATTATTTAGAGGGATCGAGAATTTCAAAATGTTTGATCTGGTCGCTGAGCTTACTTCAGGTGGCCCAGGATCGGCGACTGAACTAGCATCAATCAATTTAAAACGTGAAGCATTTGAAAAATGGAAAACAGGTTACAGCTCTGCTTTTGCTGTAATATTATTTGTCACCATATTCGGCTTTGGAAATGTGTATGTAAAAGTTATGAACAAAATTAAAGAGAGATAATGGACACTTCAAGATCACCACTAGAAGCAACAGGATTTTCAAGAAAATTAGCTGCCACTATCATAATCGTTTACATGATTGTAACCCTTATACCGATCACATGGATGGTTGCTACAAGCTTTAAAAGTGTTGATAGTGCTATCTCTTACCCACCAGAGGTCTTTTTTGAACCATCTTTAGAGGGTTATGTGAATTTATTTACAAATCGATCAAGACAACCGAAGGATTATTTGGACTCTCTTCCACCACCAGATACATGGTATGAGGAGTTAGTTCGCAGTAGAGAAATGGTCATAACAGGTCCATCGAAATTTTTACCGAGGTATTCCAATTCTTTGATAATTGGATTTGGTGCAACGTTCTTTTCGGTATTTTTAGGCTCCTTAGCTGCCTATGCTCTTTCAAGATTTAAAGTCCCACTGAAAGATGATTTATTATTTTTTATTTTATCTACGAGAATGTTCCCACCAATAGCAGTGGCAGTACCTATATTTATTATGTACAGAAAACTTGGTCTTGGTGATACTCACGTTGGCATGATTATTCTGTACACTGTTGTAAATTTAAGTTTGTCAGTTTGGCTGTTAAAAGGCTTTATGGATGAGATACCGAGAGAGTATGAGGAGGCTGCGATGATAGATGGTTACTCTAGAATGCAAGCATTTTTTAAAGTAGTCCTTCCGCAAGCAACTACAGGTATTGCAGCAACAGCAATTTTCTGCATGATATTCTCTTGGAATGAATATGCTTTTGCTGTTTTACTAACACAATTTAATGCGCAAACTGCACCACCATTTATCCCAACAATTATAGGAGAGGGTGGTCTTGATTGGCCTGCTATTGGAGCAGGGACAACATTATTTTTAATCCCAGTGATGATATTTACAGTTGTATTGAGAAAGCATCTTCTAAGGGGAATAACATTTGGAGCGGTAAGAAAATAATGGCTGAGAAAAAAAGTTTATTGAGAAGAATTTTTAGAAGATCTATTTGGGAAAATGCATCAACCGTTTTAATTTTATTGGGTGTATTTATGCTGATGCAGCCTTTTGCTATGTGGATGTATACATATTCTTTTATCGTTATTTTGGTGGGAACTATCGGATTTGTGATCACAAGTCATTTCCCAGATTAGCTATGGCAGAAATAGAAATTAAAAATTTACATAAATCTTTTGGAGATTTCGTAGCAGTGAAAAACTCCAATCTTATTATTGAAAATAAAGAATTCTTCGTTTTACTCGGTCCTTCAGGTTGTGGAAAAACTACCACTTTAAGAATGATTGCTGGTTTAGAGCTACCAACTTCTGGAAATATATATTTGGATAAGGAAGATGTGGGCTATCTAAGGGCCTCTCAGCGAGATATAGCCTTTGTTTTTCAGCTTTTTGCACTCTATCCACACATGAATGTAAGAAATAATCTGGCTTTCCCACTGAAAATGCAAAAGCTCTCACGAAGCGAAGTAGATGCTAAAGTTCTGGAAGCTGCAAAGCTTCTTAGAATTGATCACTTATTAAAATCAAAAGTATCCTCTTTAGCAGGAGGTGATCGCCAACGTGTTGCACTCGGAAGAGCGCTAGTCAGAAGACCTAAAGCATTTTTAATGGATGAACCTTTGGGCACACTTGATGCAGAATTTAGAGAATTGATGTGTTTGGAATTAAGAAAACTTCACGATGATATTGATGCAACTACAGTTTATGTAACGCACGATCAACAAGAGGCAATGTCGATGGCTGATCGAATAGCAGTAATGAATGAGGGAGTGGTGTTGCAGGCAGACTCACCAAAAGTTATTTATAATAAACCTAAAACAAAGTTTGTTGCCAATTTTATTGGATCACCAGGAATGAACTTCATACCCATAAATGAGAAAATTTCTCCAAGTCAATCGAGTATTAAATTATTAGACTCATCATTAAATATCCCTGAACAAAAAGAAGGAACAGACTCCAATGAAAATTTTTTAGGTGTAAGGCCAGAGAATTTAAAATTAGTTTCTGAAAATGGCGTAAAAGGCAATGTCTTTGGTGTTGAATACTTAGGTTCAAGAAAAATTCTTACAATTGAAACTCAACTCGGAAATATAAAAATTAGAGTTGATAGTGACACACAAGTTAATATTAATGAGCAAATTCAATTTGATACTCTTAATAATAACCAAATAATTTTTGATGGTTCAAATGACAAGGCACTTCAAAGTGAGTTTATGAGTTAATGTCTAAAGTAGAACTACAAAATATTACAAAAATATATGATAAAACTATTAAGGCTTTAGATGATATTAGCTTTACAGTAAATGATGGAGAGTTTTTTGTATTATTGGGTCCAACCGGTGCAGGTAAAACAACAACATTAAGATCAATAGCAGGTTTAGAAAAAATTGATAAAGGAAAGATCCTTTTTGATGATGAAGATTTCTCAGAGGCTCAGCCTGCAGCAAGAGACACAGCGTTTGTATTTCAACAATACTCTTTATACCCTCATTATAAGGTTTACGACAATTTAGCTTTTCCTCTTCGGTCTCCTCTTAGAAAAATCCCAGAAGACAAGATTAGAGAAAAAGTCACAAAAATAGCGGAAATGTTGAAGATTTCAGCTAAATTAGACAACAAAGCTACTGAATTATCAGGGGGAGAAATGCAAAGAGTTGCGATAGGTCGTGCTTTAGTTAGAGACCCAAGTATATATTTAATGGATGAGCCTCTTTCATCCCTTGATGCAAAATTAAGGGAAAGTTTGAGAGTCGAACTGAAAAAAATTCAATTAAATTTAGGCTCCACAATTCTCTACGTCACACATGATCAAGCTGAAGCTACAACTATGGCAGATCGCATCGGAGTATTAGAAAATGGTAAGATCGCCCAGATTGATAAACCAGAAGATATATATAATAATCCAAAATCTATTTATGTTGCAAATAGATTAGGTTCACCAAAAATAAATATTCTCAACAGAGCTTCTTTAAATACTTCATCACCAGATAAAGCAAGTCAACTTGGTCTAAGACCTGAGCACATTAAGATAGGAGAAGGTGAACTTTCAGGCTCAATTAAAACTGTTGAGTCTCTCGGTGCAGAAACTGTGGTAGAGTTAGACTTTAATGGAGCAGAAATTTTATCCTTATATCAAGGAGCATTCCAAGGACAAAAAGGGGACAAAGTAAATTTTGCAATAGATCAAAATAAAATTTTATTTTTTGACGAAAAAGGAATGAGCGTGCAATGAGTGTTAATTTTTTAATCCATAGAGCAAAAGAAATTCAAGCTGTAATTGATGCAAATGCAAGTGAAATAGAAAAATTGGACCAAGAAATAGGAGATGGGGATCATATTTTTAATGTCCAAAGAGGAATCAAGCTGGTTATAGAATTAGAAGCTGTAATTAAAGATTTGCCAATGTCTAAAGCTCTAAATCAAATAGCAATGAAAGTTCTTTCTGGTATTGGTGGCTCATCTGGAGCCCTGTTTGGCACATTATTTATGACCATGGCCAAAGGAAACGATATAGATAATGGTGTTGATTATAAAAAGGCAATCGAAATTTTTGCAGATGGTGTGGAAGCTGTAAAACAAAGAGGTAAAGCAGATGTAGGTGAAAAAACAATGATGGATGTTCTCATACCTGTATCTAACTGCCTTAAAAAAGGTGTCGAGGATAACAAAGATGTTAAAGAGATACTTCAAGAAGCTATAGAAGTGGCGGAAAAAGGGATGTTTTCAACAAAAGATCTTTTAGCTACAAAAGGGAGAGCTTCTTTTTTAGGAGAGCGAGCGAAAGGTCATATCGATCCTGGAGCCAGGTCTTCACAATTAATGATAAAAACTGTCTGTGAGTCAGTGTTAAATAGTTAGGAGGATACTATGAAAAAATTTATGAATTCAGCGGATGATTTTCTAAAGGAGAGTCTGCAAGGTTTTGGTGCTGCGCATCAAGATATTGTTAACTGCCACTACGACCCCAACTTCATCACCAGAGCCACTCCCACAAAAGAGGGGAAAGTAGCTCTGATCAGTGGAGGGGGGAGTGGACACGAACCCATGCATGGTGGCCTAGTCGGCTACGGTATGCTGGATGCAGCCTGCCCCGGATTTGTTTTTTCATCACCCACACCTGATCAAATGTTAGCTGCTGCTGAAAAAGTAGACAGCGGAGCTGGAGTTTTATTTATCGTTAAAAACTATTCTGGAGATGTAATGAATTTCCAAATGGCAGCTGAGATGATGCAAGGTCCAAATGAGTCTGTATTAACAAATGATGACGTTGCTGTGGAGGACTCTTCATTTACAACTGGTAGAAGAGGTGTTGCCGCTACTGTTGTTGTTGAAAAAATAGTTGGTTCTTTAGCTGAGCACGGAGGTAGCTTACAAGAATGTAAAGCCTTAGGGGATAAGGTAAATAAAAATTCAGGTTCTATGGGAGTTGCTTTTTCAAGTTGCACTGTCCCGGCTGCAGGAAAACCAAATTTTGATATAGGCGATGATGAAATGGAATTTGGTGTTGGAATTCATGGTGAACCTGGAAGAAGAAGAGATAAAATGAAATCTGCACAAGAGATTACAAACGAGTTATTAGAGGCAATTAATGAGGATTTAAAGCCTGAGACAAACGAAGAAATTCTTTTATTCGTCAATGGTATGGGAGGTACTCCTTTAACAGAGCTATACCTAATTTTTGATAACGCTAAAAATATGTTAGACAAAAAAAATATAAAGATATCAAGGTCTCTTGTTGGAAATTATTGTACTTCTCTTGAGATGCAGGGTGCCTCTATTACTCTTACAAAGCTTGATGAAGAGCTTTTAAAGCATTGGGACTCATCTGTTCACACAGCAGCTATGAGATGGGGTGTCTAAAAATCATAAAGCCTTTAGACTGATCTAAAGGCTTTATATTCGTCTGATTACCCTCATAATTAGTGATTATGATGATCTAATGTAACTTCGCCAACTACTGTCTCGACTGAGACCCTATTTTCTATATTAGTATTTAATCTTTTTTCTCGTGCTGCATCTGCTGCTTTCATAGTTTCAGCATCAGGATAAATTGTAACCGCCATCAATGTAACATCATCAATTCTAATGCCAATTAACTGACTTGCTTGTGGAAATTCTGATGGCGCACTTTGTACGTACCCTTGTGTTTGTTCGTCAGCTGCCTCCTTTGAGTCCATTTTTACTGTTGTTACTCTTGCTATGCTCATTTATTACCCTCCTTCATTGTTACCTAAATAGTTTAGTTTATTAGTTAACAGTACACTCTATTAACAATTAAATTAAATATTTTATAGACTAATTGACCTGACTATTTTGCATATCAAAAGATAAAATAATTTTTGTTAGCTAATTTAACTATAGAAGTATATTAAGAAGCCGAAAATAAATATAAAAGTTAAAAAATAGCTGATTGCTGATTTTTTAAAGTATATCTCTGACTTAAACAGAATATTAAATATTTTATAACTAGCAAAAATTACTAATGCTATTACTGCTAGAGTAACAAGCCATGTTCCTAAAAAGTTAATTGAAAAAAGTTTATCTAAGTTTTGTTCCATTTTTTAATTTCATCTTGGTGGAGCCAAGGGGGATCGAACCCCTGACCTCTACGCTGCCAGCGTAGCGCTCTCCCAGCTGAGCTATGGCCCCAATCATGCGTAGAATAAGCATAATAGAGTATTCGGTAGTTAGTTCAAATCATATAACCGAGAAAAAACCGAGAATAAATACAAAAAAGGGAACTATTTGATAAGTTAAAATTATGAGACTCGTTCTAATATTTATATTCTCATTAATTTCTATTTCCTCTCATAGCTATCATGAAAAAGATATAATTTATGATGAAGGGGAAATAATCTGTATTGCAACCTATGAGCTAGCCGAAGATTTTTTTTTACAAATGAAAGACCCTAACACTTCTGAAGAAATGAATAAAAGAAAACAAGCTCTATTGGATAAATACGATGAGGGTCACTTTCCTCAGGAGGATATAGAATTTTATACTCTTGAAATTCATTATGCATGGACTGCTAATTTTGATTTTTTACCACCAATTTTAAAAAATTGTCGTGAAAATATCCGTTGATCAATTTGGGTATTACTACATTTTTTCCAACTTATATACGTCATCTACATTATTAAATTTAGCATCAAATTCCTTTGATCTTGGATCTTCAAACAAAGCATAAAATTTTTCCTCATCGGTGACATTTGCTACAATTATCACTTTTCCATCTCTGACAAACCCCATCTCAAATCCATCAGTATATTTCGCAATGTCATCTTTAAAAGAGTCATACAATTTTAAGTAGTCTTCTTTAGTTCCGTTATAAGTAGATACAACACATAAATTCATAATTATTTTCTCCTTTAAACTAATTTACGTATTGTTCAATTTTAGAGATCAATATCTTTTGAATGAATTATTTTTAAATAAACTTTATAATAACTTATAGAGAGGACAGCTATGAAAATTATTACAAATGCAAAAATAACTAAAGGTTATGAACATTGGAAACAAATGTTTGAAGAAAATGAAAATCTGAGAAAGGAATATGGTCTTAATGTATTAGCCTATGGACATCCAAAAGATAACAATGAAGAAATTTATACGGTTATAGAAGTAGAGTCGATGGATAAAATGCAAGAAATGTTAAAACTTCCTGAAATGATAAAACTTAGAACAGAAGCTGGAGTTGATCTAGATACACAAAAATTTATTTTACTTGAGGGTGGGAACTAAGATTGTGTAAGTAAGAAATATAAGCTTAAAAATATTAAAAATATTGATACAGATAAGCCTAATTTAAAGGCTTTATCTATAATAGAATATTCCTTTTTACCTACATACCTCTTTTTAATAATGTAAATAGCTGCAGTAAAAATCGAAAAAAACCAAAATGTATTTACCACTAATTCTATGTTCATGTGCTCTTGTATGAATTTCTTTCTAAATATTTTTCACCGTTTTCTGACAAATACCAAAGATATCGCTTTTCATTATTTTGATCGTCCTCCCACATAATTTTATTTGCTAGATTCATTCTTATCAGTTTTGCCCCGGTATCACTCACAATATTGAAATTTAACCCTGTCAAAAATGAAATTTCATCCAAGTCAAAAGCATTAATCACATCTTTTGAAATTAAAAACTTATCGTTTATCTTTTTACCTGTTGTTTTTAATGTGACATGTCTTTTACATATTTTTTCCTGGAGACACTTCATAAATATGTAATCTTGAGTTTCAATATCATCACTATTCATAAATTTTGATTATTTAAACCAATCGCTATAAACACTAATTAAAACTAGTGAGAAAGTCCCGTACCCTAAAACGATTATAATGAAATATTTAATATATATTCTTTTGGAACTTACATTTTTTGTTAATTTACCAAATTTTTTTTGAGTATAGATAAAAGCTGCCCATAGTAAAATTGCAAAGCCGTATGATGATAATAAAACTTTAATTACTTCTGACATTTAAAAAGACAATGATCCTGACAATAAGTTTTCATTCAAGGGGCCTAAATTTTTAGGGTAGGTTAGTATACCATCAGATATATATTTATCATCAAATTGTGACACACACCAAGATAGCGATGCTGGTTTGGGTACTAGAGTTTTATTATCTCTAATAGAGTAAAGTAAATTATCTCTAACAGCTAAGTCACCCATATATACTAAATAAGCAACTTTTGTCCGCCTTGTAATAAAGTTACTTTCGCCTTGATTGAGACTTTTAGGAGGGTTGTAGATCACTGGCTTTTTTTTGACATACTCATCTTTAAGTCTCTTTATTAACCAATTTCTCATTATTTTTCTGACCGCATGATAAGCTGCAAATTGCGGTTTAATTAAATATGTAGTTTGGTGCCCAATATTCAAAATTGTATTATTTTCAGAAAACTTGTAAGAATAGCCGTCTTTATATCTTTGATGAAACTTTGAGAATTCTTTAGCCCAAGTTACTCCCTCAATTACCCTATCTTTAGTTTGAGAGGTGTACTTTTCTCTTGATGAGGTGTCATGTAAAACTACATCCCGGAAAAAAGATAAGTAATCTGACTCATTTTTAAATTTTTCCTTATGAACTTGTTTTAATTCTTCCCAAGGTTTGATTTTTATATCTTGCACTTCTTTTGAACTTATATTATTTTCAATTCATACACAAACTATTATATAATTTATGTGTAATTTATGGAAAAAATAGAAAAATTATCAATAAAATCAACAATTTTTCAATAAAATCGCAAAATTAGAAAAAATTTCAAATTTAAGGTAAATTAAAAAAAAATCATGATTAATTTTTTTAAATCCTTGGTTTCCATTTTTAGGATTTTTCTGTGATTATTAAAAATTTTATTACACTAAATTTTATTGGTTATGTGTGTAAATTACAAAGTAAAAAAATACTAACATTTACTTACAAATATTTAATTTTTTCAGAGATAACCCTTAAACTTACTAGGTTTCCAATTTTTGGGAGCAATTTCTAAATCCTCAAATTCAAAAGCTGGAGCAACAGTACAACCAATTAAACTAAATAATCCAGTCGTTTCTAAAGAGAACCATATATTACTTTCGATGCTGTAAATAAATCTATTTTCAGATCCTATTTCATTTATTTCATATTCTTCGCCATTTTTCGATGTATATATTCTCAAAGGACTACCAGTATAAAAGTGTATTGTTTCGTTCTTTTTGATGCGATGCCAATGTGAATATTGTCCTTTTTCTAACAAATAGTATATGTGACTAACATCCTTATTTTTGTAAACTTCGACGTAATGGCCTCCTTCAGGATGAGGTATCATTTTATGGCTTTTTATAAGAGATTTTATTGTATCCATCCAAATTAAAAGTACATTTTTATTTTATGCATACAAAATATAAATTTATTTAATTAAAAATACTGAATCTATTGATTATTTTCTATTTTTAGGAATCAATTCCATTTTTCATCTAAAAATGTATGATTTAAGTAATATATGGCAATGGAAAACTTACAAACAATATCCTGTCCAAAGTGTGACTTATCCGTATCTTCTATTTGTTCAAAGTGTAACAAAGAAGTAGAGGTATCTCAATTAGCTGATGGCTGTGTAGTTCAAATCACTAAATGTGTTGAGTGCACAAATACACCAGTTATCAAAGATGTCTGCGTAGAAAACTAGTTCTCACTTAACCGACATTAATTCCTTAATTATTCCTTTAAGATCCAAAGATTATTTTGAGACTAAAAAGTATTATTGGAGAATTATTTTAATGAAAATACTAAAAATATTGGATAAGGCTGAGCTGATACTCGTAGATTTAGAAGTGAACTTAGGAAAAGAAGTTAGGAACGCCCCAACTTTATGTGTCAGATATAAAGGTAAAATTATACCCTTAAACACTGCACATGATGGTAGACCTATATTAATGAATGAAGAAAACGCCATTCCAATTCAAAATTAAAATTAGATGTTTACTGGTACACTTTGGGTAGATTTAACAATCTCTCTTATACTACTAGCTACTTTTTTTATGTGGATAATGAGAGGGGATTAAATAAGATTAATTCCTTAATGGAGATATTAAACAATAAAGAGGAAGTAAGAGAAAAACTCAAAAACAACCCTTTACAAGCTGCTCATTTACTCAGACTCAATGGATATGGTTCTATTAAATATGAATGCGCCTGTGGTGAAACACATGATGCTAATGGTAAAGATGTAAGTTGTAAAGGATCTGCTAAACCTTTTAAAGCTCTTCTTAAATGTTCAAACAATTTTGTAACGATGATAAAAATTGAGGGCTTTTTTCGAAAAAAAGCTATCTCAGAGTATGGATTTAAAGCAAGCATAATGGATTAAATTATGAAGTTTTTTTTTATATTATTTTTTATTCCAACTTTATCTTTCGGTCAGAGTATAAAATTAGCTTGTCAAGAAACATCTCTTATTGATTACTCAAAAGTACAAATTATTGAATTTAAAAATGAGGATATAAATGAATTTGAATACTCATTTGACCAAAACCTCTTTGTATTTAAGGAGAGATTTCAAGATTTACAATATGAGTACATGGGAGAAGATGACGTAAGTTATCATTTTAGAATTGAAACTGACTTCTCCTTTAACACCCTAATTCTATATAAAAAAATCCTTAGATATGAGAGAAACATATTTTATCCTGATAGTGTAAATTTGAAAAAAACTTATTACGGCGATTGCAATAAATCAGACAGTTTTTTTGCTGCTTTGAAATAGAATACAGAAAAATCATCTTTTATTAATTTTTAGGTAATACATTTTCACGAACTAGACTTAAATACTATTTTTTGTATAGTTTTTCTATATGTCCGATGTTTATAGTTTAATGAAATATTTAACGCCCTATGAATTAGATCATATTAAGTTCTTGGCACATAATGACGAGATACCATACCAAATAATAAATTCTCAATATAATATTGATAAACATGATGTAAAAAACTTGATGAGATTTATGTTAAATGACCAAGACTATTTAAAATGGAAAAAAATTTATAATAAAACGCATTGAGGAACTTCCTAAATTTTATTATTCACAATCTTTATTTAATTTTTTAGTCTCATTTCACTGAAATGCTGAGCTAATTTCTTACCAGATAACCAAGCATCTTGCATACTTGGACCCTCACACCAATCTCCAAAAGCATATAGACGCTGATCTATGGACTCAATGAATCTTTTAGAGTTTTGATCTCTAAGACTTTTCTTTGTATAAGAGTATCTCCATCTATGTGACTTCTTAAAAACAGCATCAGCTTTTGATTGAAAAGACTTTTTCATTTGATTTACCACATAGTCCTCTAAAACATAATTTTCTATGTTGTAATACTCTTTTGTCCAATCAGCTCTCATATTTACAACCCAACACTCTTCATTAAAAAATTCGTGTTTAAAATTTTGATTCATCAAAAAACTAATTTCAGGTGTTAAGTGATATCCAAATTGAAACGGAGCTCCTAATCTTTTATTAAATGCAATCATGACTGTCCAAATGGAGTCAAACTCTATTTCAGGAATATCGCTATAATCTATAAATTGATCTAACAATTTTTTTGATTGTTCAAAGGGCATGCTACAAAAAACATAATCATAAGGTCCTAATTTCTCATCTACTGCGATTAAGAAATATTCATTATTATTGCTTTCAATGTTGGTTATCTCTTTTGAAAAATGCGTAGGGTAGTGCAGTGATTTATGTATCTTTATAGGAATTGATTCATTTCCATCTTTACCAACAATGACCTCTTTATCTTCAATTGGAGAATTTTGTGAGATATTTGAACAAAATTGACCTTTTAAAATTTTAATAGCATCAATTTTTTTTAAAAATTCATTTAAGCCAATAACACCATGATCTAATTTCAAATAGTGAGCACCATGATCAAAAGCATATTGCTCATGTTTTCTTGTGCTTATTCTTCCACCTGGTCTCCAGGATTTCTCAAAAAATGTAATATCAAGTGCTGGCAAGTGATATGCTAAAGAGAGCGCACTGAGCCCAGTTCCAATGACTGCAATTTTTTTCAATTTTATTACTTTTTTGTGCTTTTAGGTTTAATTTCATCAACATCTTCAATAGGACGAAGTATTGGGACATACCTAAGTCGAAGAATGATGACTGCAATCGCAACTAAGACTATTGCTCCTGCTTCGTACAGAAGAAGCTCTGGGTTTGAGTCTTTACCTTGAAGTATAATAAGACGAGATAAAGCGGTAATAGCAATAAATAAGGGATATGTCATTCTTACACGATTGGAAACATAGTAGACTCGAACCATTCCAATAACCTCAACATAAATAAACAAGAGGAGTAGATCAGCTAACTCTACATACTGAACTTCTATCATTCTCATTATCTCAAACATAATGGCTGTGATAGTAGCTACTAATATTATTGCAATAACTGCTTTTTCAATAAACCCTACGAGATTTTCAACATTAGTCTTCATTACCATTCAACCATATCAATTTGTTTTGATTTTAGAAAGGTATTTGTCTTAGAAAAAGGCTTACTCCCAAAAAAACCGCGGTGAGCCGATAATGGGGAAGGGTGCGGTGCTGATAAAATAAGATGTTTATTCGAATCAATTATCTCTTTCTTTGATTGAGCAAACGTACCCCATAATATGAAAACAATATTTTCTAATTCATTACTGATAACTGAGATAACTTTGTCTGTAAAAATATCCCAACCAAACTTTTGATGTGAGAGGGGTTTTGATTTTTCTACTGTAAGAGTTGTGTTTAAAAGAAATACTCCCTGCTTAGCCCACTTATCTAAATTACCATTGTTGTAATTCACCTCTTTTTTTAAGTCATCTTGAAGTTCTTTATAAATATTCAACAGTGAGGGCGGTGGTTTTATATTTTCTGGTACAGAAAAACTGAGCCCATGAGCTTGGCCAGGTCCATGGTAGGGATCTTGACCTAATATCACTACCTTCACCTTGTCTAAAGGAGTTAAATTAAATGCATTAAAAATTTGTTTTCCTGGAGGATAAAAAATAATTTTATTTTTTTTTAATTCTAAAAGTTTGCTTTTGAGTTTAATCATATAATCTTGATTAAATTCCTCTTTTAAATGTTCAAGCCAAGTATCAGGAAGTTGAATGGTAGATTTTTCCATTCAGATTTTAGTTAATTTAAAGTTGCGTCTTTACTTCTGCCGTATTTTTCAAGCTTGTAAATAATCTTTTCCTTAAGTTCATGATTTTCCTCTAAAGCCATTACTAAAGCTTGTGTATAGAAAAAACATGCTGCTTCAATATCAGCCTTATTTTCGAAGTAATTTGCTGCTTCATAGTAGAGAGAACATACTTTATCCATTTGCTTTTTTTGAAAAGCATCAGCAATATCGCTATCTAATTGAAAAGTGTCTTTCATAAATATTTTGAAACTAGCACATTTCAATAAAACACCAAGATTAAAATAATTTTCTAGAAATTATCCTTTGCAGAGCGCATTTTAGCAAATACCTCTGTTGCATCTTGCGTGTCAAAAAATTTCATAAATTGATCTGTGTCACATCTCAAAAATGGATTACAGAGCAATTGGTCTGAGAGAGTTGTTGGAATTGTTGGTCGATGCTCTTTTTCTCGGTATGAGGCCCATTTATAATATTCATTAAGCTTTTCATTATCAGGGTCTATGTTTAGGGCAAATTTTAAATTAGCCATCGTATATTCATGCCCACAATATACTTTTGTATCTTCAGGTAATTGTTTTAACTTAGATAAACTGTTCCAAAAAACTTCAGGATTTCCCTCAAACATTCTTCCACATCCAATGCTAAATAGAGTATCCCCAGAAAATAAAATATTATGTTTTAGCATAAAATAATTTATGTGTTGAAGCGTATGCCCAGGAGTATGTATGACTTTATATTCATTTCCATGTATCTCAAAAATTTCCTGATCCTCAACTTCTTTATCTGGTTTTGGTATTTTGGAGTCATTTTTGTTCCCTATGACTAAAGATTTAAATCTTGATTTAATTTCATCAACAGCACCAATGTGATCATCGTGATGATGTGTAATGATTATGTGAGAAGCACTACAATCATTTAGTTCAAGTATCTTCAAACACATATCTAGATCTGAGGGATCAACTAGCACTCCTTTTGTTTCATGAGGATTTTTAATTAAATATCCATAGTTATCATCTAATTGGGGAAACAAATACACATTAGGTTTTTGCATAAGAAATAGAATGTTATGTAAATCTCGTTAAAATACAACTATGGATATCAACGCATCCGATATTTATAGTTTTTATAATTCAAGACTAGGCACTATTGTTAAACGCAACATACGTCATCAATTAAACACCCATTTAAATTCCGTAAACGATAGTGTTATTTGTGGATATGGTTATACAAACCCTTTTCTTTCTTTTCTAAGTAAGCAAAATAAAAATTTACAAATATCCTCTATGCAGCCAGAATTTTTAGATGGTAATGTTAAAGAGAAATACGATTTCGAACACCAAATAATACATGAATATTTCTTACCTTTGGATCCAAGTTCAGTTGATGTGGTAATATCAACTCATTTACTTGAGTTCGTTGATAAGCCCCAGAGTAGTATTGAAGAAATATGGAGAATACTTAAGCCAAACGGTTTATTTTTATCAATTATTCCCAGAAGATCAGGTATATGGACTCGGTATGATAACAACCCTTTTGGGTTTGGTCGATCTTACTCAAACAAGCAATTTAAATCACTAATACAAGACTTTTTGGTTCTTGATTATAGAAAAACATTTTTGCACTTTCCTCCATGGAATCATTATTTAAATTACAAATCACATCGAACAATTGAAAAAATAGGTAAATTATTTTTTCCTTATATGGGAGGACTAATGATTTGCGTATGTAAAAAGATTGTTTACGCAAAGAGTTCAAAAAAACAAAAAAAAATACCTATTAAAAATTTTGTGCCGACTTAATATTAATTTATATTGAGATTTAAAATATAGGATAAATTTTTGTTAGATATTAGTTATTACTTAATAGTTTCTTTTTCTATTCTTTTATTTGCAATTTCGAAATCAGGTTTTTCCGGGGGTGGATTGGCTTTAATCTCAGTAACCCTTTTATCCATAACTTATGGTCCTTTAACTGCAATAGCTATATTAATGCCAATGTTAATTGTATGTGATGTAATCGCTTTGTTTTTAAATAGAAAACATTTTGAATATAAAATTTTATGGTCAATTGCACCATATTCTTTATTGGGAGTCATTATTGGAACAATCTTGTTTAAATTTATCAATTTATCAATGATAAGTATTTTTATTGGATCAATTTCCTTACTATATGTTTTGCTTAATTACTTAATCGCAGATAACAGAAATTTAAAAAAAATACCCTTTTATGGAAGTAAATCTTTTTGGGGAGCACTAGCGGGGTTTACTAGTTTTGTACTCCACTCTGGAGGATTGCCATTAAATATATATTTTATGGCAATTTATAATAAAAAAGTGCAGTTTGTTGCAGGCGTAGTTTTTTCTATTGCTTTAATAAATTTATTTAAATTAATCCCGTATTTCTATTTGGAAATATTAAACTTTGAGAAGTTATATAGTTATTTAATTTTTTCACCAATTGCAGTAATAGGAGTAATTTTGGGACACTGGATGAATAGTAAACTTTCAGATAATTCTTTTTTTACCATTATCAATATTTTTGTAGTGATAGGCTCGCTTCGATTAATTTATTTGGGTTTAGTCGGTTTATAATATCTTTTCTAAAATATTGATTAATTCAAATTCATTTTTAAATTCGTTCATTTGTTTCTTATCTATCAATAATTTGTATTTACCTTCTTTTTCCTCAAGACATATAGGCAGGTCATCTTTGTAATTTAGAAGATTAAATTCTTCCAATTCTTCAGAATGTAAAAACTTAAAATTATGTGGTGAGCTCTCTATAAATTTCTTCCACGTCTCGCGCATTTTCAGGTCGTGAGTAATTTTACATAAATTGCAATCATAGGTGCTGGGGGAGGCATATTTATGGACTGTATCAAGAATATAGTTCCATTTACCACCTTTGGCGTTATAGACAAAAATTATATTTTTATTGTTCATTAGTAATATGGAAGAGAACTTCTTTACAAAATAAATTTGAAGGAATTTTACCGTTTTCAAATTTCTTTTGAGAAAGGACATCAAAAGTTGAAATTATTTTTAGATCTAAATCTGTTGCTAATTTTTTAAAATCTTTGATGCTACATGGGTGAATATAATCAGTATTATACCAGTGATCACTATTTGCTTTTTTTAAAAGTGAGTCAAAACTTCCTGTTAAAAGAAAATTTGAAATTTTACTCAGACGTGCCGAATTATTAAAGCTCACAATGATATTTTTACTTACTTTTTTGAGGGTGTTTAATAATTGGTCTGGT
The DNA here is from genome assembly GCA_902521835.1 of uncultured Alphaproteobacteria bacterium. GTDB lineage: Bacteria > Pseudomonadota > Alphaproteobacteria > HIMB59 > HIMB59 > HIMB59. The sequence goes on from CABYTH010000001.1 coordinate 70,069, forward strand.
TCTTGAACTGCCTGAATTGTCTGAGTCAAAAGACAATAATCGAATTGATTAAATGGAAAATCTTCAACTATTAAATTTATATCACCGTGTATTACATCTAATCCTTTTTCCAAACATTTGATTACTTTTTCTTGACTCAATTCCACACCTTGAGCACTTATTCCTTTATTTTCTAAGTAAGTGATTAGCTCTCCATCAGAACAACCAATATCCAACACCTTTGAGTTTTCTGGAATTAAATTTAAAATGATCTCATAGTCTTTTCTCATTTTATTCCCTTTAAAAATCCCTGAGCAACTTTAAAAAATTGTGGCTCATCTAATAAAAAACTATCGTGACCTCTATCTGATACGACTTCAGCAAAACTAACATTGGACCCAATAGAATTTAATAAAGATACTATCTCTCTTGACTCTTTTGTTGGAAATAGCCAATCACTGGTAAATGATAAAACTAGAAATCGGATCGAATTATCAATTATAGTTTTTTTATTTGCAATAATTTCATCTTTCACGTCAAAATAATCCATTGCTCGAGTCATATATAGATAGCTATTAGCATCAAATCGATCAACAAAAGATCTACCTTGATAACGAAGATAACTTTCGACCTGAAAGTCTATTCCAAAGCCAAAAGATAAATCATTTTTTTCTTGTAAATTTCGACCAAATTTATTTTGAAAAGCTTTCTCAGATAAGTAAGTAATATGTGCTATCATTCTTGCAACAGAGAGACCATTCTCAGGTTTTTCATTACTCTCCAAATATCTTCCATTTTGCCATTTAGGATCCAACATAATGGATTGTCTTCCTGCCTCGTCAAATGCAATATTTTGGGCAGAGTGTTTCAATGAACCTGCTATACTCATAATAGACCTCACACTTTCCGGATAAGTAGCAGCCCATTGTAGAACTTGCATTGCACCCATTGAACCACCTGCTACAGAAAGCAATTTGGATATTCCAAGCTCATCAACAAGTATTTTTTGTACTCTCACCATATCTCTAATCGTTATGGTGGGAAAATCTAAACCATATATTTTTGACGTATCAGGATTAGTATCATTAGGACCTGTCGTTCCAACACAGCCCCCAAGAACATTCGAGCAGATAACAAAGTATTTATTCGTATCAATAGGCTTATCGGGTCCAATCATTAATTCCCACCATCCATTTTTTTTAGTTATAGGATTTTCCTCTGCAGGGAATTGATCACCAGTTAATGCATGACAAACCAAAATTGCATTATTTTTTTGAGCATTAAGACTTCCATATGTTTGATAAGCGATTTGAAAATTCTTAATTTTTTTACCAGAGTCCAATGATAGCTCTTCTTGGCATTTCAGTAAGAAACCTGGATATTCAGTATTTGCAATTATTTCTCTCATTTTTAAACCTGTTCGAAAGATAACTGCGGGAGATACGCTTTAGCTGTTTTACACCCGCAAGCTGCTATCAAATCGGTGAAACTGGAATTTAAGGCTTTTTGGATTAATTTTCAATATAAAATGATGATATTTTCTTTATATAGTTTATTTATTATCAAAAAATTATGAAAAATAGCCAACCAAAAAATACCTACAAGGGTGGAGCAGAAGTATTTAAAGGGTATGTAAGGCTTTCATCAAATGAGAACAACTATGGCCCAGCTAAATCTGTAAAGTTATTAATAAAAAAAAATATTAAATTTTCAAATATCTATCCTGAGCTTGATGGAGAGAGTTTAATTAATCAAATTGCTAAAACTTATAAAATAAATAATAAACAAATTATATTAGGCGCAGGCTCAGATGAAGTTCTCCAAATGATATATGCTACTTTTTCAAAACCCAATGATGAAGTTGTTTTTACTAAATATGCTTTTGCTATGTATTCGATCTATGCAAAACACTTTAGATGCAAAGTAAATAAATATGATGATAAAGAGTTTCAATTTAAATTAGAAAATTTAAGTAAAATGATTAGCTCAAAAACAAAAATTGTTTTTTTAGCTAATCCCAATAATCCTACCGGATCAATTTTTTACAAAAATGAATTAATTAAATTTTTAAATAAAATAAGTAAAAAAACAATTGTTGTATTAGACTCAGCATACTGTGAATATATTAGAGATAAAAAATATGATGATGGAATGCAATTAGTTAAAAAATATTCTAATTTGATTATAACAAGGTCTTTTTCAAAAATATTTGCTCTAGGCGGCTTAAGAGTAGGTTGGGGATATGCTAATTCAAACCTTATTTCTCAACTCTATCAATATAAAAAGCCTTTTAATGTATCTAGATTATCATGTATTGCAGCTCAAGAGTCTTTGAAAAATAAAAAATGGATTAATGACTCTGTAAAAAATAATTTTGTAAACAAATCTCTTACTTGTAGTGGTCTAAATAACAAATTATTTGAAACCATTGATACTCAGGCCAATTTTATCCTTTTAAAGTTTAAAAGTTCATCAATAACACAAAAATTTGTTGATTTTTTACACTCCAATAAAATTACAGTCAGATCATTGTCATCATATGGATTACATAATTTTGTAAGAATGACTATTGGAACAAAAAGTGACATGAAAAAGGCAGTAAAAACAGCCAATAAATTTAATGTTTAAAAATATTCTCATAATTGGTTTTGGAATGATTGGATCATCAATAGCAAGATCAGTAATTAAAAAATACAAAAATGTTAATATTTTTGCCTTTGATAAATCCAATAACCTCAAAATTAGAATTAATAAATCAAAATTAAATAATGTAAAAGTTTTGAAATCACTTCAAGAAATCAACAATTTAAATATTGATCTCATAATTATTTGTGTACCTATGCTCCAGTATCAATCTATATTCAAAAAACTTAGCAACATTAATTTAGATAAAACAATTGTTACAGATGTGGGCTCAACAAAAGTAAATATAGAAAAATTATATAATCAAAAAAAATATAAATTTAATTTTATTCCCTCACACCCAATAGCGGGTATTGAAAAAGCTGGACTGGAGAATGGATTTGATGGACTATTTACAAATAGATATAATATTATTTGTCCTTTAAAAAAATCTTCCAAGACAAACATCAATAAGATAGTTAGGTTTTGGAAGTCACTAAATATGAAAATAGAAATTATGTCTGCAAAAGAGCATGATAAAGTGCTTAGCTTGACTTCACATTTGCCTCATTTAATTTCCTATTCATTAGTTTTGACGGCAATGAAAAAAGAATCTTCACTAAATTCAAAGCTTGTAAAATTTTCTGCTGGAGGATTTAGAGACTTTACTAGAGTAGCAGGAAGTGATCCAGAAATGTGGAGGGATATATTTTTAGCAAATAATTCTCAAATTCAAAAATTAACTAATAATTTCATAAGTGAATTAAAAAAATTTTCTAAAACCCTCAATCAGGGAAATTCTAAGAATTTATTAACAAAATTAAAGAAGACCAAAAACGTAAGAGATAGAATTGTTAAGGCAAGACAGGCAGGAAAATTTATTCCTAATGATTAAGGCTATTTATCTCCATTTTGAGTTTATTTAAAAATTCTTGCTTGCTTAACCCTGGAGGTATCGGTTCTTTAAACTCTACTGTTATGGAGCCTTTATGAATCTGATTATTTTTAGGCCAAAATTTTCCAGAATTTAAAGCAATAGGCACAACTGGCTTGTTCAAAGACTTGTACATAGAATAAATTCCAGGTTTTAAATCAGGTTGATCCTTAAAGGTTGTTCTAGTTCCCTCGGGAAAAATTATTACAGGTCTATGATCTAAATATTCAGCTGTTTGCTGATTTACGTAACGAAGACTATGGATTCCTTGTTTTCTATCAATAGCAATCATTCCCAATTTTTTAAGATAGGTCCCAAATAATGGAATATTCAATAATTCTTTTTTTAAAATATATGCAGGATTATAAAAGAGTTCATTAAAGTATATTGTTTCAAACATTGACTGATGTTTACTCGCATAGAGATAACCCTTTTTGTGCGCAAAATCAGAATTAATTACTTCTATATTAATTCCAAACAGTTTTAAAATTACTGTCATGTTCCTTGTAAAGAAAAGCACAAAAAATCTAAATTTTGTATATTTGAAGGGAAGGCCTAACAAAGAAATAATTAATACAATAGCTGTTGTAAAATAAAATGTTATTAAAAAACTAAATTTCATATTTTTTTATAAAAACTAATTTTGAGACAATTAACTTAATGTATTCCTCTACCAATTTTTCAAAAGGGATGACTATATCACTATTGCTTACAGAATAAGGAGTTACTTTCAAACCTGATAGTTGATTAAATAAAAATTCTGCACGTTGCATATGTAAATCTGAAGTAATTAATAAAATCGATTTTATTTTTTTTTCTAAGGCCCAATATCTTGTTTCTAATGCATTTTCATATGTATTTTTTGATAAATATCCAACCTCAATACAACATTCAACAATGTTTTGATCAAAGTTAAGAATATTCACTAATACAACTTCTGAATTAAAGGTATTATCAACACCAGAAATAAACAACTTATTTTGATTAGATTTTTCTATTTGTTTATAACCCTCAATTATTCTCTCTCCTTTTCCCCCTGTTAATACAACAATCGCATCAACATTAAAGTTATTTACAGGATCATGAGATAAGTTATTTTTAAATTTAATTAAACCAAGAGTTAAAAATAATACAATTAAGGCGATTATAATATTTACGCGCTTTAAAAATATTATCATTACATGATCTCATTTTTACATAGATCTTCTAAGGTATCACGAGATCGGATTACACGATACTCATCTTTGTTGAACAATACCTCTAGAGGTCGAGGTCGACTATTATAAGTTGAGGACATAGAGGATCCGTAAGCACCAACATTCATAAATACTATATTATCTCCAACTTCTATCTTGGGGAGTTCAATATCTTTTACAAAATAATCAGTAGACTCACAAATTCCACCTGCGATATCATAAATTTCAACATCCTTTGAGTTGTTTGAAACTTTTATTGGAGGCTTTATGTCATACAAAGCTGGACGAATGTATTCCGAAAATGAACAGTCAATAATAGCAATTTTCTTATTGCCACTATTTTTTATATATAAAACTTTACTAATAAGTTCACAGCTATCAGCTACTATAAATCTTCCAGGTTCAAATATAATATTATAATTTTTACCATTAAGTATTTTGTTACAATTATTTTTCCAACCATCAAAATTGATTTCTTTATCTGAGTGATCAAGGACAGCAAATCCTCCACCAAAATCTAAAGTATCAATATTTATATTATTTTTAAGATTTTGCTCATCTGCAATTTTGATTAGATTTTCATATGAACTAAGTAACTTCTGATAATCTGTTATTTGACTTCCTATATGAACAGAGAGTGTTTTTAAGTTTACCCCCTCTAAATTAGAGATTGTATCAAAGTCAATTTGATCAATTGAAATACCGAATTTACCTCCTGATAAACCAGTAGTAATCTTATCCATGGTCGACCCATCAATATCAGGGTTTATTCTGATACCAATATTTGTTTTTAGCCCCTTACTTAAAGAGTAATCATTAATAAATTCAACTTCCTCAATATTTTCAACATTTATAGAGTGAACTTTCTGAGTGATTGCGTACTTTAAATCGAAATCAGTTTTTCCTGGCCCATCAAATATAATATCCTCAGGTTCAAACCCGGCCTTCAATGATTTAAATAGTTCACCAGCAGAGACAACTTCAGCACCAAAACCACAACGATGAATAAGGTTTAAAATTGCAAGGTTAGGATTAGCTTTGACAGCAAAATTAAATTTTCTAGGAAATTCTAATTCTAAATTATTTAGAAAACTTATTTTATCTTTAATTTTATCCTCATCATAAAGATAAAAAGGACTAGAAAACTCTTTTAATATTTTATCCAGCATTATTCGCTCTCAGGGTAATCATAGTCATCATTAGGAGGAAATGGATATTGAGATTTATCTACAACACCCTCTGGTAATTTATTAGGTTTTTGGTTTCCACAGCCAATGATAAATATGGGTAATAATATTATTAATAAAAACTTGATCATCTTACTCTAAGAAATTTAATATATTTTTTAATCACTCTAGAAACATCTTTTGGATTAGAGCTCATGGGTGTTTTTTTTCTTGAAAGACTGTTATTTATATCAACGTATTTATAAATATTTTTATCAATTGATTTTTGAAATTTTTGGTATTCATCAATTTTTATTTGTGAGAGATTTTTATTTTTTTTCTGAGCATAATTTACTATATCAGCAATAATTTTATAAGAGTCTCTAAAAGGTATTTTCTTTTCTATAACTAGATAGTCTGCTAAATCTGTAGCTGTAGCAAAATAATTATTGCATAAATCTCTTCCAATAGATTTTTCAAAATTAGATTTTTTTATAACTTCTTCCATAATTTTAATACAGCTTAATAACTCATCATAACAATCAAATATTATCCTTTTATCCTCCTGAAAATCTTTAAAATAAGTTAAAGGAAGGTTTGAAACAATATTTGAGAGTTCTATTGACTTAATTCTAATGCTATTCGTTTTTGATCTTACAAGTTCTAATGAGTCGGGATTTCTTTTTTGAGGCATTATGGAACTACCTGTAGAATATTCATTACTTATATTAAATAACTTCATGAAATTACTTGACCATAAAATTAGCTCAGATGATAATTTACTTAAATGCGTCGCAGTTAAAGAACTAGCATGTAGAAAATACATGCAAAAATCACGATCACTTACACCATCCATAGAATTATTTTTAGATTTTGAAAAATGTAAACATTTATTTAGTAAACCTATATCTAAGTTATAATTACTCCCTGCTAAAGCAGCACTGCCTAATACATTTTCATCGCTGTTATCTATACAAAAATCAAAATAATTTAAGTCTCTTTTAAACATCTCTAAATATGCAATTAGGTGATGAGCCAAAGATACAGGTTGTGCCACTTGCAAATGAGTAAATCCAGGAATAATAGTTTTTTCATTTCCACGAGCTTGATTTAAAATAGACTTCATTAAATTCTTGATTTCTTCTTGTAAATTTTTGGAGGCTTTAATTGTCCATAATCTAGTATCAGTTGCTACCTGATCATTACGAGACCTTCCAGTATGTATCTTATTAGCTACATTACCTATTTTTTTATTGAGGAAAGACTCTACATTCATGTGAATATCCTCATTTTTTTTTGAAAATTTTAGTCTACCTTTTTTATTATCATTCAATATTGAATTTAATCCTTTTTGAATAGTAAGAGCTTCTTTTTTTGAAATAACTTTTAGTTTTACTAAAGCTTTTACATGTGCACTTGTAACGGCAATATCCTCTCCAATTAATCTTTTATCAATATCAATTGAGCTATTAAAATCATCCATTAAACTGGAAGTGCTTTTATTAATTGTGGTTGATAGTATTTTACTTTTCTTATTCATGATTTTAGTAATTTAAATTATCTTGATAAATATATTATCGCAGCGAATACTAAAACAGCAATACCTTGAAACAATACTCTCATTCGCATAAGTTTGTTACTGTGTTTTTTATTAAAACTTCCATTTTTAGCCATAGCTATTACACCAATTACAACCATTAAAAGAGCTAAAATCATGGATACAACTAAAACAAAAGGCAATAAAGTAGATGAAAACATGGTAAATAGTTATCAAATTATCTATAAATGTCTAATTATTAAATTTTAGAAGAATTGATGAAGAAAATTGTATTATTTTTGCATGGTTATGGGTCTAATGGAAATGACCTAATTTCCTTAAAAGATTATATATCTATGGAAAAAGAAGAAACTGAGTTTATATCTCCTAATGCCCCGGAGCCCTGTGAATTCAATTATTTTGGGTATCAGTGGTTTCCATTAAAAGAGAGATCAATTGAAGAATTAAAAGAGGGCCTAAAATCAGCCTTCTTTCATCTTGAAAAAATAATTGAAAAAATAATTCATGAACACTCAGTTGATGAAACTCAGATTTCTATCATTGGTTTCTCTCAGGGCTCTATGTTGGCGACATATTATGCTCTACAAAAAAATTTAAATTTTCACAGTATCATTTCATTATCAGGATCATTACCAAAAGAAATTTTAAATGATTTGAAAATATCTGAAATCAAATCTAGTTTTTTAATTTTTCATGGAAAAATGGACGATGTCGTACCATTTAATAGGGCAGTTGAGACAAATTCGTTTTTGGAATCAAAAAAATTTTCTAGTAAACTGGTTTTAGATGACAACTGTGCACATTCAATTAGCCCAATTGCTTTAGATGAAATTAACAAGCTGTATGAACGCTGGAATTAATAAACTATTAAAAATACTCTTTTTTAGATATGTTAATATGTAATCATGATTAACTCGAATCATTGCCCATCTTTAGTATTAAATGCAGACTACCGGCCTCTTAGCTATTTCCCCTTATCTATATGGAATTGGAAAGATACGGTAAAAGCGGTTTTTCTTGATAGAGTTAATATAGTTGAAGAATATGATCAAAAGGTTTCATCCCCATCTTTTGAAATAAAACTCCCTAGCATTATCGCACTCAAAGATTACATACCACATAGTCATAAACCTGCATTTACAAGATTTAATGTTTTTTTGAGAGATGATTTCACATGTCAATATTGCAATGATAAATTTTCAACAAAAGAATTAACTTTCGATCATTTAATACCTCGTTCAAAAGGTGGATTGACAAATTGGGAGAACGTTGTGACTGCATGTTCAAAATGTAATTGGACCAAAGGAAGTAGGGATTTAAGTCAAGTTGGTTTTAAATTGCTTAGAAAACCTAAAGAACCCTCTCAATATTCTTTAAGATTAAAAAGTAAAAATTTCCCCTCTGATTATCTTCATTCAAGTTGGAGAGATTATTTATATTGGGATAGTGTCTTAGAGAAAGATTAATATTTTTTAGTTATTTTTATAGCTGTATAGCATAGCTGTTTTATTGTTTTAGACAAAAGAACATACCCAGTTGTCATTTCTGCCTGGTGTTCGACGCCTGTATCATGATGTTCTAGCTCATCTTCTCTAAACTTTTTTACAGTCTTCAATAAATCTGGTTTTAATTTTCTTTTTGATAGTTCCTTGGCTTGTTCCTCATAGTGTTGACCAATAACCTCCTCAACAGCAACGGTGCATGCCATTGCAGCTTTTTTCCCCATTAATGCAGTACCTAATCCAAGGGCATAACCTGCTAAATTCCAAAATGGAAATAAAGCGGTTGGTTTTACGTTCTCTTTTACTATGTATTCATCAAAAGTTGATTTATGAATTTCCTCTTGGTCAGCCATCTCCTTAATTTCTTTACCAAATTCTGTGTTTTCTTTAAAAATAGCTAATTGTCCACGATATATTTGTGTTGCTCCATGCTCACCTGCGTGATCCACTCTGATAATTTCTTCGATCAATTTTTTATCTTCACTGCTTAGTGATTTATTTTTCTTTTTTGTAGGCATTGAAAATAATTAATAACAGAAAAGTCATTGAAAACAAGAAGTTATAAACTGATAATGGAATACCAAAGTAAGGTAAGTTTGCATCAGAGCATGTGGTAATTAATGTATTAGAGATTAATTCTTCTTTTAATTTTGTAATATCATTTGGAAGCGTGGCAGCTTCACATCCGGTGTACTCAATTATTCCAAATGTTGTAAGAGAATGATAACCGGAGATTCCTAATTCAACAAGAAGCAAGATAGTTAGTAATATATAAATTAAATTGAAATATCTCTTAATAAAAAAATAAAATACACCTAATATCAAAATTGAGTAATATGGAACTCGTTGATATACACACAATTTACATGGACTATGACCATATGCATATTGTAATATTAAAGCAAAAGATATAGCTACCAGCGAAAATAAAAAAACAATAAATAAAATATTAGTTTGTTTAATCATGATAAATAAATAAATAAATAAAAAAGACTATTCCAAGAGGTATGATTATAAAAATTAATAGTTTATTTCTTTGTAAAATTTCCATACCTAATTTCCCAAATTGTTTAATGATAAAAGCAATAATAAAAAACCTCAACCCCCTAGATAACAATGAAAGGAGTATAAAATAGATAAAATTAAATTGAGCATATCCACTTGTTAAAGCTATAACTTTGTAAGGTATAGGTGTAAAACCACCCAAAAAAACCGCAAAAATACCCCAATCTTTATAAAAATTCATAAATTCACCCTGCTTGCTTATATCAAAATAAGATTGAGCAATATCAAAAATGAAATACCCTATGATATATCCAAAAGCGCCACCGATGACTGAAAATATCGTACAATTCAGTGCAGTTGCTAAAAAATTTTTAGGATTAAAATAAACAATCGGTATTAAAATTATATCTGGAGGAATTGGAAAAAAAATACTTTCTATAAAAGCAACTAAAGATAAAAAATATTGTGAATATTTTGATTTAGATTTTTTTTCAACATATATATGTAAATTCTTCCAAATCATATCGATTAATTAATATTTAGTATTTAACCTATAAGGTAATACCAGAGATAAGCAATTATAATAGCTGGGATCGCACTGTAGAGTGTTGCAACTATTGCTGCCTTTGCAGATATGGCTATCGCAGGGAAAAGTGCATCACCGTCGTTAGATATAGAGTTTCCTATTTGTGCGGACATAGGAATTTGACCACTCACATACATGGATGTGATCATAATTTGAGGACCACAGCCAGGAATAAAGCCGATTAGTATAGCCAAAAGAGGAATAAATGGACCAAATAGTATTAATGACTCAAATATTAAACCATTAGTTGATAGATCTATTAGCTCGTAGACAACAAATGAAATAATGACCCAAACAGTAACAAAGCAAGTTGTATCTACAACTTTTCTATAGGAGTTTTCGTGAATTGAAGCCATTTGAATATCTGTTAGCGGATTCAAAACCCACAACAAGACACAGTATATCGCCAAAATAAATGCCATTACTTCAACCACATTAATTCCAATAAAATTAAAGTTTAGTTCAATGTTAAAAGCATTTAACATTCCCAAAATAAATCCAGGAGCTAAAAATAAAAACCAAATATAATAAAATTTATTTGATATTTTATTTTTAGGTAAATGGGTTGTATTTATATTCTTATTAATTTTATTTTGTAAAAAATTTTTTGTAAAAGGTTGAGCAACATATCCAGATATTATACCTACTATAAAAGTAACTGGTAGTATGATTAAAGCAGCCTGGGGTTTTGTTGCAATAAGAAGAAAAGCTGCATCGCCCATAGTACTAATAAGTGCTGCGAGCACACCTCCAAAAGAAACTACCTTTCTAGTGAATAAACTCATTACCATTATTGCTCCGCCGCAACCAGGTATAACTCCTAACATAGAGCAAATGGGAATTTCAAATTTCTTATTTTGTAAAATTAATTTTTGTAAATTAAAATTTCTCTTTTCAAGAATAACAAATAGAAGAAGTGTCACTCCAACAAAGCTAGATACAGCTATGTAGGCGTCACTCGATGACGAAATTAAAATATTTCTAGTTTGTTCAGAAAATAAAAGAAGGAGAATACATATAAAGAGGAAAATTTTTGATAATCTTAAATATTGAAATTTTCTACTTAATTCTAATACTAATTCTGTCATATTTTTAGCCTAGGCTAAACAATATAGATATAACTAAATATTAGTCAAACAATTCTTTACTTTTAATTGTTAACAAAATAGATTGAACCCGCTATGAAAAACACTAGATCTAGTGAGCCATATCAATTTTCAAATATCAGAAGTCAAAATAAGAATGAAATACTAGAGGATTATGTTGAGGCTATTCAAGAAATTTTGCAAAATAAAGGTGATGTTAAAAATGCTGATTTAGCTCAACATTTTGGTGTGTCACAAGCTACTGTTAATAAAAATTTGAAGCGTTTAATAAGTTTTAATTTAGCAAAATCTGAACCATACCGTTCGATTTTTTTGACAGAAAAGGGAGAAAAATTAGCCACACAGTCAAAACAAAAGCATGAAATTGTTTATAATTTCTTAATTAAGTTAGGTGTCTCCAGAAAGACTGCAGAAAATGACAGTGAAGGTATTGAGCATCACGTTAGTGATGAAACATTAAAGTTAATGAAAAAATTTAAATAATTATTTTTTCGTCTTTAACAACATTCTTTTTTCTAGCACGTTATCGAACAAATAAATTACAATAGAAAGAAAACAAATAATTGTTAAAGCATGCAAACTTCCATATTCAAACATTTCATTTGATGAATATTCGTATAGGCTGGTAGCAAGTGTATCAAAATTAAAAGGTCTAAGTAGTAAAGTAATAGGCAACTCTTTTACGGTATCAACAAATACTAGAAAAAATCCTGCTAATATACTCAACTTAACCTGAGGTAAAATTATTCGAAAATATGTTGTTGACGATTTTCTTCCAATTAATCTTGAGGCATCATCAATTGATTTTCCAATTTTTTCCATCCCTGAGTCTAAAGAATTATTTGATAGAGCAATTAATCTAATTATCAGAGCTAAGGACAAGCCCAATAAAGTGGTAGACAAAGATAATGTTGTTAATCGATCAAAATAAAATAAAAAGAAAAGTACTCCTAAAGCTATTACTACACCTGGTATTGCATACCCAATGTTTATTATTTTTTTGTAATATGTAATGTGATTTTTAGTAGTGAATCTTGAGTAAAAACTAATAAATACTGAGATGATAGCACATCCAATTCCAGCAATAACTCCAAGCACGATTGAATTATATAATGAGGTAAAATAGTTATTAAAATCAATAAAATTTAAATTATGTAAAAATGTATAAATTACAAAAACAAGAGGCAGAATAAAACCAAACAAAATAGGTAAGACTCCTAAGATTAATGCAATTATTCCAATGAACTTTCCTAATTTATATTTTGACCACTGAATATTTTCATAGGAATTATTATTGAATTTCCTTTTACCTCTTAATTTTTGCTCAAAAAAATATAACAAACCCATTACTAAAATAATAATTAAGGCTAATAAGAAAGCTAAAGGTAAATCATTTAATATCGCTATATAGTGAAAAACTCCTACTGAAAGTGTTTGTAAACCAAAAAAATCTGCAACACCAAAATCATTGACTGTTTCCATCAAAACTAATGCTAGTCCTGCAGCTATTCCAGGTAGGGCCATGGGTAAACCAATTTTAAAAAAACATTGATAAGGATTTTTACCAAGAGTTTTTGCAGCCTCTATATATCTTGTGGAGAAATTTATGATTGCAATCCTAGTTAGGATATAAACATATGGAAAAAAAGATAAAGAAATTATTAGCGAAGCCGCGATACTATTTCTTATTGAGAAACCATCATAAAACAAAAATTTGAGAGTCATAAAACCACCTGGCTCCAAAATTTCGGCATAAGTATATGCTGAAATATAGGCTGGAACTGCTAAAGGTAGTATTGCAAATATTTGTAGAAATTTTCGCCCCCAAAATTCGGTCATTGTATTTATCCATGCCAATGGAACACTGATGATTGTTGTAAAAATACTTACCATTACTATGAGTTTAGTAGACCCAATTAAATATCTATTAATGTAAAGCTCATTGGTTAAAGAAATTGCACTCAAACCATTTGTTATAACTAAGGCTATAGGTGTAAGCAGTAAGAAGCTAATTAATAAAAAGAAAAATAATTTAAATAAATTTACTGTCATATAATTATATAAAAAACACAGCCTAGTAACAATAGAGCCATAACTCTATTAAAATAAATAATTTTTCTTTTATCATTAAGATATTTTCTAAATGAGTGTCCAATAGCAGCCCAAACTACTGCACTAGTTGATGTTGAAATTATAAAACAAATAAAGATTAAAATAAATTCCTCTAAATATGAGAATTTATTTTGTATAAAAATTGCAGAACTAGACATTGAAACACTTACAGCTTTAGGATTTATTAATTGAAAAAAATAAATATCTCTAAATGTAAATCTTCTTTTATTATTATTTTCTGAAAATTCAGTTGAAATAAAAATTTTATAAGCCAAATAAGTTAAGAAGATAGTGGCTACAATTTTTATAAAATTCCTAAAATTTGGATAGTTTTCATAAATCTCTCCTATTCCTAATAAGCAAAGAGTTAAAACCGATAAAAATCCAAAAAAGACACCTAACATAAGTGGAATTGTTGCTTTAAAACCATAATTAACAGCGTTTGTTGAAAGAATTATATTATTAGGTCCCGGTGTAATGGCAGCAGTCATTGCAAAAGTAAGTATGGGCGCCATAAAGTAAATGTATTCCAAAGTATCGAGATATTATTCTTAAATTTAAATAAATACACAATTAGTTATCAATTTGCCTAATTTGTCTTAATAATATAAGTAAATAAGATTATTTTAAGGCGTTGTGGCGGAATGGTAGACGCGCCGGATTCAAAATCCGGTGAGGGCAACCTCGTGAGAGTTCGAGTCTCTCCAGCGCTACCAATAATAAATAAAACTATGAAAAATATTAAAAATTTAACGGCTGTTTTCTCATTATTTTCCACAGGTATTACGATTGTAACAAATGGAACTAATCGAAAACAATTTTTTGGTTGTACAGTCAACTCTTTCTCAAGCCTTTCTCTTGTCCCTCCAAAGTTTTTATTTTGTCTTGGAAATGAAAATTTAAATTTAAAAAGTTTTAAAATAAATAGTCCTTTAAATGTAAATTTTTTAGCTAAATCTCAACTTAATTTATCTAATAAATTCGCCGGATCATTAGAGAAGAGGTGGGTGAATACAAAATATAAAATTGCGAATAATAAGGTTCCTTTCTTTCCGGAGTCTCTGGGACTATTAGAAGCAAAAGTTGAAAAAAAAGTCATATCAGGCGATCATACAATAATCATATGTTTAATAACAAACTGTATTAAATTAAACACCAAAAAACCCCTTATTTATTATAAGAGCAAATATCACACCGTTTAATTCTTTCTATGAAATATATCAATAGTAGTTTTGAAGAAATTAATATCGATGATAACCTATGTTTAACCATAGGTAACTTTGATGGTATTCACAAAGGCCATAGAGAGATAATTAAAAACTTAATACAAAAAACTAAAATATCAAAATCTAAATCTGCTATTTTATCATTCACACCACATCCAAAAATTTATTTTAAAAAACAAAATAATTTTATGATTAATTCTCAATTAAAAAAAAAAGAGATTTTAGAGAGCTTAGGTTTAGACTATTTAATTGACTTACATTTTAATAAAAAATTTACTCAACTAAATCATCTAGAATTCGAAGATAAAATTTTATTAGGAAAACTTAATACCAAAAAAATTTTAATAGGAAGAGACTTCCAGTATGGGAATCAAAGAAAAGGAAACATAGAGACCTTAAGAATATTTTGTGAGAAAAATAATATTCAACTAAACGAAATTGATCTCATTTTCGATGAGCAAAATAATAACAAAATTTCTTCAAGTAAAATAAGAGAAAATCTTAATTTAGGAAATATTGAATTAGCAAATAAAGATTTGAAAAGAAAATTTAGTATTTCTGGTAAAGTTATCAAAGGCGATCAGAGAGGTCGTTCAATTGGTATTCCCACAGCCAATATTGAGTACCCTCTCAATACAATTATTATTCCATATGGTGTCTATGCTGTAGAGACCACGATTGATGGAAATACTTATTTTGGTATTGTTAATTTTGGTATAAGACCAACTTTTAATAAAGAAAAGCCAATTGTTGAGGCCTATTTGTTTGATTTTGACAATAATATTTATGATAAGAATATAGAATTATTTTTTTATAAACAGATTAGACAAGAGAAAAAATTTAATGGTATAAAAGAATTATTAAATCAAATCAATTTAGATATCGCTGAAGCAAAAAAAATATTAAATTATGGAAATTAAAGACTCTATTACTCTTCCAAAGACTGGATTTTCTATGAAAGCTGACTTGCCTAAAAAAGAGCCAGGAATTCTAGATGAATGGCTTAAAAATGACATATATAAAAAATTAAGAGAACAATCCAATTCTAAAGAAAAATTTATTCTTCACGACGGACCTCCTTATGCAAATGGTCATCTTCATATGGGTCATGCCCTTAATAAAATTTTAAAAGATATAATTGTAAAATATCAACAACTTCTTAATAAAAACTCTATTTACGTTCCAGGATGGGATTGTCACGGACTACCTATTGAATGGAAAATAGAGGAGGAGTACAGAGCTAAAAAGAAAAATAAAGACGATGTACCTGTGATTGAATTCAGAAAACAGTGCAGAGATTTTGCTAATAAGTGGATATCTATTCAAAAAAAAGAATTCCAAAGATTAGGAGTAATTGGCGATTGGGATAACCCATACACAACTATGCATTTTCATGCAGAGGCACAAATAGTGAGAGAATTAGGAAAGTTTCTCAAAAATGGTGGTATTTATAAAGGACACAGACCAGTTTTATGGTCAGTTATAGAAAAAACAGCACTTGCAGATGCAGAGGTTGAATATCATGATCATAAATCAACAACAATATATGCCTGTTTTCAAATTTCAAAAACTGATAACGATAAATTAAAAGAGCACTCTATTGTTATTTGGACAACTACCCCTTGGACAATACCAGGTAATAGAGCTTTGGCAGTTCATAGCGATATTGAATACAAATCTTTAAATTTAAAAATAAATGATGGAAACAAAAACGTTATTATAGCTAGCGATTTGGTTGAGTCATTTATTAAAGAAAATAAAATTGAAAAATATAAAGTTAATTTTTCTATTAAAGGTCATGAATTAACAAATACTTTTTGCAAACACACTTTATACGACTCTGGATATAATTTTGAAGTTCCTATTCTTCATGGTGATTTTGTAACTACTGAACAAGGCACAGGCATTGTTCATATTTGTCCAGTACATGGGATGGATGATTTTATTTTGGGTAAACAACATGATTTAGAATTACCCATGACAATAAATGAAAGTGGAATATATTATGATCATATTCCTATATTTAATGGCCAACACATTTTTAAAGTTGATCAAAATGTTTGTGATGAAATAAAAAAAAACAATAACCTTATATCACAAGGTATTTTAGTTCATAGCTATCCTCATTCTTGGAGATCTAAAGCCCCCTTGGTATATAAAAATACATCACAATGGTTTATCTCAATGGACACAAACGATTTAAGAACAAAAGCACTTAAAGCTATCGATGAAACTGATTTTTTCCCAAAACAAGGACAAAAAAGATTAAGAAGTATGATACAGGAACGTCCAGATTGGTGCGTGTCGAGACAAAGAGTTTGGGGGGTGCCTTTACCAATATTTGTCAATAAAAAAACAGGTGAACCTCTACGCGATCAAAATATTATTGAAAAAATTGCAAAGATTTATGAATTAGAGGGAGGCGATGCCTGGTTTAATTCCGAACCCTCAAGATTTTTATCACCTGAATATGACCCAAATGATTTTGAACAAGTAAAAGATGTCGTTGAAGTGTGGTTTGATAGTGGTTCAACTCATTCTTATGTATTAGAGGCTAGAGAAGATCTTCACTGGCCAGCATCGATGTATTTAGAGGGCTCAGATCAACATAGAGGTTGGTTTCATTCCTCATTACTTGAGTCGTGCGGAACAAGAGACAAGGCACCTTTTGAAAGTATTTTATCACATGGCTTTGTTGTAGATGGTAAAGGTAGAAAAATGTCTAAGTCAGTCGGAAACGTTATTTCCCCAGATGAAATAATAAATAAATACGGCGCAGATATATTACGTATTTGGGTTGTTGCATCAGATTATTCTGAGGATTTAAAAATTGATAATCAGATTATTAACTACCAAATAGACTCTTACAGAAAAATAAGAAACACACTAAGATTCCTTTTAGGAAACCTTAATAACTTTAATAAACAAAATTTAGTTGACCCAGAGGAAATGCCTGAATTAGAAAGGTATCTCTTAACGCGAATTTCAAGCCTTAATGAAAAACTTAAAGAATTAGTTTCAAAACATGATTATCATGCGATTTACACTGCTTTACTAAATTTCTGCACTCTTGAGCTATCAGCATTTTATTTTGATATTAGAAAGGACTCCTTATATTGTGATGATATAAAAAGTATAAAAAGAAGATCAACTTCAACATGTTTACATATAATATTTGAGTTTTTAACAAAATGGCTTTCACCTATAGTTTCATTTACATGTGAAGAAGCATGGAAGTCTAGGAGCTATAGTAACGAAGAAAGTATTTTATTACAAAATGTTAAAGATGATGAATTTACTTATAAGGATATTTCGCTTGAAAAAGTTTTTGAAGAACTAAAAAGAGTAAGAAAAAGTGTCACCTCCGCCTTAGAGCTAAAAAGAAATGAAAAATTAATTGGCTCAAGCCTTCAAGCTAAAGTAATTTTATTTTTATCTAAAGATACACAAAAAATAATTGCAGATTTAGATTTGGCTGAGATGTGTATTGTCAGCAATGTTGAAACATACGATATTTCAAATAGGTCAAAGGAATCAATTAGTATTGAAGATGAGGAAATATATGTAGAGATTAAACTTGCTGATGGAAAAAAATGTGAGCGATGCTGGGCTGTATTGCAAGAAGTATCATCTAGTAAAAATAATTTATGCAATCGATGTGATGATGTTTGGAAAACTTTTCAAAAATAAGTTTAACTTAAATTTATTTTTTTTATTTTTATTCCTTGTTACTTTGGATCAAATCACTAAGGCTTTAGTTATCAATTTCTTTGATCTTTATGAGTCAGTGTCTTTACTTCCAATTATAAATTTAACATTTGTTGTAAATTACGGTTTTGCATTTGGGCTATTGAATGATCCATCTCTTAATCAAATAGTAGTTTCAATAGTAATATTGCTAATTATTTCATATTTTTTATATTTATTGATAAAAACACAAGATATGGTTTTTCAATTTACTTTGACTTTGATTTTGTCTGGTGCATTGGGCAATTTTATAGACCGAATATTTAGGGGTTTTGTTATTGACTTTATTGACATATACATAGGAAATTATCACTGGCCAGCTTTTAATATTGCTGATAGCTGTATTACTGTTGGCTTTGTTATTTTGATGATGAATATCTTGTTTTTGAATAAAAAATTATGAAAAGTGTATTTTTAATCTTATTAGTGCTTTTGGTATCTTGCCAAAGAGAAATAAGAAACGAAGTTGGTGTCGGATATAATAAAGAGCTTATTATACCTCCAACAAATGATTTACCCCTGCCAAATAGTGCAGATGAAAACACAACGAATTCTGAAATCTCAAATAATCCAGTGATAGAGTCAATACTTAACCAGACAAATGCAAAAGAAGCAAATCCAAATATTATTGAACAAATTGATAATGGAAACGAGATTATAATAGAGGAAAACGATACTGAAGAGGAAGAGGGAAATTTTTTTCAGAGACTTTTTAAGGGTAAAAAAAAGTAGTTACAAGAATTTTTATTATTGAGTCAATTATTTCATGAAAATAAAAAATAATTCTAAAAACTTAAGATTTATTAAACAAACAAATATCAATTATTCAATTAATGAATTCTTTTCATTAGATATGTTTAATCCAATATTACAAAAAAATTATTTTAATAGTTATGATCTAAGTATATTCAAAAATAAAAAATTTAGAACTCACGTATTTGGAATGGGAGGGTCTTCATTAAGTACGAAATTACTATGCCAATTTTTAGATCCCTATAGCCTTGATAAAAATATTTTTATTTATGACAACCCCTCATTGGTTAAGATCAAAAACACGCTATTGGATTTAAATATTAATAAAAATGATAAATTTATATTCATTTCGAAATCAGGTAACACTATTGAGACTAAATATTTTCTTAATTTAGTCATAAAAATTTTTAAACAAAAAAAAATTTCAACGCTTATAAAAAAATTTATTTTTATTACAGAAAATAAAAATAATTACATGAGAAAATTTGCTCTAAAAAATAATATTATATGTTTTGATCATGACCCAAATATAGGTGGAAGATTTAGTATATTTTCAATAACATCACTTCTCCCACTTTTATCTATAGGACATTCATTACCCTCAATCATAAAGTCATTTAATAAAGCAAAAAAAATATTTGAAAAAAATCATAGTAAACTATCAAAGTATATTAACTACTCTATTGCCCATGAAAAAAAATTTAATTTAAACATCCTTGTAGGCCTTAGTTATCACGATAAGGTAAATGCTATTAATGAGTGGTATAGGCAAATTTTTGCAGAAAGTTTAGGTAAAAATAAAAGAGCAAAAAATTATATATCCTCTTATGGCTCTATTGATCAGCATAGTCAATTTCAACTCTATATTGATGGCCCGCATGATAAACATTTTTATTTTTTTAAAATTGAAAATAGAAATAAAACAATCATTTCCAATGCCAGTTTAATTAAAGGTTACAATTTAATCAGCACATTAGAGGAGGGTGCTATAAAAACCCTAATTCAAAAAAAATTTTTAGTTACACAGTTTTCAATTAAAGATGATTTTAGTAGTTATTGTTATCTGATCTTCTTCTTAATTTTTGACATATATTTAAGGTCTAAATTTGAAAAAATTAATTTTCTTGATCAACCAGCTGTTGAAATTTTAAAGAAAAATACGAAAGCATAAATTGATAAATAATTTGATTAATTTTTTTGGTGCAAATTCTAAGTTACATTTATTAAAAATTTTTATAATTTTTGGATTAGCAGGTTCTCTTTCTGTTATTTTATCTGAACCATTACTTCAACTTGTATCAATAGAAAACTATATTACAAATAAATTTTTATATTGGTTAATTAGATTAATATTAATTTTTCCTTTATATCAATTTGTACTAATTGGTGTCGCTGTTGTATTTGGAGAATTTAGATATTTTAAAAAATTTTCTATTAAGTTCATTAATTATTTTAAAATTTATTAAGTTCTAAAAAAAAATAAATTTTTATTTTTGTATTGCTTTTTTAATATGAGATTATCTAAATTAATTAAATTTGAACTTTCCAATATGATTAAGATATTTGATTGAACACTCATCAATATTTTTTTTTGAATTAATTCAAAACCATGATCATACGGAGGATCAATATAAATTACGTGGCAATTATTTAAAATATCTATTTTCTGTTTATAAGGATCAAAATTAGTTATTTCATAATTTATTTCATTAATTTCTTTTAGAAACTTTTCAATTTTATTAGTATGATTTTTTTCGATATCGTTAAATATTACTTTTTTAACACCCCTAGATAATGCCTCTATACCAATTGAACCTGTTCCTGCAAATAAATCACATAAAATAATTTCATTAAGGTTAATATTCAGATCATTATTATGTAATAATAAATTAAATATATCCTCTCTAATTCTTGTTAAGGTTGGTCTGTAATCGCTTTTAGACTCAACTAGTATCTTTCTCCCCTTATATTTACCGCTGATAACTCTCATTAATCTCCACTTCTTTGTATTCACCATAGGTTATAGACTTTAATAGAAAACGCCCGTAAGAGATCCTTTTAAGCTTTTCTACCTTTAAATTGAATAATGCACAAATATTTCTGATTTCTCTATTTTTTCCCTCAGTAAGATTAAATCTTAGTACATGTTTGTTTGTATTAGAGTGAACTAATTTTACATTAGGTTTTTTATAAATTTCTTTTCCATAAATTTTTTTATTCATTGATTTAAGCTTATTTTGATCAAAGGTACCCATTACACTAACAAGATATGATCTTTTAATATTTGATTTAGGAAGTTCCATATATCTTTTAAAAGAGGTCTCTTTTGTAAATAGTAATAAACCCTCAGAATTGTAATCTAATCTACCAATATAGTGAAACTGGTGATATTTCTTTGGAAGAAAATCATAAACAATTTTTCTATCTTTTTCATCTTTTTTGGAAGTGATACAACCTCGCGGTTTATGAAATAGTATTATATTAAGTTTATTTGATTTAAGTTTTTCAATTTCAAAAATATCATTATCAGTTACTGATATAAACGGTCTTGTTTCAATATTACCATTTAAAGTAACTTTTTTATTTTTTATTAAATTTTCTGCTTGGTTTCTCGAAATTTTTAATTGTATTGATAATTTTTTACTAAACGTTATTTTTTGCATGATCTGTAAACAGCTTTATTATATTTTTATCAAAATCTGTTACTAAAAATTCAGGATGCCATTGAACGCCCATACATAATGGATGTTGATTATGATGAAATGCTTCAATTAGATTATCAGGCGCATAAGCATCTACAATTAAATTTTGACCAATTTTTTTAATACCCTGATGATGAGCACTATTCACAAAAATTTTTTGACTATTTTTAAATATCTTTAGATTAGATGTATCACTCAAAACTATCTCATGACTAGTCTCATCTCTTGGATTGGGTTGTTCGTGTTCAATAAATGACTCAATATCTTGGATTAAACTACCACCAAAAAATACATTTATAAGTTGGCAACCTCCACATATTCCCAAAATAGGTCTATTAAGGGGAAAATATTTTTCTAATATTTTAAATTCAAATTTAGTCCTATCTTTAATGGTTTGAATTTTATCTGACTGTATATTTTCACCGTAATATTTTGGATCAATATCAAAGTCCCCTCCCGAGATGAGTAAGCCATCTAAAAAATCAATATTTTCTATAGTATCTGTTATAGGTAGTAATATTGGTGTACACCCAAACTTATATAAACAGTCTGAATAATGGCGTCTTAAAGCAAACCAAGGATATTTAGAATATGTGTTTTCTTTTTCCTTATAATCAGTTGTAATACCTATGACTGGGGATCTATTCACAATGAACAACCTAACAAATTTTATACGTATTGTACTTAGTCAAAGTAAATTAGCTATGGAAAAAGGTGAGATTCCTATCGCATCCGTAATAGTCGACCCAATCGATGAGAGAATTATTGCTAGATCTTTCAATCAGGAAATTGCATCAAATGATCCAACAGCACATGCAGAGATTTTATGTATAAGAAAGGCATGTAAAAAATTAAATCAGAAGAGATTAGATGGTCTCATAATGATATCTTATTTAGAACCATGTCATATGTGCAAAGAAGTTATAAAATCCTCAAGGTTATCTGAGGTTTATTATTTATTTAAAAATGAAAATCCCAGTAGAAAAACTATATCGAAGGTAAAGTATAAATTAATTAAAAATAATGAAGAAAATTTAATAAAAAAATTTTTTAAGAATAAGAGAATTAAATATTAGCACCAATATCAGATCTGTAATATTTTTCAGGCCAGTCAATAATATCTGCTATTTCATATACTTTATTTCTACATTCAAGATAATTATCTCCACGTACAACGATTGATAGAACTCTACCTCCATTAGAAAAGACTTTGTTGTTAATTAATTTAGTTGCCGCATGAAAAATATAAAATTCATCATTATTTTTTAATTCACTCAAATTTCTGATTTCAGTATTTTTAGGGTAATCCCCTGGATATCCTTTCGTTGCTAAAATTAAACAAATTGATTTTTTATTTTCAAACAATTCAATATTTGCATATTTTAAATTTTTTGTTGCAGTTGAATGAAGTAAAGATAAAAAATCTGACTTTATCCTAAGAGAAATACTTTGAATTTCAGGGTCTCCAAATCTAGTATTGTATTCTAGTAAATATGGTTGATTTTGTTCATTGACGATTATCCCAAAAAATATAACACCTTGAAATGCTATGTTGTCATGCTTTAAACCCTCTATAGTTTTTTTTACTATTTGATCCTGAATTATTATATCTAGATTATTATCTAAAATAGGGGCAGGGCTGATAGTACCCATTCCTCCAGTATTTGGTCCAGTATCATTATTCCCAATTCTTTTATAGTCTTGGGCGGAACCAATATTTAAATATTCATTACCATCAGTAATTGTAAAAAAACTTAATTCTTTTCCCTCAATGAATTCTTCAATAACAACTTTATTGTTTTCTTGATTAAATTCTTTCTTTATAAAAATCCTTTCACAAGCCTCTATTGCTTCATTTGTATTTGTGCATACAAATACTCCCTTACCAGCAGCTAATCCATCATATTTTACAACTATGGGCCCATTAAAACTTTCGAGATAGTTTTTTGCTTCATCAAAATCAACAAAAGTTTGAGACTTTGCTGTTGGGATATTGTGAGATTGACAAAATTCTTTCATGAACTCCTTGGAAGATTCAAGTTTTGCGCCCTCAGAGTCAGGCCCAAAAACATTTAAACCCTTATTTCTAAGTTCTCCAGCAAGATTTTCTGATAAATAGTTTTCCGGACCTACAACAACTAGGTCTGGATTAATTTTAATACATTCCTCAACAATATCCTCTTTTGTTGAGATATCTTTACACTCCGCAATTTGACTAATTCCATAATTTCCAGGAAAACAAAATACTTTTTCACAAAGATAGGAATTATGAAGAATTCTACACAAAGCATGTTCTCGAGCACCAGATCCTACAACTATGACATTCATTTATATAACATAATAAAGTATATTTATTTTGTGAATAATATTCCTGAGTACACTGTATCACAACTGAATAAGTCAATAAAAGATTTATTGGAGGAAAGCTACTCTTATTTAAAGTTAGTTGGAGAGACAGGATCAATAACTATAGCTAGTTCTGGACACGTATATTTTTCAATTAAAGAAAATGATGAGGTTATATCTTGCATATGCTGGAAAGGAAGCTATGAAAATTTGCAAGTTCAAATTGAAGAGGGAACTGAATACAATTTTTATGGTAGGATAACATCTTACTCTAAATTTGGGAGATCTGTTTACCAACTCATTATTGATCAGGTTGAGTATAGTGGCACAGGATCAATACTTAAGCTTATTGAAGACAGGAAAAAAGAATTATCTTTGCTGGGTTTGTTTGATGATGATAAGAAAAAAAAATTACCTAAGTATCCAAAATCTATTGGTGTGTTAACTTCATCCTCTGGTTCAGTAATTCATGATATAATTCATAGAATTTCTGAAAGATTTCCAGTTACTCAAATAAAGGTTTTCCCTATTTCTGTTCAAGGTAAAAATTCTCATAATGAAATTATAGATTTTTTAGATCTTATAGAAAATCATGACTCTAAAGACTTTTTAAAGCCAGATTTAATCATATTTGCCAGAGGCGGAGGTTCTTTGGAGGAGTTAATGCCTTTTAACGAACCAGATTTAATAAAAAGAGTTTTTAAATTAAAAATTCCAAATATTTCAGCTATTGGTCATGATACTGACTATACTTTGTTAGATTATGTCTCAGATTTGCGTGCACCAACACCTACTGCAGCAGCTGAAATTGCGGTTCCTGATAAAAATTTTTTGTTGAATCAAATTCAGGATTCACAAGTAAAACTAAATCAATCTATCGAACAAAAATATATATCAATAGAACAACTACTATTGAGATTCAAAAATTCTGTAAATTATTTTTCAAATTTAATCAAAGATGTTGAGAACAAATTAAGTAAAATAAACGGTGATAATTTAAAGATAGTTAATAATTCCTTTTACGATAAATCAAATTTCCTTAATAATATATTGATTAGATTACAAGACAATAGCCCAAAACAAAAAATATTAGATATACAAAGCAAGATTGGATACATAAATAATAATAACAAAACTTTAATTTTAAATAAATTTAAGATTTTTTCTCAAAAATTATATTTACTAAATAAGATACTTAATACCTCATCGATAGAAAAAAACTTAAAAAAAGGGTATGCAATATTGAAATCAGAAAATCAAATTATTAAAAGTATACAAATTTTAAAAAAATTAAATAATTTTGATGTTACTTTGAAAGATGGAGTAATGAGTGTCAAAAAAAAATTATAATTTCCATCTTTTATGTACCCATAGCCATTGTGATGGACAGTGTGTAATCCATTTTTCAAAATATTTTTTGTGAATCATCTCAACTAGGCCTTTTACATCATAATTTTTATAATCTTCATAACGTAAAGGTTTTTCAAAAATTATTTGAAATTTGTTATTTTGATTTCTGATGGAGTATACTGGACATATCATTGTTTTGTATTTAATTGCCAAATTAGCAAAACCATCTGTTGCAAGTACCTTCTTTCCAAAAAAATCTATTTCTAAACCACTACTATCTCTTTGGTCAATTAGAAGTGCTAAGTCTTCATTTTGTTTAAGGGCCTTAATCATGGATTTAGCACTCTCAGAGCCTTTTTTATAAAAAAAAGCATTGTTTTTCTTTCTATTTTTCTGAATGTAGTTATCGATCTTCTCATTATTTGCATGTCTATAAACTGAATGTAATGTGAAACCATGACGTAAAATAAAATTTCTTGTTAGCTCCCAGTTCCCAATATGTGCTGATATAAAGATTTTAGGACCTTTGTTCGATTTTATCTTGTCTATGATATGAATATTATCAAAATCTATATTCTTCCAATCAAATTTATTTAAG
>CABYTH010000002.1:0-57450 GCA_902521835.1 uncultured Alphaproteobacteria bacterium
ACTCTGTCTCCTAAAAAGAAGATTGATAAAATTACTATAAAAAATGTAGAGGAAAAAGTTAGTGTAGATGCTGTAGCAAATTCCATATTATTTATTGCAATGTAATACAAGATATTAATAGCCAAAAAACAAGAACCTCTGATAAAACAAAATAAAATAAATTTTTTATTTAAATTTTTAAAAAGGTCTGAGCTTTCTTTATTATAAATTAGTAAAAGTATTAGGGGGATTATGGCAAAAGTATTTCTAAAAAGAGCTAATTGAATTGTAGAATACTCACCTCCTAAATATTTTACAATCAATCCATGTATATCTATGAATATAACTCCAATAACCATTGCAGAGATTGCAAGAAATGTATTTTTTTGATTATAAATAAAATTAATCATTTCATATAACTATTAACTTGTTATAAACTTTATTATTCTAAATGAAAAACTTTAAACTAAACGAAAAAGATATCCTCTCTAACCAAGACTGGACTTTTCCGACAACCACATATTATGGACCAGGAAGATTTAATGAAATTGCAAAATTCTGTGAGGAATTTGATATTAAAAATCCTCTTATTGTAACAGATAGTGGCAGCAAGGATCTTCCTTTTATTAAGAAGTTAATAGTATTATTATCTAAAAATAATATTAAATCAGATTTATTTTATAATATATCACCTAACCCACGAGATGATGAGATATCAAAAGGATGTGACCAGTTTAAAAATGGAAGTCACGACTCAATCATAGCTATTGGTGGTGGGAGTGCTATGGATGGTGGTAAGTCTATATGTTTAACTGTTGATAGTGAAACCCCATTATGGGATTTTGAGTTTGAACAACCAGTACCAAAAATAACAAAAGAAAATGCATTTCCAAAAATAATAACTGTCCCAACAACTGCAGGAACCGGGGCTGAAACAGAAATAACAGCAATGGTTACACATTTAGAAAAAGGAATGAAATTTTGCATCTGGCATCCAGATGTAAGACCTATATTCACACTAGTAGATCCAGAGTTAACATTAGAATTACCTCCAAAATTAACAGCGTGGACAGGTGTCGATGCTCTTGTACATAGTATCGAGGGATACTGTGTGCCAGGTTTTCATCCACTTTGTGATGGAGCTGCATTGGAAAGTCTTAATTTAATTTCAAAATCTCTTGTTTTAGCTGTAGAAGAACCAAATAATTTGTTGGCAAGAGGTGCAATGATCATAGGATCATATTTGGGAGGAATATCCTTTTTAAAGGGATTAGGTAATGTTCATTCAATATCCCACATGATTGGAGCAGAATTTAATACTCATCATGGTTTAACGAATGCTATTGTTTTACCACCTGTTCTTCATTTCAATTTACCGGGTATGGATGAAAAAGTTCAAAGAATGTCAGAAGCTATGCAATTTGAAAATCATACAGTAAATGAATTTACTCAAAATATTGAATTGTTACTTGATAGATTAAATATCCCTAAAAGTTTAAGTGAAATTGATGTTCCTGAAGACTGTGCTGAAAGGATTGCAAAAAAAGCTATGCAGGATCAAGCCTATGCAACAAATCCAAAAGAAGCATCATTGTTGCAAATGAAAGACATTGTTACTCAAAGTATAAAACAAGCTCGCTAAGCCTATATGCTTGAGGATCAATCTGTTGAAGAAATAATACACAATATAAATCAGCGACAAATATCTATTAAAGAAGTAATGGAATACTATTTGGATAGAATTGAAAAATTTAATCCAGATTTAAATGCAATAGTACTTCTCAAGGATAGAGGGGATCTTATTAAAGAAGCTATATATAAAGATAATTCAACTCAATCTGAGAAGACTTTAGATGGAATCCCCATAGCTATTAAAGATTTAAGTGATGTAGTTGGCATTAAAACAACATATGGCTATCCTGGAACAAAAGATTATTTTCCCAAAAAAAATTCATTGTTTGTTGAACGTCTTATTAAAAGCGGAGCTATTATAATTGGAAAGACTAACACAGCAGAATTAGGTGTTGGTGGACATACAATAAACAGATTGTTTGGCCCAACTTCTAATTATTATGATAATACAAAATCTGCAGCAGGATCAAGTGGAGGAGCCAGTACTGCTGTAGCAGCAGGACTAATACCATTTGCAGACGGCACTGATCAAATGGGATCATGCAGAGGACCAGCAGCATATGCAAATATTTATGGATACAGACCTACACCTGGCTTAATTTCAGTTGATAGAGGGAACCAATTATCAAAAATTCCCATACTCACAACACCTGGTTGTTTAGCAAAATCACCAAGTGATATGGCATTTTTATTAGATGAAATGATTGGAAGTGATACAAGGGATAACTATTCTTTTGATTTAAAAGAACTTTTTAAAAATCAAAAAATAAAAGATGAAGATTTAACCAATATCAAAATAGGTTGGTTATCTAA
This sequence comes from uncultured Alphaproteobacteria bacterium, assembly GCA_902521835.1. Lineage (GTDB taxonomy): Bacteria > Pseudomonadota > Alphaproteobacteria > HIMB59 > HIMB59 > HIMB59. Next base: position 2,425 of record CABYTH010000002.1, read on the forward strand.
TATGAATAATAATTATAAAATTGAAACAAAAATTTTAGATATGTGTGAGTCTCAACTTAAAAAATTAGAAAACTTGTATGTAAAAATTGAAAGATTAAAACCAGATTTTGATAATGAAGCTCTATGGAATAGTTGGATAACATTTAGATCAAAAAGTATTTACGAAGATACTTTAGCAATGAACATAAAAGATATTAATACAATGACTTACCAAGCTATATGGGAGTACAATCACGGAAAAAATATAAAAAATGAAGACTTAGATAGTGCTTATAAACAAAAAAAAAGGTGTGAAGAACAAATTGAAAATATTTTTAAAAACTTTGATTTTCTAGCTTTACCCTCTGCACAACTATTTCCGTTTGATAAAAATCAACAGTTTCCTGAAAAAATAAATTCTTTTCAGTTAGATACTTACCACCGTTGGTTAGAAATTTTTATATTGTCTAGTCTTCTTGAATTACCGACATTCACTATCCCTGTCGGATTTGATGAATTTGGTATGCCAATGGGTATGCAGATAATTGGAAAAAGAAAAAGTGATTTACAATTATTTGCATTTGCAAAAAAATATGAGGAAATATTTAACTTTAGTAAGTTTAAACCTCTGTTAGATTAATAATAATGAGGCACCCTCATCATTATAAAATAGCAGCTGCCCTTGCTATATCAGCTGGATCATGGGGTATATATTGGTTACCACAAAGAATATTAGAAGACGGTGGTCTTACTGGTGGTTGGGGAACCATTGCACAAATGATTATTGGAGTTTTAATTTTATCTCCAATTGCAGTGTGGCGTAAAATTAATGGAAGAACTTTTGGTTTAGAGCTACCGATAACAGGCTTACTTTGTGGGGGCGGCTTTATTTGTTATGCGTTGAGTTTTCTTTTAACTGATGTAGTTCGAGCATTAATACTTTTTTACATGACACCAATATGGACTACTATTTTTGAAATTTTATTTTTGAAAAAAAGACCTGGGATAGAAAGAGCTATAACACTTGGTTTAGCTTTAGGAGGGCTATGGGTAGTATTTAGTAAGCAAACGATAATCCCTTTACCAGAGAATGCTGGTGATTGGTTAGCTTTTGCTGGAGGGGCATTATTTGCTGGCGGGATGATAAAATTAGAAATCGCAAAGACAGATGGTGTATTCCCAACAATTTTTTCTTTCTTTTTTTATGGAACTTTATTTAACATTGTCGCTGGCATCTTTTTGAAAGATTATTTAGGACCTATGCCTACAATGGACTCTTTCGTTGCAATGTCTTCATTTCTTTTCTTTATATCTGTTTTTTATTTTATACCCACAGGTGTAGTAATATTCTGGTCTCCTAGCAAATTAGGTGCGGGTTTGTGTTCCATTCTTTTTTTATCAGAAATACTTGTTGGTGTGACCAGTTCTAGTATTTTGACAGATGAGCCTTTTGGCTGGCGTGAAATAATAGGAAGTTCAATGATTGTGCTTGGTGGAATTTTAGCAGTAGCATTAGCGCCAAACACAAAAAAATCATGATTTATAAAGAAAAATTAAACAACAATTCAAAAATTTTCCTCGATGGTGGAAATGGTTCTGAGATTGCTAAATTAGGTGGTGATATGAGCCCTGCTTTTGCAGCATTATCAACAATTACATCTCCTGATATTGTTGTAAAAGTTCATGAAAACTTTATCAATGCTGGATGTGATATCATTACCGCTAACACTTTTGCAACCAGTAGACACGTTTTACAAAGTTTAAATCGTGAAAATGAAACTATAGAATTTTTAACTGGATCTGTCGAATTAGCAAGAAAAGCATTAAAAAACTGTAATAAGGAAAATCAAGTTGCTATAGCTGGAAGTCTCTCCAATTTTTTTGCTTTAAAGGAAAATGAATTTGTACCTGATCCAAGGTTTATTCCGTCATTTAAACAAGAAGAAGAGAATTATATAGAGGTAGCTAACACATTAAAAAATTCTGGTGTAGATATTTTAATATTAGAAATGTTATTAGACATAGACCATTCACAATTATTATTGAATGCTGCTTTACAAACTGGTTTACCTGTATGGGTTGGATTAAGTTGTTGTGTAAGTAAATATGATAACACGATAGTTGGAAGAAATTTTAGAGCTGAAAAAGAAAAATCACTAATTTATGATGAAAAGATATATCAAGAACAACCGAAATTTTTACCTGAAGATGATATAATTTTATTTGAAGATATTATAAAAACACTAACAAATATTGGTGGAGATGTTTATGGTATTATGCACACGTGGTTTCAAGATAGCTATGGTGGCTTGAAAATTATAAAAAATCATTGGAGTGGGCCTATGATGTTTTATCCAGAAATACATAAATTTGATACAAGTACACATGAAGCTATTGCTACATGTAATGAAGATGAATTTGCAAATTCTTGCCTAGAATTTATTGATGATCAAATACAAATTATTGGTGGATGCTGTGGTGTAAGTGATAATCATTTAAAGAAATTAATTGAAAAATTTTAAATAATGACATTCATAAGAAAAGTGGAGACATGGATAACTAATTCAAAACAAACTGAAGATGGATGGTCGCAAATAAAACCATTTATATTTTTAAAATTAACTAACTCTGATGGTTTTGAGGGCTGGGGTGAGGCTTTTTCATTACCTGCAAGAGAAAAAGGAATTGTTGAAATTATTCATAATTTAATGAGCTCTTTATCTCATGTAAAAGACATAACACCAGATAGATTTTATACTGAGTCAAATTTAATAGCTGATGGACATCGTGGAATTGACTTTTCCGCTGCAACAAGTGCTATAGAAATGAGTCTTTGGGATATAGAGGGGAAGAAAGAAAAAAAACCTCTTTATAAAATATTATCAAAGGATTATAGAGAAAAAGTTCCTGTATATGCAACAATATGGAGTGAGGATTTTAAAAATGATGAAATATTATCATCAAGATGTATAGAAACGCTAAGCGATGGTTATGGAGGAATTAAAATATATCCACTTCAAAATAGAACTGTTGAACAAGCAGCTACATGTGTTTCAAAAATAAGAGATGTTTTAGGCTATAAAATACCTCTTATGTTAGATCTAGCCTGCCCTAAAGATACAAATATATCATTAAAACTAGCTTCACTTGTCGAGGAATTTAGACCTTATTGGTTTGAAGAACCAGTTGATGGTGAAGCAACAAGATCACTTAAAGATATTAGAGAGAAAACAAGTTTAAGAATTGTTTCAGGTGAAAAGCAATGTGGATTAAATCATTTTATTGAAACTTTAGCCTTAGATGCAGTAGATATTTTCAATCCAGATATTTCAGGTGTTGGGGGAATTATTGATATGATAAAAATAATCAAATTATCTCATGAAAAAAAAGTTGTAGTTTCTCCTCATTGTTGGAATTCTATGTCAATTGCAGCATCGGCGATGGTACACGTATGTATGAGTTTTGCAAATACAGAGATGGCAGAATTTTTTCCTGAATATATTCCATACTCATTAAAGTTTAGTAATAAAAACTATGAAATAAAAGATGGATTTGTCAAAATAGAGGACAATGAAGGTTTAGGTATAAATATTGATACTAAATTGTTAATGGAAGATACTTCTTCTTACAATGAAACAGAATTTACTAAAAAATTAATTCTTTAAAACTGACAATGCTTTAATATGATTAGGGCTGACTCCACAACAACCACCTATAATTTGTGCTCCACTTTCAACCCATAATTTAGCTTCTTCATAATAATCTTGTGGAGAAATACTCTCTACCACATTCCAATTTGGTTTTTTAAAAAAACCGTTATTCGGATATGCCCCAATAATACCATTATAATTACTTTTAATTATTTGAATTCCTTGATTTATAACCTTTATATCGGAATGAGCTATTAATATAGGGCCATCATGAATTTTTTTAAATTTATTAATTGAATTTTCAAAATCATCATAAAAAAAAGCCTCAGAATTACTTATACTTTCTTGATATCCAAGCATAAGTTTATCTCTTTCTCTGTCCAATGCACATGAAATTGAGAGCCATACAGATATATCAAATTTATTAGAACAATCTAATAATGCCTCTATGGTTCTTGTCGATGAAGTCATTGCTTCAAGGATAATTAAATCAACACCTGCTTCAGATAAAATACTTAATTGTTTTAAAAAACCTGGTTTTAAGAATTTTGGTTCAATTCTATCCCAACTACCATAAGTAGAAACCGAACCAGCTAAACATACATTAGAATTAAAATTATCAATAACATTTTTAGCTATTTTTACACTCGCTTTATTCCATTCTTCGATATGGTTTTCATAGCCATATTCTTTCATTGAAATTGGAGTACTAGCATAAGTATTAGTCGTAATTATATCTGAGCCTGATTGAATAAAATTTTGATGGGCTTTGTATACGATTTCAGGATTATCTACAGAACATCTGCCAGACCAAAGATTATCATCCATAGATGCTCCAAGTTTTTCTAGTTCAGCACCCATTCCGCCATCAAGAATAATAATTTTTCCTGAATTCAATTTATTTTCAATATCAGAATAAGACATAAAGATAAAATAAATTTCTATTTATTAAGGTAAGTGTAACCACAAATTTTGTTGCCATCTAAATCTCTGATATAAGAATAATACTCACCTTCATATCTCTCACCTGGGGCGCCTTCATCTTTTGCGCCTAAACTTATTGCAGTAGAATGAAATAAATCGACAGTGTCTTTATTACTTATATAAAAAGAAATTTGAGTTCCGTTACCAACTGTTGCTTTTTCTTCATTGAAAGGAGTTGTAACATAAAATTCTACTACTTCGGGATTTGATTTAGGGGCGTAGGAGCCATAAGTATCAGTTTTTTCAATCCTCTTTAAATCAATAATATCGAGAATGGTATCATAAAACCGAGTAGCTTTATCAAGATCGTTTGTTCCAACCATGACAAATCCTATCATCTATTTCCAACCACTAATTGCTTTAACTTCCAAATATTCGTGCAGACCCCAAGTTCCACCCTCTCGTCCATTACCAGATTGGTTGTAGCCTCCAAAAGGTGTTCCAGCATCAGGAGCATTTCCATTGATTTGAACTACACCAGCCCTTAATTGTTTTGAAACTCTTCTAGCTCTTTCTTTATTCTCAGTTTGTAAAAAATTACCTAATCCATATGGTGTATCATTAGTTATCGAAATTGCCTCTTCTTCAGAATCAAAAGGAATAATGGATAGCACTGGACCAAATATTTCCTCTTTAGCTATTCTCATATCATTACTAACATTTGTGAATACAGTTGGTTTTACATAATAACCTTTTTCAAGATTTGATGGTCTACCCGCTCCACCAGCTACAAGTGTTGCACCCTCGTCAATACCACTTTGAATTAACGACTGTATTTTCTCAAATTGAGACTTATTAATGACAGGTCCTATATGATCTCCTGATTTAGATGGTAAATCTACGCCTATCTTTTTAGCTTCATCTGCAGCTTCATCAACAGCTTTTTCATAAATTGATTTTTCAACTAACATTCGTGTAGGTGCATCACATGATTGACCAGAATTACTCATTATATTCCTTACACCATCTCTAACAGCATTGGGATATGCATCAGCAAAAATAATATTACCTCCCTTACCACCAAGCTCTAAACAAACTCTTTTAATTGTGTCAGCTGCACTTTTTGAAATTAATTTACCTGCTCTAGTAGAGCCAGTAAAAGAAACCATGTCTATGTCAGGATGACTCGATATTTGAGATCCAACGCCTGCCCCATCTCCATTTACTAAATTAAAAACACCATTAGGAAAACCTGCTTCATGTATCATTTCAGCAAATAACAAACCAGACAGTGGTGCCATTTCAGATGGTTTTAAAATCATGCTACAGCCAGTGGCAAAAGCTGGTATTACTTTAAGAGCTATTTGGTTAATAGGCCAATTCCATGGTGTGATAAGACCACACACACCAATAGGTTCATAAACTATATAATTATCAGAACTTTCATCAAATTTTGTTTCAAATTCAAATTTTTTTAATCTCAATATGAAATCTTCAATATGTGACTCTCCAGAGGCTGTTTGTGCAGATGAAGCCCAATCTATGGGGGCACCAAGTTCAGTTGAAATGGCTTGGGTCATCTCATTAAATCTTCTCTTGTAAATCTTTAAGAGTTTTTCAAGTAAAGTTATTCTTTCCTCTACAGAGGTATTTTTCCATGAAGTAAAAGCATTTTTTGCCGCCACTACAGCCATGTTAGTGTCATCCTCATTACCTAAAGATATAGTTACATAAGGTTCTTCTGTAGCTGGATTAATTACATTAAAATCTGAGTTTTTTGATGGAGATACCCATTCACCATTTATATAAAATTTTCTTTTATCAAGCATATTAGATTATAACCATAAATAAACAGTTGGTCGATTTATTATATTTACATATTTAATTTTCAAGAGATCCATCTTGGACATATTTTAAAATACGAACTACTTGTTCATTATTAGACACTACTGCAGAAGCTGCTGCATCTACCTCTTTTAAAGCATGTTGATGATCATCACTATGTATAATAATAATTGATTTGTTAAGAGCCGAAGCATATCCAGCATCAAAAGCAGCATTCCATTGTTTGTATTTTTCGCCAAATTTTACAACTACTACATCGCTATCCTTTATAGCTTTTTTTGTACGAATAGAATTAATATTGGCACCTTTATTATCTTTCCAAAAATTTTTATCTTCAGGTCCTAATATGTCTACGCCACAATTATCAGAATTTTCATGATTGGTGACAGGAGAAAAAAATTGAGTCTTCAAATTAGCAGAATTACACAATTGAATTAAATCTTCACGCCAATTAGTGTGAATTTCTCCAGCTAAATAAACTTTAATCATAGTTTTAAGTGGTGAGCCCAGCAGGATTCGAACCTGCGACACCCTGATTAAAAGTCAGGTGCTCTACCGGCTGAGCTATGGGCCCGTGTAGAATAATTGTGAACATTTCAAATTTTTGCCAAGAAATCAAGGACTGGTTTTGGTACACTTTTGGAAATATCCCCACCCAACTTGTGTATCTCTTTTATAAATCTTGATGATATAAAATGATATTTTTCTGAAGACATTAAAAAAATAGTTTCAATATCCTTATCGATTGATCTATTCATACCAGTCATTAAAAATTCATACTCAAAATCTGAAACAGCTCTTAAGCCTCGAATAATTAATGAAGCATTTTTTGATTTTACATAGTGTACTAGTAAATTATCAAATTTTTCTACTTTAATTTTTGATAAATTTTTCTCTGGAAGAGATAGGATTGATTGATTTATTAAATTTAATCTATCATCAATAGATATTAGGTGATTTTTAGACTTATTATTTGAAACAGCTATAACTAATTCATCAACCACACTTAAACTCCTTTGAATAATATCGAGATGTCCATAAGTGATTGGATCGAATGAACCGGGATATATACCAATTTTTGACATTTTAATCTTCTAACCTTGCTACAGAGACAATTTTTTCATTTGTATCAACTTTAAATACAGAGACACCTTGGGAAACTCTTCCAACTACTCTGATGTTATCTCCAACATTACACCTTAATAATTTACCAGTATCTGAAATTAAAGCTATATTATCATCCAAATTTACTTTTAATGATTGAATAACTCTTCCATTTTTAGGGGTAACAGTAATATTAGTGACTCCCGATCCACCTCTATTAGTAATTCTGTATTCATAAGCAGAACTTAACTTACCATAACCATTTTCGGTAATTGATAAGAGATACTCTTCTGTATTTGCAAGTTCTTTAAATTTATTGTTTATTTTTGATATATCTTTTTTAGCCTCATTTTTTGCTTTTAAATAGGACTCTCTTACATCTATCGATATTTGATTATGAAGTAAACTGCATACAGATACAACTTTATCATCTTTAGCTAGTTTGATTCCCCTTACACCAGCAGAACCTAATCCTGAAAACTCTCTTAAATCTTTTGTAGCAAATCTGATTGATTTACCGTTTGTTGTTGCAAGCTGTACATCATCATTTTCTATAACAGAAATTACACCAATTAACCTATCTCCTGTTTTAAGTTTAATGGCAGTCTTACCTGTTCTAGATAATTTTCTTGAACCGCTCATTGCAACATCTTTTAGTTTATTTTTTCTAATGTTCCCAAGGCTAGTAGCAAAAACTAAATTATAATTCTCAAAATCATCGATATCTTTTGGCAATGTAAGAATAGAAGAAATTTTTTCGTTTTTTGTTATTGGAATAAGATTGACTATTGCCTTTCCCCTCGATGTAGGTGTGCCAGCAGGTAATTCATAGGCTTTCATAGAATAAACTTTTCCAACTGAAGTAAAAAATAATATTGTATCACGAGTAGTTGCTGCAAATACTTGTTCAAGAAAATCTTCATCTCGTGTAGTCATGGCTTTTTTACCTTTGCCTCCTCTTTTTTGAACTTTGTAAGAGGATTTTAAAACTCTTTTTATGTAACCTTGATGGGAAACTGTGACTACAACATCTTCTTCGATTATTAGATCTTCCGTATCTATGTCTTCAATATCATGTTTTTGAATTTCAGTTTTTCGATCTGTAGAAAAATTATCTTTTATTTCTGTCAGTTCACTTTTTAATACTTTTAATAATTGCTTATCTGAATTTAATATTTTGAGATATGTATTTATGTCTTCTACAAGTGATTTTAAATTATTAAATAAATCGTCTCTTTCTAAAGCTGTTAACTTTTGAAGTCTTAATTCCAGAATAGCCTTAGCTTGTTCCTCATCTAACAGTATCTTAGATCCTGATAGCTTAAAAGAAGGGTTTATTAACTTAATGTATTGAGTAACATTAGATTTAACTGTCCATTTTGTTGATAATAATTTTTCTTTAGCCTCTGAAGGAGTTTTAGATTTTTTAATAAGATTAATTACTGAGTCAATATTATTAACAGCAATTGATAATCCAATTAAAATATTAGCTTTTTCTCTTGCTTTGTTAAGTTTATATACAGTCCTTTTAGTAATAACATCTTTTCTAAAATTAATAAAATAAGTGAGGCCATCTTTTAAATTAAGTGTTAAAGGCTTTGTTTCTTTTAATGCAAGCATATTACTGCTGAATGAGGTTTTTAAGGGCGTATATTGAAATAGTTGATTTTTTATTATTTCAGGCACAGCAGATGATTTTAATTCAACTACAATTCTAACGCCCTCTTTATTAGACTCATCTCGAATATCGTTAATACCCTCTATCGTTTTATTGTTAACTACGTCAGCAATACGCTCTAAAAGTTTTGACTTATTTTGCAAGTAAGGAATTTCTGTAATTATAATTGCATTTCTTGTCTTAATTTTTTCTTCATGAAGTTTAGATAAGACTGTAACGCTTCCTCTACCTGTTTCATACATTGAGCTTAGACCAGCAGTGCCAGATATAATTCCCCCAGTTGGAAAATCTGGCCCTTTAACGATCTTATGAAGTTGTTTAGAAGTTGTATCTGGTTCATCTACTAGAAGTAAAGTAGCATCTATAATTTCACCAAGATTATGAGGAGGAATGTTTGTTGCCATTCCTACTGCAATACCACTGGCGCCATTTACAAAAATATTTGGAAATCTTGATGGTAAAACTTTTGGCTCTGTTAATGTCTCATCGTAATTTGCTCTAAGTTGAACTGTTTCATACTCTAACTCTTCTAACATAAAAGAAGAGATTTTATCTAATCTAGCTTCGGTGTAACGCATAGCTGCAGCAGGATCTCCGTCCATAGAACCATAATTTCCCTGGCCATCTATCAAGGGGAGACGCATTGTAAAATCTTGTGCCATTCTAACCATAGACTCATATATTGCAGAGTCACCATGAGGATGATATTTACCCATAACATCTCCAACTATTCTTGCAGATTTTTTATAAGGTTTGTTGTGATGGTACGAAGACTCATACATAGAGTATAGTATTCTTCTATGAACTGGTTTTAATCCATCCCTAACGTCGGGTAAAGCTCTAGAGACTATGACACTCATAGCATAATCTAAATAACTTTTTTCTAATTCATCTGTAATATCTATGTTTGGATATATTTTAGTATCCAAAACATCTAACTGTTTTGCTTTAGTTTTTTTCTTTTTAGCCAATGATTTTTTTAAAAAGGAATGTCATCATCGAGTTGTTCAGCTGTAGATGTTTCTGAACCACCCATTGCTTCGTCTGCTGCTGAGTCTAATTGATTAGTATTATTTTCATCACTAACAGACGATTGAGAACGAGTATCTAACATCGTTAATACTCCAGAATAATTTGGAATAACTACTTCAGTAGTGTATTTATCAACACCATTATTATCAGTCCATTTCCTTGTTTGAAGTTGACCTTCTATGTATATCTTTGAACCTTTTCTTAAATATTTTTCACAAATATCAGCTAACTTATCATTAAAAACAACAACTCTGTGCCACTCAGTCTTATCCTCTAATTGTTGGGTATCTTTGTTTCGATATTTCGTAGAGGTAGCAATTGAAAAACTCGCAAGTCTCGATCCAGCTGTGGTCGCTCTAATATCAGGATCTTTACCTAAGTTACCTAGAAGAATTACTTTATTTACTGATCCAGCCATGAATATTTTTATTAAAAGGTAATAATAATATATATTAAAAGCCCTTTAATTGATATCTAATTTAATGGACAAACATTCACCACTTACTCACATTATTGTTCATAATGCACATGAACATAATTTAAAAAATATAAATTTAAATTTACCAAAAAACAAACTCGTTGTAATAACTGGTGTAAGTGGCTCTGGCAAATCAACATTAGCCTTCGATACAATTTATGCAGAAGGACAGAGAAAGTATATCGAATCACTAAGTGCTTATGCTCGTCAGTTTTTAGATATGATGGATAAACCTAAGGTTGATAAAATAGAGGGTTTATCTCCTGCTATTTCAATCGATCAAAAAACAACTTCAAAAAACCCTAGATCAACAGTAGGAACAGTAACTGAAATTTATGATTATTTAAGGGTTCTATTCTCAAGAGTTGGTATCCCCTACTCACCCGCAACTGGAAAACCAATCAAAGGCTTAACTAGCTCAGAAATGATTGATGAAGTTAACTTAAAATTTAATTCAAAAAAAATAATGATTATGTCTCCATTAATTAAAGGGAGAAAAGGAGAATATAAAAAACTCTTTGAGGAATATTTCAAAAAAGGTTACGAAAGATTTTTGATTAATAACAAACTTTATCAAAAAGAAGAACTGCCAGAATTAAGCAAAAACTTTAAACATTCTATTAGTGTTGTAATTGATAGAATAATACCATCAAAAGATAATAGAGATAGGTTAGCAAATAGTATTGAAATTAGTTTAAAAGAAAGTGAAGGAAGTGTAGAGGTATTTAATATTGATGATAATGAAATAATTACATTATCTGATAAATTCATGTGCCCAGTAAGTGGATTTAGTATTGATGAGATAGAACCCCGATTATTTAGTTTTAATAATCCATATGGAGCTTGTAAAACATGTGACGGTCTTGGTGAAATAGATACATTTGATGAAGATATATTGATACCAGATAAAAATTTGTCATTTAATGATGGAGCAATAAATTTCTGGTCAGAAAGATCAAAATCACGAATATTTCCAAAGCTAAAAAAAATGTTTAATGCAAAAAAATTAGAAAATGTTATTTGGTCTAAAATACCTAAATCTTTTCAAAATGAGGTTCTTTTTGGTGGAAGACAATTTGATGGTTTAATAAATATTATGGACGATATCTATGATGGCTCTTCAAGTTGGTGGAGGCAATGGGAGCTTGAAAAATTTAGAAACTCAAAAACTTGTCATGACTGTGATGGAAAAAGACTGAATGAAAAAGCACTATGTGTTAAAATTAATAATATAACTATTTCTGATTTTACTTCTCTAAGCATAGCTAATTCTTTGAAGTGGATTAATGAATTTGAAAATGAATTAAATGATCAGGAAAAACTAATTGCAGCTCCATTAAAAAAAGAAATCTTTTCAAGATTAAATTTTTTAAATGAAGTTGGTTTGAATTACCTAAGTTTATCGAGAAAAAGTTCTACTCTATCTGGTGGAGAGTCTCAAAGAATTCGATTAGCAAGTCAAATTGGGTCTGGTTTAACTGGAGTTACCTATGTATTAGATGAACCTTCAATAGGACTTCATCAAAGAGACAATCAAAAACTTATAAATACCCTTAAGAATTTAAGAGATTTAGGTAACACAATAATAGTCGTTGAGCATGATGAGGATATTATAAGAGAGGCAGATTATGTAGTTGATATTGGTAAGCATGCGGGTATTAATGGTGGATCTATTGTAGCGAACGGAGAATTCAACAAAATACTAAATAGTAAAGATAGTTTAACTAGTAGCTACATAAGGGGTTTAATTGGTAGGTATCCACCCACTGTTAATAAAATACCATCAAAACAATTTATTGAAATTAAAAAGGCAAATGGAAATAATTTGAAAGATGTGAGCGTAAAATTTCCTTTAAGTAAGTTTATAACTATTACTGGTGTTTCTGGAAGTGGAAAGTCAACATTAATTAATGAGACTTTGTATGGAGCTACTAATAACAGAATTTATGAAAAAATTATAAAAACACTGCCTTATGAGGACATTAAAGGTATAGAAAATATTGATAAAGTTATAAATATCGATCAATCACCAATTGGAAGAACACCTAGATCAAACCCGGCTACTTACGTTGGGCTTTTTACACCAATCAGAGAATGGTTTGCAAATTTACCAGAGGCTAAAGTTAAAGGTTTTAAACCTGGCAGATTTTCATTTAATGTTAAAGGAGGTAGGTGTGAGAGTTGCGAGGGTGATGGATTAAAAAAAATTGAAATGCATTTTTTAGCTCCTGTATATGTTAAATGTGAAGTTTGTAACGGAAAAAGATATAATAAGGAAACGTTAAGTATTCAATACAATAAAAAAAATATTAATGATATTTTATCAATGACTGTAGATGATGCTGAGAAATTTTTTATTAATAATCCACAAGTATATTCAAAACTTAAAACACTAAAGGATGTTGGTTTAGGGTATATTTCTATTGGTCAATCAGCAACAACACTATCCGGTGGAGAAGCTCAAAGGATTAAACTCTCTAAAGAGTTATCAAAGCGTCAAACTGGCAAAACACTTTATATTTTAGACGAACCTACAACAGGACTTCACTTTGATGATATAAAAAAACTTTTAGAGATACTTCATAAATTGGTATCTTACGGAAATACTGTAATTGTAATAGAACACAACTTAGATGTTATAAACACGAGTGATTGGATTATAGATCTAGGACCTGAGGGTGGAGAGAAAGGTGGGAATATTTTATTTGAAGGTAAACCAAAGGATCTAATTGGAAATAAAAATAATCAAACAGGTATTTATTTAAAGAAATATCAAGAGTCTCTTGCTTTAAGCACTGCTTCATAATTTAAATCCCCCACTATTCCAAGCACCAGAAATAAAGAAGAAAAAGTTCCAATCAAAACACCAAAAATAAAAACTATTGGCATTTCAGTTAAATTGACAGGTGCAAGAAAAACTAGACATAATAGTGCCAATATAGTTGTAAAACTTGTCAATATAGTTCTTCGAAGATTTAATTTAATTGAGTTATTAACATTAGTTTCAAAATTATCTTTATTATCTTCATTTGAAGTTAAAGTTCTAAGTCGATCAAATAAAACTATGGTGTCGTTGATGCTGTAACCAGCAATTAGTAGCAAGGCTGCGATCATTGTTAAATTAAATTCAATATTAAATAATGACATAAAGCCTATAGCTACAAAAACGTCATGTAATAATGCAAATATACCTGAAGCTGCAAACTGCCAATCAAACCTTATCCAAACATAAACAGCTATTACCAACAATGAAGATGCTAAAGCATAAATAGAATTTTTTATAAGCTCTTCACTAAAAGTAGGTTCTATATACTCAGAAAGTAATATTTCAATGTCTGGGTTTTGATCAATTATATTTTTTATTTCTTCAATAAAAACAGGATTGTTATCACCTGACTCTATTCTGATGCTAAAAACATCACTGCCTACCTCTCTTTTAATTAAAACTTCTCTGTCAGAGTCTATAAAATCAAAGTATTCATTAAGCTGATTAGTTGATAAGTTTGATTTAACCTCAAAGTTTAAACCACCTTTAAAATCAATTCCCAAATTTAATCCTTTAAAAAAAATAATTATAATTGTTAAAATTATAAGAGTAAGGGAGACTAAATAGGATTTATTTTTAAAAGAGTAAAAATTAATCATCTCTGAAGTCCAAGGTGTTTTATAGATGTTATATTAATAAATAATTTTAGTATTATGTAAGTGACTATTAGAGAAGAAATTATTCCGATAATTAGAGAAATCGAAAAACCTCTGATAGGGCCAAAACCAAAAGCAAATAAAAAAACAGCAGCAAATAATGTTGTTAGATTTGAGTCTAGAATAGTTACATAAGCAGAATTGAAACCATGATTTTTTGGGTCTTCGATATTATGTTTAAAATTTTCACGAATTCTCTCAAATATTAAAACATTTGCATCTACACACATTCCTATTGTTAGTACTATTCCAATAACACCAGGTAGAGTTAGTGTTGTGTTTAATAAAGACATCATAGCAAACAGTAAAGACAGACAGCTAATAATTGTAATGACTGTAAAAAATCCTGAAATTTTATAATAAATAATCATAAAAAGAGTAATAGCTATCAGAGCTATTATTGAGGCTATAATTCCTTTCTCGACACCCTCTTGTCCAAGAGTTGGGCCTATTTGTTTTTCTTGAATTATCTTTATTTGTGTTGGTAAAGATCCAGACTTTAAAATAATTGCTAAATTATTAGCTGTTTCATTTGTAAAGCCCCCAGATATTTGACCACTACCGCCAGTAATTGACTCTCTTATAACGGGAGCAGTAATTAAAGAACCATCAAGAACTATCGCAAATCTAGAACCCACATTTTCAGAGGTCATTTTCGCAAAAAGATCTGAACCCTCTTTATTAAAAGAAAAAGCAACGACTGGTTCATTTTGATTATATTGAAGTGATGCATCTTGAATAAAGTCACCGGTTATATTTGGGATTTCTTGAACTCTGACTTGTTCACCAGTTTCTTCATTTATAAAAGTCTTAGAACCAACTATATTGTTTTTTTCTAGGTGCAATGTTAATTTAGCTGTTTTAGAGATTACCTCTTTGACGTTATTGTCTAAATCGCCAGGAATTTCTAATAAAATTTTATTTAATCCTACTTTTTGTATAGATAATTCTTTGTTACCAAGAAAATCAACTCTTGACCTTACAATTTCGACTGCATTTAAAGTCATATCTGACAATGATTTATTAAAACTTTGTTTAGAAAAAATATAACTATTTTCCTTATCTGATTTTTCATTAATTTCTAAACCTAAATTTTGTATAACAATATTTGTAAGAGCATCTAAATTTTGGTTTTTAGATATTACAATTTCTCCATTATCTATATCGGATGAAATAGAATAAGTATTTTCAATATATTGAGATGTTTTAACTAAAAGATTGTTAAGATACTCTTCCTCATTCAATTCTAGTAAATATGAAAACCCTCCCTGAATATCTAATCCAAAGTTTATTTTGCTATCAGATGTTTGACCTTCAAAATTAGGTTTAATAAATATATAGCTTCCTATTAACAGTAATAAAGATACCCATAATCTCCACTGTTTAAAAATAATCATTATGTAAATTTAATTTATTAAGCTATTTAGCTGCTATATCAGCTATCATACCCTTAGCTACTTTGACTTGTACATTATCTGCTATTTCTACAGAAAGAGTACCATCATCATTTACATAATGGATGTTGCCTATAATTCCGCCTTGGGTCACAACTCGATCACCTTTTTTTAAATTTGCGATCATATTTTTGTGATCTTTTAATTTCTTTTGTTGGGGCCTAATAAGTAAAAAGTAGAAAACGACAAAAATTAATATAAGTGGTAGAATTCCTGCAAGTTGTTCCATGATTTAAATCCTTTAAATTAATAAAATAAGCACTAAAATCTCACAATCATCAATGAAGTCAACATAAAATTGAAAAATAAATATTTACTGTGCTGGAATAGATCAAAAAATTCTTTAGATAAAATACCATTCAATAAAGTCCTTGATTTAAAGCTTTTGTATGGTGTTGATCAACAAATAAAAAAAATAGAGGAAAATACAAAAAACTTTTTAGATGGGTTAGCTTTTAATCATGGTCTTTTATGGGGTGTACGTGGAAGTGGCAAAAGTAGTATCATAAGAGGTATATTAAAAAATTATGCGCAAAAATATGATAAATTTGAAACATTAGAAATTAATAGTGAAGATTTATCAGATTTACCAAATATTTTTTTAAATTATAAGTTCGATAAAAAAATCATAATATTTATTGACGATCTATCATTTGAACAAAATGACAGAAGATATATTCAGTTTAAATCTTTTTTAGAGGGATCTTTTTACAACTCAAACTATGAATTTCTAATATATGTCACAAGTAACAGAAGGCATTTAATGAAGAGAGATATGTTAGATAATGAGAGATCATCTGCAATATCTCAAGATGAGGGCATTGAAGAAAAATTATCTTTATCTGACCGATTTGGATTATGGATTAGTTTTCATAACTTAAGTAAGAAAGATTTTATCTTGATAATTAAAAATTATTGTAAATTTTATAAAATAGAATTTAATAATGAGATTGAAAATAGTGCACTCAAATGGATCTTTTCAAGAGGAAATAGAACAGGTAGGTCTGCTTACCAATTTTTTAAATATTATTGTTCTAGTAAGAATATAATTATTTAGAGATTTTTTCTAAATTCCCCATATATGGTTTTAAGACTTGTGGAATGCTAATACTGCCATCCTCATTTTGATAGTTTTCCAAAATTGCAATTAATGTTCTCCCTACTGCTAGACCAGATCCATTTAAGGTATGAACAAATTTGTTTTGATCTGTGTCTTTATAACGAGCATTCATTCTTCTAGCTTGAAAAGAATTACAATTACTGCAGGAAGATATTTCTCTATATTTTCCCTCACCAGGTAACCACACTTCAATATCATAAGTTTTTTCTGCTGAAAAGCCCATATCACCAGAGGATAATAAAATAATTTGATAAGGAATTTTTAAATCATCTAATATAGAAGTTGCACAATTTAACATCCTTTCCAACTCTTTTTCCGATTCATCCTCTTTAGTTATGCTTACTAATTCGACTTTAGAAAATTGATGTTGTCTTATCATTCCCCTTGTATCTCTTCCAGCTGCTCCAGCTTCAGATCTGTAACATGGTGTCCAAGCTGTGTACCTCAGGGGCAGATTTTTATCAGATACAATTGTATCTAATACTAAATTAGTCAAAGGTACTTCAGCAGTTGGTATCAACCAATGATTTGTGTTAGTTTTAAATAAATCTTCTGAAAATTTTGGCAATTGCCCAGTTCCATAAGCTGCAGCATCTCTAACTAAGTTAGGTGGATTAATTTCTGTATAATTAAATTCATTTGTGTGTTTATCCAACATAAAGTTAGCTATAGCTCTTTCTAATTGAGCTATCTTTTTCTTTAAATATACAAACCTTGTACCTGATACTTTTCCAGCTTGCTCAAAATCAATCATTTCTAAATTCTCTCCAAGTTCATAGTGGGATTTCGGTATAAAACTAAATGATGGAATTTTTCCTACTTGTTTTATTAATTTGTTTGAGGTTTCATCTTTTCCCACAGGTACATCTTTATGTGGGAGGTTTGGCAGACTAGTTAAGTTATTTTTTAATTGCTCATCTATTATTGAAATATCATTTTCTAGTTCATCAATCTTGTTTTTAATTAATTGTACCTTTTTTTGTAAATCAGCTTTATCACTTTCGTTAAGATTTGCAAAAGAAGATGATAAATTCTTTCTCTCTGCTCTTAATTCTTGAGATTTAGTTAAAATGTCTCTTTTTTTTTTATCAAGAGAGATAATTTCATTTGATATTGGATCAATAAATCTCTTTTTTAACAATTCATCAAATAAATCAGGATTTTCTCTTATAAAAGTAATATCATGCATGACAGTTTCTATTAATTATTCTCATCCTTATTAATCTGTCGCTTAGCCATAAATTTAGATACTAGGATAGATATTTCATACAAAATTATTATAGGTAACGCTAGAGAAATTTGTGAGAATGGATCAGGTGGTGTTACTATTGCAGCAAATACAAATGACAAAACAATTGCATATTTTCTAAATGAAATTAATTGACTTATAGTGAGCACACCAAATTTAACAAGTAAAAGTAAAATAACAGGTAATTGAAAAGCAAGTCCAAAAGCAAAAATAAATGTCATCATAAGTGACAAATATTCATTCATTTTTGCTTGAAGAGTAATATTAATACCGTCTGCTTGTGAGGTTTGAAAACTTAAAAAAAACTTCCAAGCTATGGGTGATATTACGTAATAGACAACAGCGGCACCTAAAACAAACAAAAATGGGATAGCAATTAAAGTTGGTAATGAAATTTGTTTCTCTTTTTTAAGTAATCCTGGGGATACAAAAGACCAAATCTGAATAGATAAAAAAGGAAATGAAATAAAAGCAGCTGTAAAAAAAGCAACTTTAACGTTTGTTAAGAAAGCCTCTTGAAGAGCTGTATAAATCAATCCATTGCCATCTCCTAAGATTGAAGTTAACGGTTTAGCAAGAAATTCAAATATTGATTGAGAAAAATAGAAAGAAACTATAAATGCAATTATGAAAAAAATTATGACATAAATTAGTTTTTGTCTTAATTCCTTTATATGATCGAAGAAATTCATTGAACTTTCAACTTCGGTCATTTTTTTCATCTTTCATTATTTCAACATTGCTTTTTTCAATAAATTCGTCTAATTCTTTTCCTTCTTTTACAATTGACTCTTTTGTATCTAAAATATCTTTTTTAATATCTTTCACCTCCTCTAAATGAGATATCTCATTTACAGTAGATTTAAACTCTCTAGAAATTTTTCCTAGGCCTGAGGTTATTCCTTTAATAAATTTTATAACAGTTGGTATTTCCTTAGGTCCTACAACTATTAAAGTTATGATTAGGATGATGGATATCTCCATCCAACCTAAAGAAAACATTACTGGTCCTTATTTTGATTGTCTTTATTGTCTTG
This sequence comes from uncultured Alphaproteobacteria bacterium, assembly GCA_902521835.1. Taxonomy (GTDB): domain Bacteria; phylum Pseudomonadota; class Alphaproteobacteria; order HIMB59; family HIMB59; genus HIMB59. Next base: position 21,677 of record CABYTH010000002.1, read on the forward strand.
ATCTGGGTTAGCAGGTTTTTCATCTTCAGCCATGTTGCTCTTGAAAGACTTAATCCCTTTTGCCATATCTGCCATTAAAGATGGTATTTTACCTTTTCCAAATAATAAAAGAACGATAATTAAAACAATTATCCAATGCCATATGCTAAATGTACCCATTTTTGTAATCTACTACATTATTGATGTCTTATCTAGGAAAAATAAATACGTGGTTTAGATCTAGTGAAAAAGAAACTGAACTAGCAGGAGCAGGTAAAAACTCTCCAATTAACTTGCTATGTATGTGGTGTTTTTTATTATTGCTATCATTCACTGTCATATGAATCATAGCGCTATTTCCAAGAAATTTAGAGTCAACAACAACTCCTGAGTTAGGACTTGTCAAAGGAGACTTTTCAACATTCAATTTAATAGCCTCAGGTCTAACTACTACATTTACTTGCTGGTTATCTTTAAAGTCTTTTGTATCTAGTATACCTAAAGGAGTTTCACATTTATTATTTAAAATCTTTGTCTTAAAAATATTAACCTCTCCAAACAAAGAGGCAACATAAACATTAGAGGGATTAAAGTATATTTCACGAGGTTTCCCTATCTGAACTATTCTTCCCTTTTCCATTACAATAATAACATTGCTAAGAAACATAGCCTCTTCGGCATTGTGTGTTACTACAATAGCAGAGGATTCCAAGCTATTGATTAAGTGCAGTGTGTCATCAATAATTTCCTTTTTTAAATTAGTATCTAAATCGGAAAAAGGTTCATCTAAAAGTAATAGTCGTGGTTGAACAGCTATTGACCTTGCTAATGCTACTCTTTGCTGTTCTCCTCCACTAAGAGCATGAGGATATTTATCAAGAAAATTTTCAACTTTCGCTAATTGTATTACTTGTTCAATTAATTGTTTTTTGTTTACTTTAGAGCTTGCTGCAAAACTAATATTTTCTTTTACGTTCATATGAGGAAACAATGCAAAGTCTTGAAAAACGTAAGAGATAGATCTTTGCTCCGGAGGGGTATTAAATTTTTCATTTGCAACTAATTTACCCTCAAAAGATATTTGCCCCTTTTGAATTTCTTCCAAACCAGCTATTAATCGAATTAAAGTAGTTTTTCCACAGCCGGAGGGACCCAAAATGGAAACAATCGAATTATGCTCTATTGAAAAACTAAGTTTATTTATAGCATTTATCTCACCGAAAGAATGGTGAAGATCTCTCACATCAAGTATCATTATTTTGCATTAATTGACTTTTTGAAAACTCATCAAGACTTTCTGCTTGATCGTCATCATCTATGAAGGCTTCATCCTTATTTAAATCATCTGAAACCTCTTGGATATTCATTGAAGCAAAATTTTCATCCAATATTCCAGAGTTTTTCATTTCTTCTATTCCAGGAAGATTATCTAATGTGCCTAAACCAAAATGTAAAAGAAAGTCTTCAGTAGTGCCCCAAAGAATAGGTCTACCTGGAACTTCTTTTCGACCTCCTGGTGCTATCCAGCCAAACTCCATTAATTGATCAAATATTCCTTGCCCTATCACAACTCCTCTAATGCTTTCAATTTCTGATTTTGTTATAGGTTGATGATAAACAACTATAGCCAATGTCTCTATTGCTTGTTTTGAAAGTCTCTTTTGTATTTCTTTTTTTTCATGAAAGATCTCACTGACTTCTGTATTTGTTAAGAAAATCCACTTATTTGATATTTTTTTTAAATTTATACCTCTATGTTGATAAGCAGTCTCTAAATTAGACATGACTTCAGAAATATCCTCATGAATATCAAGTCTTTTTTTAATTTCATTTTCTGAAACTGGCTTACTTGATGCAAATATTAAAGCTTCAATTTTTTGTGAAGTTTCACTCATCTTTTTTTAAATATATATCAGAAAATGGCAAAGATTGCTTAATTACTATTTTTTTTTCTTCATTTTTGTCTTCTTTTGCCATGTGAAGGCTGGCATTAAATGTGCTAGAAAAAAATGATTTATTCAAAATATCTGATTTTAAATTATCAGGTAGTAAGCTCTTCAATGTAAACCAATCTTGGTTAGATAGAATTTCCTTTGAGATAACATTTTGACCGTCCTTGATCGTAAATAATTTAGTAGAGCTAAACTTTAAAGTATATTGTTGATTTCTTTTATGAATATTTGCATAAGCTTTTAAAAGATCAATGAGCTTGTCTTTAATTACAAAGTTTTTTTCAATTTTTAATTTATGTTTTTGTGTATTTGGAAAGAATTCCTGTTTGAATTTAGGAAGCTCGAATAACTTAATACTATTTTTATTTACAAGTTCTAATATCGTTAATCGATTTGTAAGAAATCTTGTTACTTTTTTAACATCCTCTTCTTTGTCTTTATTTACAAGGTATTTAGATTTTAAGAAGACCATAATAGCAGCCATTAGTAAATATTCTGATGCTATCTCTATGCTAACCTTTTTTAAATCTACAATAAAAGCAATATATTGGTTACAAAGACTAAGTATTGGTAGATTTTTTAAATCAAATTTATTTTTATGAACAAGTTCTAAAAGAACATCTAAAGGTCCATTGTAGTCTTTAATATCTATATTTAGGTTAGAATCCATTAATTTTTAACAATTGATTATACAATTCATGATAGTGATTAATATTAATAGATTTGAAGTCTAATTTTTTCTTATATTGCTGAAGTTTATTAGATTTATGAACATTTACATAATTATTTGAAACATTAAACGAATTTATAATTTCACTATATTTATCCAAATCAGAGCTACAATCTAAAATAACATCTAATTTAGAAAAGTTAGCTAACTTAATAGCATCCTTAATATTATAAATATTAGCATTCATTTTTAGATCATCAGATATAATTAAACCTTTGAACCCAATTTTTTTTCTAATGATATTATCAATAATATAACTTGAAAAAGTAGCGATGTTATTTTTATCCCACGATAGATATTTAATATGTGCAGTCATTGCTAAAGGTATTTTATTAAAATATTTAAATATTTTAATGTGGTCCTGAAGAGAAGATTTACTTAATTTTGTTATTGGCAAAGTTAAATGTGAGTCTTTATTTGTTACACCATGACCTGGGATATGTTTCATTATTGGAATTAGTCCAAAGTAACTTAAATTATTCAATAATATTTTCTGCAAAATTATATTGACATTAATATTTGGTCCAAAAGTTCTTTTTTTAATCATTAAGATTGTATTTTTAATTGGTAAATCTAGGACTGGAACAGTGTTAATATCAAAATTTAGTTTTTTTAGATAATAAGATGTTATGAAGGATTTCAAAAAAACTAACTGCTTTGATAAAGAAGGGTATCTTAAATAAATTTTATAAAGCTCAAAATTATCTAAAAAATTAAATTCTTTAAATTTTTTAAATCTATTTACAATGCCACCCTCTTGATCAATAAATATTAATGTATTTTTACTTAATGATTTAATTGATTGATTTAACTTTGATATTTGAGGAATATTACTGATATTTCTTGTAAAAATTATTACCCCAAAAGGTTTTATCTTCGAAATAAAATTTTTTTCTTGTTTAGATAAATAAATACTTTTAATCGATATAATTATTGGAAAGTTCATTTTATAAAATCAAATTCATCAGCAGTAATCGTTATAAAATTATCAAAAAAAATATACTTCAAGTAATTATCAAAAAACAGATAGGAAAATAATAAAATCAGTATTAAAAAAAATATAATTATTACTATTTTTATATTTTTCACATTTGTAATTTAGGCTTTATGCCTAAAATTTTTAATCCTTCGTCTAATACATTTTGATAATTATGTAATAACTTAATTAGATTAGAGGAAATATTATTCTCATTATCTAAAAATTTTACTGATGGTTTATTTTTTGAAGAGGACCATAATGTATGGAAATATGACGACAAACTCTCTAAGTAGTGTGCTATTAAATGAACTTCTTTTTTTAAATATGCAGATTTTACTACATTATCCCATTCCAATAATTTTTTATATAAGTTTTTTAATTCTGAACTAATTATAATGGGTGTATCAACAACTTTATTTACCTTATTTAAAATGGATTGTGTTCGTGCATAAGAATACTGAATATAATAAATAGGATTTTCCTTATTCTCTCTCTTAATTAAATCTATGTCTAAATCCATGTGAGTATCATTTTTTCTGTAAGACATAAAATATCTGAAATTATCAATTCCTATTTCATCAATTAAATTTTTTAGTTCAAAAATGTTACCCTCTCTTTTTGATAGTTTTTGTATTTTATTATCTCGTTTTAAATTGACAATTTGACAAAAAACAACTGAAAAATCAATTTTTGGGTGTAAAGAAGTTATCGCTGATGACAATCTTTTGAGATATCCTAAATGATCTGCGCCCCATATATTTATTAATTTATTAAATCCTCTTTGAAATTTATCTTCATGATAAGCAATATCATTTGCAAAATAAGTGGGAGTGCCATCATTTTTAGTTAACGCTCTATCTTCATCATCCTCAAAAAGAGTTGATTTAAATATTGTTAGCTGATTATCTTTTAAAGTGCCCGTAAAATCTTTAGGGGCATTTAATTGACCTTCATATGTTAGATCTTTTTGCTTAAATTTTTCAAGAATTAACGGGAGATGACCCTTGTCCATAATGGTTGTTTCATATGAAATTTGATCGAATTTAATCCCTGCTGTGCCAAGTGTTTGAAGAGTCTGATTGACAAGATTTTCTATAGCATAATTTACTATATTGTTTTTCTCATCGGAACTTAGCTTATTATCAAATAAAGGTTTAAATTTTTCGTAACAGTTCTTTGCTATATCATTAATGTAATCACCTTTGTAAAATTGTTTTTCATTAAGATTGAGATTATATGTATGTGAAATCGAATAAAGTATTGAAGATAGAAATTCATTAATTTGATTACCTGTGTTATTTACATAATATTCACGAGTTACAGGATGTCCAAAATACTCAAATAAATTAGATAAAATATCCCCAACAACTGCTCCTCTTCCATGTGCTAAGTGTAATGGGCCTGTTGGATTTGCAGATACAAATTCGATATTTACCTTTTCATTTTCTTTAAATTCTTTTTTGTTATTGAATAATTGAGGATTAAAACTTTCATCCTTAAGAAAAAAATTTATAAAACCAGGTCCAGCAATTTGTACTTTTTCAAAATTATTTAAATTAATAGCCTTTATAATAATGTCTGCTAATTGATTTGGATTTTTTCCAAATATTTTTGAAAATTTTAGTGCAGCATTAGTTGTAAAATCGCCTTTTTTGTCAAAAAGTGTTTCAACTTCAACATCTTCAAAATTAATACTAACGTTCTTATCAATTTTAATTAATATTTCAAAAAGAGATTTTTTTAATTTATGTAACATATTTTTTATAGAAATTTATAGCATACTGATCTGTCATACCACATACATAATCGACTATAATTTGTTGCTTATCTGTATCATATTGTAATTTTTCTTTCCATTTTGATGGAAGCATAGAGGTATCATTATTTAATAATTTGATTATAGATACTAAAATTTTTTCAGCTTGTGTTCTATTTTTATATACAAAATCGGATGTATAAAAAAATTCGAATAGAAAATTTTTAAGAAATTTTACTTTATCTAATACTGGAGGACTAAACTTAACCAAAAAATTTGTGTTAATTATAACATCTTCAATTGATTTTATTTGTGAATTATTAGAAAGAGTATTTTCAGTTTCGTTAATAAGATCCAAAATTAAGTAGTTCATAATGGATCTTGAAAAGTAATTTCTTGCAATACTTTTATCTAAGTTTGCAATGTATGAAAAATCTATAAAATTAAATTGTCCTTTATTTTCAGCTAAACTTGATATTGTCAGAATACCTGATCTTAAAGCATCATCGAAATCATGAGCTATGTAAGCTATATCATCAGACAAGGATGCTATTTGAGCTTCTAATGAGGGATTCTTATTTAAATCAAATTTAAAATTTTTTGATAAATCGTAGTTTCTATTTGTTTCTTGTATTTTTCCATTATGCTTTATTAAGCCATCTATTGTTTCCCAAGTTAAATTTAAACCATCGAAATTTATATATCTCTTTTCTAATAATGTAATTTGTCTAAAAGATTGATAATTATGGTTAAAATTTGCATCTAATTCTTGAGTAATTATTTCTTCGCCCACATGACCAAAAGGACTATGACCTAAATCATGGGATAGTGCTATACATTCAGTGAGATCTTCATTTAAAGACAATTTTCTACTTATAGATCTTGCTATTTGAGATACCTCAAGAGTATGTGTTAGTCTATTTCTATAATAGTCACCTTTTTCAAACATAAATACTTGTGTTTTATCTTTTAGTTTTCTAAAGGCTGTTGAATGATAAATCCTGTCTCTATCTCTTTCGTAGAGTGATCGATGATCATTTATTTCATCGTAAAGTCTTCCTTTTGAATTTTCTGGTAAAGCTGATAAATTACTGAACATATGGGAAGTATTAATATAACAGATAAAGCTATAAATAAAATTCAAGAAGTTCTAAAAGATCAAAATATGAAATATTTTAGAATCAGAGTCAAAGGTGGTGGATGTTCTGGATTCCAGTATGTGTTTAAAAGTGAAAATGTAATTAATGAAAGCAAAGATCATGTATTTAATTTTAAAGATTTACAAATTTTGATTGATAAAAATTCTATGACTTTCATTAATGAATCTGAATTAGATTATAAAGATGAATTGATAGGCTCTAGTTTCTCTATTTCAAATCCTAATGCTAAAAATTCTTGTGGCTGTGGCACATCATTTAGCGTTTAATTGTGAAAATTATTAGTTGGAATGTAAATTCTTTAAGAGCGCGAGAACCACTTATAGAAAAAATAATAAAAATAGAAGCTCCAGATATAATTTGCTTACAAGAACTGAAGATATTAGATAAAGAATACGTAGAAAATTTTTTTAATCGATTTTCATTGAAAACAGTGGCTGAAACTCAAAAAAGTTACAATGGGGTAAGTGTTTCTTGTAAAAGAGAGATTGTATTAAGTGAAAATCCCTTAAAAAAGTTAAATATGACACAAGCAAGAAACAATACAGTTATTATAAATGATAAAAATTTAGCAATCCTCAATTGTTATTTCCCTAATGGAAATCCTATAGATACAGACAAATTTATAAATAAGCTTGAATGGATGAAATTACTTTATGAAGAAATAGAAATACTTAAAAAAGAATATGAAGTTTTATTAATGGGAGATTTTAATGTTATTCCAGATGATGAAGATGCTCATGATATTAAAAAATATAAAAATGATGCTCTAGCACAACCTAAGTCCAGAAAGGAATTCTATAAATTAATAAATCTAGATCTAATTGATGTGTTTAAGACTACTCCAAAAAAACAAAGTTATACTTTTTTTGATTATAAAACTTACAAATTTGGAAAAGAGGAAGGAATAAGAATAGACTTCTTTCTTTTATCTCCATTTTTGAAAAGTAAAATAATGAAACTAAAAGTATTAAAAGAATACCGTGATATGGATAGACCCTCTGATCATTGCCCTATTCTTATAGATTTAAATATCTGAATAAGTCTTTTTTTCTAATTTACCACCTGGGTGTGTAACTGCCCCTAGGTTTGCAGGTCCAACAGTTTTCATGTATTTCCATAAAGTACCTGACATAAACTCTGGTTCTTTATTAACCCATTTAGTTTTTCTATCGGATAACGTTTTTTCGTCTACATTCAAATTTAGTAAATTTTTCTCTGCATCAATTTCTATTTCATCACCATCTTCAACTAACGCTATAGGTCCACAATCATAAGCCTCTGGACCTACATGGCCGATACAAAAACCTCGTGTACCTCCAGAGAACCTTCCGTCAGTAATTAAAGCTACCTCTTCGCCAAGATCTTGTCCATAAAGGGCACTAGTGGTAGATAGCATTTCTCTCATACCTGGCCCTCCTTTTGGACCCTCGTATCTTATAATGACAACATGACCAGGTTTGATTTTACCTTTTAAGACAGCGTCTAGGGCATGTTCTTCTCTATCAAAGCAAATTGCCTTTCCTTTGAACTGTAATTTTTTAAGTCCAGCTATTTTTACTATCGCACCATCTGGAGCCAGTGAACCTTTCAAACCTACCACGCCACCTGTTTTAGTTATGGGGTTACTGACAGGATATACAACATCTTGATTTTTTGGTAACTCCACATCTTTTACATTTTCAGCTAACGTTTTTCCAGTAACAGTCATGCATGATCCATCAATCAATCCGCCATCAATGAGTGCTTTAATCAGAACAGGAACGCCACCAACTTCATATAAATCTTTAGCTACATATTTCCCACCAGGAGCTAAATTACCTATATATGGCGTTGATTGGAAAATATTACAGACATCTTCCAAAGTAAATTCAATACCAGCTTCATGAGCCATAGCAGGTAGATGTAAACCTGCGTTGGTTGATCCACCTGATGCTGAAACAACCACAGCCGCATTAATTAGTGATTGTTTTGTAACAATATCCCTAGGTCTCAAGTTTTTTTCAATTAATTCCATAACTACTTTTCCACTTTCATAAGCGTATTTATCTCTACTTTCATAGGGAGCTGGTGTCATAGCAGAACCTGGAAGTGCTAAACCAATAGTCTCTGAGACACATGCCATGGTATTTGCAGTGAACTGTCCACCACAGGATCCAGCAGATGGACAGGCAACACACTCAATATCATGGAGTTCTTGGTCTGAAATCTTTCCTGTTGAATGTTTTCCAACAGCTTCAAAAACATCTACTATTGTTACGTCCTTATCCTTATAAACACCTGGTAATATAGATCCACCGTACATAAATACAGATGGCACATTAAGTCTTAGCATTGCCATCATTAAACCTGGCAAAGATTTATCACACCCAGCTAAACCAACTAAGGCATCATAACAGTGCCCTCTTACAGAAAGTTCAGTTGAGTCAGCTATAATCTCCCTACTAGTTAAAGAAGATTTCATTCCCTCATGACCCATAGCAATACCATCAGTAACAGTAATGGTGGTGAATTCTCTTGGTGTACCTTTTGCATCCCACACACCTTTTTTGGCTGATTGAGCTTGGCGAGAAAGTGAAATATTGCAAGGGGCAGACTCATTCCATGTGGTTACTACACCGACAAAAGGTTGTTTAATCTGTTCTTCGGTAATGCCCATAGCATAATAAAAAGCTCTATGTGGTGCACTTTTAGGACCTACAGAAACATGTCTACTTGGTAATTTGCTTTTATCAACCATTATTGAATATTAATTAATATACTATCAATTTTAGACAATTCCATATTAATTGAACTTTGTCTCTCTTTATTTTGATCAATGAGATCTTTTGGAGCTTTTGATACAAAATTTTCATTTGATAAATTTTTATCAATCGTATTTTTTTCTTTTTCCAAAGAGCTTTTATTTTCTTGAAGTTTTTCTTTGATTTTTGATTTATCAATTTGGCTAGTGGAAATTTCAAAATCAAACTCTTTAAAAGGTAAAGTAACACTATTGTCTTTATGAGATGATGAAAGTTTTTTTCTTGTTAAAAATTCAAATGTTTTTTTATTATCTTCTAAAATTGTTTGAATTAATTGGTTTTTAGAAAAAATTTCTACAGTATCTTCTTTTTTGATTTCAAAAAGTTTTTCTATTGACCTGTATTCCTCTATAAAATCAATAAATAATTTTGTTTTAGATACATGTTCACTCTCTGTTTTTAGATCAACATAGTCCCACTGATGACTCATCAAGATATCTTTATTATTTTTACCCCACAATTTTTCAGTGATAAAAGGAATCAATGGATGTAAAAGTTGCAATAAAGAATTAAATACTAAATGAAAAGTTTGTTTCGTTTCATCTCTAAATTGATTTTCGTCTAAAAGATTTTTAGAAAGTTCAATATACCAGTCACAAAAAGTATGCCATGTAAAATGATATAGTTGATTAGCTACTTCATGAAAATAGTATTTCTCATAATTTTCTTGAACTTTTTTATATAACTCTTGAAACTCATTTATAATCCAAATATTAAAAATATGGTTAGGGTTAGCTTTGCCATTATCTGTAAATGGATAAATTCCTTTAAATTCAGCAAACTTATAGGCATTGGTGATTTTAGTAACGAAGTTTCTATAACCAGCTATGCGTTGCTCACTTAACCTTACATCCCTTCCAGGTGTATTTAATGATGTTAGAGTAAAGCGAAGTGTATCTGCACCATACTTGTCAATTATTTCTAAAGGATCTATGACATTACCTTTTGATTTTGACATTTTTTGACCTTTTTCATCACGAACGAGAGCATGAACATAAACAGTTTTAAAAGGTGTTTCTGACATAAATTTATTACCCATCATCATCATGCGGGCAACCCAGAAAAAGATGATATCAAAACCCGTAACTAGTACAGAATTAGGATAAAATGTATCTAATGTTTGTTCTTTATTGGGCCATCCCAATGTAGAGAAAGGCCAAAGAGCTGAGGAGAACCAGGTGTCTAAGACGTCTTGATCTCTTTTTAAAATTATTTTATCCGCTTTATAAAAGTCTACAGCTAAATTTTTCGCTTCTTCTTCAGTTTCTGCACAAAATTCTTTTCCATCAGGACCATACCAAACTGGAATTTGATGTCCCCACCATATTTGTCGAGAAATACACCATGGTCTTATATTTTCCATCCATTGAAAGTATGTTTTCTCCCAATTTGAGGGAAAAAATTTTGTATCACCGTCTTTTACAACTTTCATTGCCTGTTTTGCTAATTCTTCAGCATTACAAAACCACTGATGAGTTAAAAAAGGTTCAACAACAGTGTTCGAGCGATCACCATATGGTATTGTAGTTTTATAATCTTCAATTTTTTCTAAAAAACCTTTTTCTTTTAGCAATTGAACAACTTTTTTTCTTGCCTCAAATCGATCTAAACCCTGAAATTCTTTTGGACAATTTTCGTTCAATGATCCGTCCTCGTTTAGAATATTTAATAGTTCTAAGTTGTGCCTTTTACCGATTTCAAAATCGTTAAAATCGTGTGCTGGGGTAATTTTAACTGCACCACTTCCCATTTCCGGATCAGAATATTCATCAAATATAAGTGGAATAGATCTTGATGTTAAAGGAATAGTAAAAGTTTCTTTTTTTAATGAAGTATATCTACTGTCATTGGGGTTAACTGCTATAGCAACATCACCAAAAATTGTTTCTGGCCTAACTGTTGCAACAGTTATATTCTCAGAATTAGAGCTTGGATATTTTATATAGTAAATTTGGGTGCTTACATCCTTAGGAACAACTTCTAAATCAGAAATAGCTGTTTTAAATTTGGTATCCCAATTAACAAGAGCTTGATCTTTATATATCAACCCCTCTGTATATAATTTAACAAAAACCTTTCTAACTGCAGATGACAATCCGTCATCCATCGTAAATCTTTCCCTTGACCAATCACATGAACTACCAAGCCTTTTTAATTGATTTATGATTGTGGAACCTGAATATTCTTTCCACTCCCATATTTTTTCAATGAACTCTTCTCTTGTGAGATCTTTACGATAAATATTTTTCTCAGCTAAGTTTCTTTCCACAACCATTTGTGTCGCTATGCCTGCATGGTCTGTTCCAGGTTGCCAAAGAGTATTAAATCCATTCATTCGGTGATATCTTGTTAAAATATCCTGAATAGTGTTATTAAGTGCATGTCCCATATGCAACGACCCTGTTACATTTGGGGGAGGTATACAAATAGAAAAGTTTTTATCAAAATTGTATTTAGGTTTAAAACATTCTTTGTCTAACCAAAGCTGATAAATTTCATTTTCATATTCTTTTTTATTTTGAAATTCATCCATTTGCTAAAAAACAAATGGTTCGGATTGAACATATTTATAAATATAAGACGAAGAAGCTTCATCTATAACAAACTTATTCGATTTGCCTCCTACTTTTATATATTTAACAATCTTATGTTTAAAATCTTGGTTATCAATTATACAAACTATCTCTGTATTATCAGATGCATTTTTAATTATATTTATGGGCTCTTCATCAAGTGAACCATTAATAATAATCTTTTGGTATTTTTTAATATTTGGCTTTTTGTTATTGAAAAATTCCTCTATCGATAAATCTAATAAAGAGGCATTGAACAAACCGTCTTTCATACTATTTATGAAAACTTCAGTCATTTGCATAGAAGACTCTATACAGTCAATATTAGAGGAAAATTTATTTATAATAGATGTTGATGTACCAAATCCAGAACCAATTTCTAAAATACTCTCATCATCAATCTCTCCCAAAGCTTGTAATAAATGAAATGATGTTAAAGGAGGTAGAATAAAGCGACCATCATCTAAAAATATAATCTTATCAGAGTAAGCCAAATGTTTATAAGATTTTGGATACAAGTTTTCTCTTGGAAATAATTCAATTTTTTCAATTAAAGATGAGTTTTTTATACGATTAGCTCTTAGTTGATTAAGAACCATATTTGTTCTTGCTTGTTCAAAATTCATGATAAAGTTTGATTTATAACAAAATTAATTGTTTTTCATAGATCATATTCGCCTCATATAAAATAATAGTGTAAATTAAACTATGAAATTTTTTAGTGTTTTTATTTTAATTACCTTTTGTTCATTATCCTATGCTCATCAACCTGTAATAAATGACTCAAACCCAAATAAACCTAATGAGGCATATCTAATAGAAAAACCAGAAATATCAAAAGCAATATACTCTAAATTAAATGGTGATCCACATTATTACTTAATAAATTCTGATCAGAAATTTAATTTTTATGTTGGTATTACTGTTCCAAAAATTGATGATTGTAATACATTTAGAAAGTTCTCATTTAGTATTTTAGAAGGTAAAGACCTTGAGTTAAGTGTCATCGAGGAAGTTGATGGTCAAAATTTTGAGTGGTGGGAATGGTATGAGCCTTATGGTAAAAAATGGTATTGGATAGGACCACAAATAGGTGAAGATTTTAAAAGTACAGTAACTTACGAACCGGGTTCATACTACATTAAAGTTTTCAATGAAATTAATATGGGTAATTACGTTCTTGCAACTGGAGATATAGAAAAATTTGGACCTACTGTTATTGCTAAACTGCCATTAATAATGCCAAAGGTTAATAAATTTTGGGACAATGAACATTGTGTAAAATAAAGTTTCCATATTATTCACAAATTAAAAAATACAAAATCCAATTTATTTGATAAGATAGAATCACCTAGAGGATAGGTTTAAGGATGGAGGTTAAAAAGATGAAGCCACCAAAGTAAGTAATTTAAGACATTACTTAACAAGATTTTCTCATTATCTATTGCTTCTTTACCCTTTAACATAACTAATCCTAATAAATTTTTTTATTTATATTGCTGTAATCTTTGAACAACTCTTGAATTTTTATTTTAATTTTTATTAAATTTAAGGATTTAAATTTTCAATATAATTTAAGCGACCCAAGATTTCATCTCTGTCCATATAATAACCTTGAAGGTGCCTTTCTCCAGAATTGGCATCATATTCTTTTCTACCATGTAACACTCTTCGATTATTAAAACTAAAAATATCTCCGGCTTGCATACGAAAGTTAATTTCAAACCTTTGGTCATGAAGTAAGCTTAAAAGCTTTCTGTATGCTGAGTAAAAATGATCCATTTGATCAGGATGGCAGTCCATAACTCCCATGTAAGCAACGCTGAACCTAATATCATTATAATCATTGTTGTGATCGAGAGTTATGATAGGTTTATGCATTACTCTAATTGTATTAGTTGTGTAGTCTCTATTTACAAATTTTACAGACGTATTAAGTAGTACGTCATAATCATTTGGGTGATTATTTTTTAAATAATCAATTACCTTAAAACCATCTACAGCAACTGACTCACCCCCAGTAGCATTATTTATTAAGCAGTGAAGAAACTGATATCCTGGAGCTATCTCATAATATGGTAAATCAATATGATTTCTTAGACCTGCAGCAGTATAAGCTGAATTATTAGGGTTAGGTATATCAATGACCTCGAATGGTGTTTTGAAAAAAGTTTCTCGGGTGTGACTTATATTTTTCAGGATATCAAAACCAGAATTTACATCTGTTGGAGCATTTTTAACAATTGAAATACCAAAAAAATGTAGTTGCTGTAACCACTTTTTTAAACCATCATCACTACTAATTATTTCACTGTAATCTATTTGAATATCAGTAAATGTATCTTGCATGGATTTATCCCAAATCCTATATGGTGAAACGTACTCTCGACTGTGTTTTAGAGAATAACAATTATGTCTCAACCAATCTCTCTCATAAACACTTTTATGCCCTCCCTCACTCCACTCAATCTCAAGATTACCTTCACTATTTAGAGAGTAATTTTTAGGGTGAATATCTTCAGATACATCAAGCAAATTAAAAGTTCGTTCACGAGCTGTTGGATGCACTTCAGAAGGACAATTATCTCTCAACCATAAGAAATTATATTTACTTTTAAAACCATCACTCCAATCGACCAAAATAGACTTGTTATTTTTATCGATTGTTTTAATTGAAAGATTTTCGCTCATATTAAAATTTATTAAATGTTTTATTCCAATTAGGAAAATTATTTCTTTGATATTTATTCAAAGTTTTCATGATTTCAATCAAAAAAATATCTCTTTGAACCTCTAGATCTTTAATAGTGTATTTTCCTGCCTGTTTTTTTGTGCCTGATATCATTAATTTTTTTAGTTTTGCATCAAGTTTTGGCGCCTTTAATTTAGTCCAAGGTAATTTAAGAGCAGGTCCAAACTGCTCTAACATGTGTTTCATACCAGTTTGCCCTCCTGCAAGATGAAAAGTTAGACAAACACCCATAAAAGACCATCGTAATCCAGGTCCATAAACAATCGCATCGTCAACATCTTGAGTCGAAGCAATTCCATTTTTAATTATGTGAAGTGCCTCTCTCCAAAGAGCCTCCTGTAAGCGATCAGATATATAACCCTCAATTTCTTTTTTTATAATCAAAGGCTTCATTCCTATTCCCTCGTAAAACTTCTTAGCTCCGGTAATTGTGTTTTTCTTTGTTTGCTTTCCTGATACCAACTCGACAAGAGGTAGTAAATACACAGGGTTAAATGGATGTCCTATACAAACTCTTTCTGGATAATTACATAAAGATTGAATTCTTGTAGGCAAAAGTCCTGATGAACTAGATGCAATGATTATATTTTTTGGCAATAATTTATCTATATCTTTAAGAAGTTTCTTCTTTAATTTTTCATTCTCAGGAGCATTTTCTTGGACAAAGGTGGTTGAATGAAGAGACTCTCTGAGATCAGAATAAATTTTCAAATTACTAAGTTTTGCATTTTTATTTAAACCTAATCTTTGAAGGCTCTTTAAAGCTGTTTTGGTATTTGATAATAGTTGCTTTCTTGCCTTAACACTTGGGTCATAAGCATTAACTATTAGACCACATGCTAGCATTCTAGCAGCCCATCCAGCGCCAATGACGCCAGCACCGACTATTGTGACAATCTTTTTTTTAATCAACTTTTAAAAATATATTAACTCATAAATATTAAATTATGATATTTTTTTTGTATGATTATATACATTTGTAAGTTTCTTCATCTTATATCTCTGTTTATTGCTGGAGGAGGAGGTATTGGTAGTGCTGTTATACAATCTATATATAAAAAAGAAGGTAAAGTTCCTGAGCCTCATTTGGCTAAAGGTTTTAAGGTTTTAGCATTTTTATCTTTATTAGCTATCATCACAATGTGGGTTACTGGAATTATTTTGCTATTGGCAATATACGGCTCATTTAATTTAGGTTGGGCTTTTCATATGAAATTATTTGGAGCTAGCTTAATTTTATTAACAGCTATATTCATAAATATGCATTTATATGTATCAGCTAGAAAAAGCCTATCCCCCAATCAAAAATATATTAAAAATTCTGGGTCTTTGTCTAGATTAGGCTTGATTCTTGCCATAGCCGGTGCAATAGGATCATTTGTCTGACCTTATTTATTTTTTTTTAGTTTATGGTATTTTTTTGTAAATGAAAGTTGACTTAGACAAATGGCATCATTGTGACGTTGATAAAGAAGAATTTGTAAAGCTTCTTAAGAAGTCGGATTATCAAGGTTTTAAACACATGTTTATTTTCTTTGGTTCTTTAATTGTATTCGGTGTTTTAGCTTATATGACATGGGGGACTTGGTGGTCTTTATTATTTTTTTTAATTTATGGAAATATATGGAATTGCGCAGATCCTATTTGGCACGAAACAGGACATAAAACAGCTTTTAAAACAAACTATTGGAATAACTTTTTTTATCAAATTGGAAGTTATATGAATGGATTTGAACCAGTAAGATGGAGATGGTCACATTTTCGTCATCATGGTTATACTTACTTTGATGATCCACTTGATTTTGAAATAGCAATTAGAAGACCAACTGATGTTTTTTACTTTTTCAGTTTATTCATACCTTTCTTTGACATAATTAATTTTAAAAAAACAACTCAATACGAGACTATTCTTCATGCTCTAGGCAAAAAAACAGAAGTAATGAAACAAGTAATTCCTGAAAGAGAACATCAAAAATGCATAAACTCTTCAAGATTACATGTTGGTATTTGGATCTTATTTATTTTAATGTCAATTGCTTTTCAGTCTTGGTTGCCGGTTTTATATTTTTTACTTCCAAACTTTTATGGGATAACACTCAAAAGACTTTTTGGATTAACTCAACATACTGGGCTTAAAGATAATATCAAAGATCATAGATATAGTACTAGGACAATGCATTTAAACCCGATCTTCAGTTTTTTATATTGGCAGATGGAATATCATATTGAACATCATATGTTCCCTACTGTGCCATCGCATAATTTGCCTAAACTGCACCAATTAGTTAAAGATCAGATGCCTCCTGCAAAAAAAGGTTTATGGGGAGCATACTCTGAAATCATCCCTACTATTTTAAAACAAGCAAAAAACCCTTCATATGAATTACAAGTAGCCGTTCCATCTAATAACAATGGCTAAAAGAACTACCGTTTTTGATTTATGGAGTCAAAAAGGGAAAAAGAAGTGGCCTCAAACTCATATAGATACAGCAAAAGAGGCAGAAGCTGCCTATAAAGCAGGAATTGAAATCATTTCCTGTGAACCCGATCATCATTTCAAGGATGTAAGAAAAGTTGCTCCAACAGCATTTTTATCTGTTGGTCTTAAACATGGGTTGGTGAGTTCTCCTCAAGAGGCAATAAAAAAAGGTTTTGAAATAATGGAAATGGGAGCAGATGCTATTTATTGCTCACACTCAATTAACTTTATTGAAGCTATGGCAAAAGAGGGAATACCTGTAACTGCACACGTTGGATTAGTCCCAAATATTGCTACATGGACTAATTACAGAGCTGTAGGAAAAACATCAAACGAAGCTTTTAAAGTGTATCAAAAAGTAAAAGATCTCGAAAATGCTGGAGCGGCTTGCGTAGAAGTTGAGGTGGTACCAGTTGAGCTTGCAGAATTTATAACAAAGAATACTAAAATGATAACTATGGGTATGGGTTGTGGTGATGTGTGTGATACACAATATTTATTTTGTAATGATATACTTGGTACAAACGTTGGTCATTATCCTCGACATGCAAAAAAATATGTAGATTTAGAAATTAAAGAGAGAGAATTACAAGAATTAAGAATAAAAGGTTTTAAGATGTTTGTTGATGAATTTAATAGTGGTGTATACCCTGAAGATAAACATCTTATTAAAATGGAAGAAAAAGAGCTTAATGATTTTCTAGATAAAGTTAAATAGCATCTAAATATAAATCAATATCTAATTCTGATATAGTACTAGCAAATTTATGATATTCCATTTCCTTAATGGCTATAAACGCCTTATGTAATTCTGGGCCTAAAGTTTGTTTTAAAAAAGAGGATTTCTTAGATAGCATAATTGATGAATTCCAGTCAGAAGGAATTTTGTATTTTTGATTATTTTTCTTTAAATAAGCATTTCCAGTTGTTTGTTTATCTGGAGAAATTTTATTTTGAATTCCTAATTCAATTGCTGAAATTATAGTTAAGGCTACTAAATATGGGTTTGCATCAACTCCTGAGACTCTATGTTCTATCCTTCTATTATTTTTATTACTACTTGGTATTCGAAAAGCTACTGATCTGTTATCTATTCCCCAATTAGGCTTTGTTGGTGCATAAGACCCTGAAACAAACCTCCTCCAACTATTAGCATTTGGTGCGAATATCAACATACTTTCACCCATAGTTTTTGAAAGACCCCCAAGTGCATAATTAAGATTTTTATTTATTTTTTCATTATTTCTTTCGGCAAAAATATTTTTTTCTTTTTGATCATAAAGTGAAATATGAAAATGCATTCCAGAACCAGAAATATTTTCCATAGGTTTTGCCATAAAGCATGCAGTGACTCCATGTTTTCTTGCTTGTGCTCTTATAATTCTTTTTAGCCTTAAAATATCGTCAGCAGCTTTTAATAACGATTTTTGATGTTTTAATGTTAATTCGTATTGACCGGGTGCGTACTCTGAAATAATGGTTTCAGCTTCTATTTTTGCAAGTTTTGTAGCTTCATAAATATCATCAATTAAAGGTAACATACCATGGAGATGATCTACTGAATATACATCTGTCTTTTTAATTGATGCTCTTTTTCCAAGTATAGATTTTGCTGGTTTGAGTTTTCCATACTCATCCAATTCATTTGAAACAAGAAAAAATTCTAGCTCAAATGCTGCATAAAAATTAATTCCTTTTTTTTTAAAATCTTGAATTTTATTTTCCAAAATATTTCTTGGATCTGTTAACAATTTTTTTCCATCAATATCATACATGTTCATGAATAACTCACCTCTTGGTGGTTTGCTGTTATGCAATAACTTAAGTGATGATGGTATAGGCCAAGCTTTTATGTCACCATCACCTTGCTCTAAAATTAATCCTGTTTCAGGTGTATCCTCACCAGTAATATCCATTCCAAGTAAAGAAAGAGGAAATTGCCTACCTGACTTATACAAATTTAATAACTCATTTCTTCTAATTATTTTTCCACGACCTACACCATTACAGTCATGCATGACAATATCAAATGATTTTACTTGTGTATTTCTTTTCAGAAAATTTTGTGCTTCAGATAAATAATTTTTAGTTTTCATGACAAATATTTATAATATAAAAATATTAATATAAACTTTATGTCTAAACTACAGTTAATCTATTTCAATCTTAGAGCTTTGTGTGAGGCTCCAAGAATGATGCTACATACTGCGGGTATCGAATATTCATATGAAATGGCATGGGATTATTTTAAAAAACCATGGGGTGATGTCAAAAAAGAGGTGATTTTTCATAAATTACCTTTGCTTGTTATAGATGAGAAAATTGAAATATGGCAAAGCAATACTATCTCAAGATATATAGCTAAGCTTACAAACAATATCCCCAATAATGAGGAAATGGTGGCTTATGCTGACTCTATATTTGAGTCTGCCCATGATTTATTTTTTCCTTTAAATCCAACAATAAATGTTTGGGTTGGTGAAATGCACTTAAAGAATAAAAAAAATCTTTTAGATGAAATTTTACCCAAAGCTTTTACAAATTTTGAAAAGTTATTAAGTAAATATGAAGGTAATTTTTTTTTAGGAGAAAGAGCATTTTATTGTGACTTTAATGTTTATCATCATGTTTCACTAGCATTGCTATTAGATAATAAAATTTTAGATAACTTTCCAAAGTTAAAAAAATTTATGAGCGATTTTGAAAAGATTCAAGGTATTTTAGATTATCTGGAGTCAAGACCCAAACTTATTGGAATTGGTACTTGGCCAAAAGTAGTAATTGATGGTATAGAATACACATCTGGCACTAATCCCGATTACAAATATCAATAAAAGTGTTATGCTAAGTTTTATGGCCCGCTGGCAGATTGGTTATGCAGAGGACTGCAAATCCTTGTAGCTCGGTTCGATTCCGGGGTGGGCCTCCACTACTTCATTTCATCAATTATTTTTTTTAAAGTTCTTGATGTAAGATCTAGAATTCTTTTTCCTTTATCTGCAGAGGATTTTGTAGGATTGCCAATTATACCTGTCTTGGACAAATCTTTTGTATTCCAAGCTCTTTTAATTGTTCTTTCATAAGAAATTATTTTTTTTGATTTAAAGTCAGATGAGAGTTTGTTTCTTTTAATTTTATTTAATTTTATCAATTCTGGATAAAGGTGGAGCATTATTGATGTTTCAAATTCACCTCCATGATATCCATAAAGTAATTCCTTTTTTGGAATAATTTTTTCAAAACCTTTAAATAAAAAATAATGTGCCTTAACAATATCGACAGCTTTATATCTACTTTTAATTTCTTTAGCAGCTATATCTAAGTGACTAATTTGTCCGCCATGACTATTTAAAAAGATAAATTTTTTATATCTACGAATACATAACTCACCAACTATGCTGATAATATAATCTATATAATTTGTAGAGTTCGAAGATAGAGTGCCCTCAAAGCTATTATGCTCACTCGCTGAACCTATTGAGATATTTGGTAGAATTAAATATTTATTAAGTTTGGGATATTTCATAATAAAAGTATTTAAAATTCCATCTAATATCAATTTATCAGTACCTGATGGAAGGTGTTCTCCATGTTGTTCTACAGATGAAAATGGGAGAATAAGTATTTTATTTTTACCTAATTTACTAATATCTGCTGATGTTAAATCGGACCAAAACTTTGATAGCATAAGTGATATTTAACATTTATATAATTATTATGGAAACTTATTCTCTATGGCTTAAGAATGAAAATAAAGCAATTATTAAGAAAAAAATACTAAGCTATAAAAAAAACTCTAAAACTGTTCTTGTAAAAACTCTTTATTCAGGAATTAGTAAAGGTACTGAGAGATTAGTAGCATCTGGTAGTATTAGTAAAGATCAATTCGATATAATGAAATCTCCTTTTCAAGAGGGATCTTTTTCTTTTCCAATTAAATACGGTTACATTAATGTTGGTAAAATAGTTGAAGGACCAAAAAAATATTTAAATAAAAATACATTCTGTCTTTACCCTCATCAGTCACTATTTAAGATTGATATAAATAATGTGAATATTTTGAAAGGTAATGGTGATATTCGAAAATATTTACTAACAGCAAATATGGAAACAGCTATTAATATCTTTTGGGATACTCAAGCAAAATTAAATAACAAAATATTGATAGTAGGGATGGGCTCTGTTGGTATTTTAACTGCATACTATTATAAATTACTAAAATTTAAAAATGTCTTTATTACTGACATAAATATTAAAAAGAAGAAATTTGCTAATATTTTAGGACTAAAATTTATTAATTTTAAAAAAATTAAAGATTTAGATGTTATAATTAATACAACATCTAATTATGATGTATTAAACCAATCACTAAATAAATTAAATTTAGAGGGAAAATTTATTGAGGCTAGTTGGTATGGAAATAAAAAAGGTCATATAAATTTAGGAGGTAATTTTCACTCAAAGAGATTAAAGATTATTGGTTCTCAAGTTTCAAATATTCCAAAGTATTTATCAAAAAAATATGATTATAAAAAGAGATTGAATTTAGCAATTTATGCTTTATCTAATAACCAACTTCTTAAATTAATAAACACTGAAAGTGACTTTAAGGATCTAGAGAAAGATTATATTTCAATATTAAATAATCCAGAAAGCATAATGCATGCTATAAAGTATTAAAAATGTATTCAATTACTGTTCGAAATAATATTTTAATTGCACATTCTCTCCCAGGTGAGGTTTTTGGACCAGCACAGAATATGCATGGAGCGACCTACATAGTTGATGCTGAGTTTTATGCAAAAGAGATTAACAAATATAACATTATTATGGATCTCGGGGTTGTGACAGAAATTCTCTCTGACGTATTAAAATTTTATAGTTATAAAAATTTAGACGAAATTGAAGAATTTAAAAATATAATTACCTCTACGGAATTTCTTGCAAAAGATATTTTTGATAGAATATGCGCTAAATTACAAAAAGATTACATAGAAGATTTTAACAAGTTGCATAAAATTAAAATTATTTTAACTGAATCAAATGTAGCTTGGGCTTCTTATGAACAAGAGATCAGTAATACACAATAAATCTTATTATTTTTTTTATCCGGGTGATATTAATACAAAAACAGGCGGTTACATTTATGAAAAAAATATATTAAGAAGAGCAAAAAAAATTAAATTTAATTTAAATGCTATCAAACTAGCTAACAGCTTTCCCTTTCCTAAAGAAAATGACTTAAAAAATCTAAAAAAAACTTTAGAAAAATTACCTGATAATGCAGTACTAATTATTGATGGATTAGTTTTTGAGTGTATTGGTAGTATAATAAACTCTTTAGATAGATTTGTAGTAATAGCTCTTATACACCACCCTCTTTATCTAGAATTTAATGGCAATCAAAGTCAATTTTTTCTTAAGAACGCTAAAAAATTATATAAGAAAACGAAAAAAATAATCGTCACTTCAAATGATACAAAACAACTAATTTTTGAAAAATTTAAAATTAATAAGCGAAAAATTCAAGTTGTAGAGCCTGGAATAGAAAAATTAAAAAAATATAAATATAAAAGGGATAAAAATATAAATTTACTATCTGTAGGAAGTATTATTGAGAGAAAAAATTATCATTATCTATTAAACGAATTAAGATACATGGATAAAATAAAATTAAATATTGTAGGAGATATAACTAGAGAGAGTAAGTACTATAATAGATTACTAAAAATTATAAGTAATTATAAATTAAGTAATAAAGTTAAGTTTCATAGTAATGTATCGACTAATTTATTATCAAAACTATATTCTAAGTGTGACTTCTATGTCTCAGTAAGTAAATATGAAGGTTTTGGTATGTCACTTGCTAATGCCCTTCAACTCAAAAAAATGATTATTACATATAAAACTAAAACAATTATGAGTACTCTAAAAAAGGATGGAATTATCTACTTAAATAATTTCAAAGAAAAAAGTTTATCAAAATTAATCACTAAAAATGCATTTAATTCAGATTTATCAAAAAAATTATCACAAAATAAGAGAAAATTTTTAACACCAATACAATCTGGAGATCTTTTTATCAAGATAATTAAAGATGCATAAATTTAATAATGATTGGCTATTTCTTCGAGAGAAAATTGACAAAGTTTCAAGAAATAAAAAAATCGTAGAAAAAATTAATAGATATTTTCAAGACTACAAAATATTGTCTATCGTTGATTTAGGTTGTGGAACAGGTTCTAACTATAGATATCTGTACCCTAAACTTAAAAAAAGGCAATCATGGGATATGATAGACATATCATTTGAGTCAATTAAAGAATTTAAGAAAAAAACAAATAATAAGAATAAAATTATAAATATAAATTATAAAAAATTTGATTTAATCAAAAATATTAAAAATTTTGAATTCAAAAAATACGATATTATTACAGGATCTGCGTATTTAGATATAATGCCAAAAAATTGGTATTTAGAATTTAAAAAACAAAATCTAAATACAAAAGTTATATATTTTTCGATTAATTATGATGGATTTTTTAAATTCCACCCAAAACATAAAGATGATCAATACGTTTTAAATCTATTTAATAAAGATCAGGAGTCAGATAAAGGTATTGGGCAAAAAGCAGTTGGTAAAAACTGTAGTCAAATAATTAATAAATTGTTTTCTAAGTCACACAAAACATTTGTTTTTGACTCGAGTTGGGATGTATCAAAGAATAAAAAATTTCAAAATATGTTTTTAGATTTTTGTGAAAATGTACTTGAAAAAAATAAGATATCATTAGATAGGTGGTTAGATTTTAGAAGGGAAAATATTAAAAAAAATAAATCAAAATTTTTTCTAAGAAATAAAGATTTTTTAGCTTTAAAACTCTAAGCTTACTATTATTTCTTCGCCAAATTTATAAATTTTATTTTTTGTTCTAATAACTTTTTTTAAATTTGTTATAGGTTTTATATTTATAGAATTAATACCAGAACCAATAATTGTAGGTGCAATTATAAATTGCATAATATCTAATAATTTATTCTCAAGAAATTTAGATATAGTTTTAGAACCACCTTCTACTAATACGAGCTTAAAACCTAAATTATTTATATGTTTGTATATAAGATTTGTGAAATTTCTTTCAGGTAATTTATAAATTTGTGTATTATTTAAATTCTTTTTAATATTAGAGTGTGTAAATATAATATTTGAAAAACCATCTTTAAATATTTGATAGTTATTTGTTAATTTTAGTGACGGATCTATAATTATCCTCTGAGGATTTGAGCCCTTAATTGCTCTTGTAGTGAGCAAGGGATTATCTTTTTTTATTGTATTTACACCAACTATAACTGCATCACACACCGAACGAAGACTATGAAGGTATGAAATACTATTTTTATCATTAATGTAATGAGAATTGCCGTTTAAGAGTGCAATTTTACCGTCTAAGCTTTGCCCAATTTGACCGATATAGAATTTTTTTTTTATCATCAATATTGGTAACAAAATTTGTGCTATTTCATTTATTTTTTTTTCAATCTTACAATTAAAATTAACGCCATTTTTATCAATTAAAATATGATTGGTTTTAGAATGTTGACTAAGTACAAACGATTTGTTAATTAAATCAATTCTTAAGATATTTGATTTTTTTTGTTTTTTTACAAATTCAAATAGTGAAGAAATATTATGCTTTGTTATCATTTTTCATCTGTATCAAGTACTATTGAGTATATATATAGTCTATGAGTTTAAAATCAAATTTTGGTACATTTATTGATAGAGCTATTAATGAGCTTAGAACCGGAAGACCAATAGTTATCAAAGAAAATAAAAATTATTGGATGTTCTTTAATATTGAACATTCGGACAATAAAATTCTTAATCAATTCAATCAATACCTACAAAAAGACAAATATCTTTTAATCACAAAACAAAAAGCAAAATCAATATTTGAAAATAAAGTATCAACAAATATTTATTTAAAAATAAATGAAAAAATATCAAACAAATCTTTATTAAGTTTATTCATTAACCCTTTATCTGATCAAAATAAAATATTATTTAAAGATGAGCCTTATATCAAAAGTAAAGACTTCCATAATGTCTGTTTAGATATAGCCAAAAATGCGAAGGTAATACCATCACTTGTATTTAAAAAAATTAATTCTAAATACTATAAAAATATTGATAATCTAATATTACAACTTGGACTATTAAGATTTAACCATAAAGAGTTAAAAAATCAGAATAAATTTATAACAAATAGTATCAAATTAGTTTCAAGTGCAAATGTGCCCTTACCAAATGTTGCATCTACTACTTTTAATATTTTTAAGTCATATATTGGAGCTAGAAGACATATTGCAATCATAATTAAACCAAAAAATTTAAAACAACCAACAAACCTTAGAATCCACTCAGCTTGTTTTACTGGGGATATATTTCACTCTAGAAAATGTGATTGCGGAGAACAATTAAATAACTCTCTAAACTATATGGTTAAAAATAAAGGAGGTATTATCCTTTATTTAGATCAGGAAGGGAGAGGTATAGGACTAGCCAATAAAATGAGGGCATATTCTCTTCAGTCAAAAGGCTTGGATACTATTGATGCTGATCACAACATAGGTTTTTTAGATGATGAAAGAGATTTTAATATTGCCGCTAAGATACTTAAGTTATTAAAAGTGAATAAAGTCAATATTATCACAAATAATTTTACAAAAGTTTCTTCTCTAAAAAAAGCTGGTATTAAAATTGCCAAGCAAATAAATACTAAACCTACAATTAACAAGTTTAATAAGAATTATTTTAAAACAAGAGTAAAAAAAACAGGCTACGGTTTTAAAAATATAGACTAAAAAAATTAGTCAAAGTCTCCTCGTTCTAATCTATCTTCGTATTCATTGGAGGACTCGGAAATAGTGCTAAGCTGCTTTTTAGTCATAATTTTTAGAGTTTTTTTTATAGCAAGTTGGTAAGTATGTAACTTTTCAACGATATTTCTTTCGCTGGTGTTCCTCATCATTTGACTTAGGGCTCTATTTAACTCAGTAAGTCTACCTAACAGCGTATTATCGTCATTATTATCATCATCGTAATACATTAATCAATATTATAATAATTCTGGGGATCATAAATAAAATAATTAAATAAATAAGTTAAAAATTTATTTTTTTTTTCTATAAAATAATAATCCAATTATAATTATACCAATACCTATAATCATCAAAAGTTCACCTGCATTCCAAAACCATATTAAGAATTCCATTGGATTATTTTTCTATGTCTTCATCAAATATTTCATCTACTGGCACTTGTATACTATTGACCAGTTGATTTGTTTTTGCTGCAAGAGCTACAATATTTAAAAATTCTGAATGTTCGTCTTCAGTCATCCCAAGTTTTTTTGCTGCAGCTGTGTGTGAGTGTGTGCAATACGAGCAATTATTTGTTATAGAGACTGCCATATAAATCATCTCTTTAGTTTTATTAGGAATTATGGTTTGTTTAACCATTAAATCTTTAACATCACTCCAAACATTTTTTAGTAATTGAGGGTCGAATGCTAAATATTTCCAAAAATTACCTATATAAGCTGTGTTTCTTGATTGTTTAATATCTTCATAGACTTCCTTTATAATTGGATGATTATCATCATCAGTTCTTTTAATTGTGCTCACCAGTGGTCCCTTTCTTTATTATAATTGATATATAGTCATTAAATCATAATATCCCTCTTGTTTTGATTAATTTTATAAATAAAAATTCAAATTTATTAATATTTGGCTTTCTAATAGCTTTCGCATCAGGATTTGGACAAACATTTTTTATATCTCTTTTTAGTGAAGATTTTAGAGAAACATTTAACTTAAGTAATACTCAATTTGGCAGTCTGTATTCAATAGCTACAATTTTAAGTGCGTTAACTATTATATGGGCTGGCAAACTTATAGATACGGTCTCTCTCAAAAAATATACTTTAGCCATTGTATTGGGTCTCTCGATAACATGTTTTTTTGCAAGTATTGTGTTTAATGTAATACTTCTTTTTTTTGTAATTTATTTTTTAAGACTTTTTGGACAAGGGCTTATGGGACACACTTCAAGAACAACTATGGCAAGATACTTTAAAGCTAATAGAGGAAAAGCATTAGCTATATCTGGATTTGGATTTTCTTTTGGCGAGATGATTTATCCATTTGTAGTAGTAATTTTAATATTAACTTTTGGCTGGAGAATTACCTGGTTTAGTTCATCTGTATTTATAATAATATTTTTCGGAGTATTTTTATACTACCTATTAGATAAAGATAATTTTAAAAGTGAAACTGGGTTTGAGAATGAAGATATACAAAATTCATTTTCATGGAGAAGAAGAGATGTTTTAAAAGATCTTAAATTTTATCTTTATTTACCTCTTACATTATTTATGTCATTTACAGTAACTGGTTTTTTATTTCATCAAGTTTTTATTGGACAATTGAATAATTGGACAATGTTAGATATTGCACAAAGTTTTATTTTTTATGCAATCTGTGGAATTGGTGGATCATTAGTTTCTGGTTTATTAGTCGATAAATTTTCTGGTAGGAGAGTAATCACATTTCATTTAACTCCCATGGCTTTAATATTTATTGTGATGTTATTTTCAAATCATATATTTGTATTATATCTTTACATGGCAGGTCTTGGATTATCAAATGGCTTTACTGAAAATATGTCTAATTCTTTATGGGCTGAAATGTATGGAGTCAAAAACCTAGGTGCAATAAGGGCCCTTTTAACATTTTTTGGTGTATTGGCCTCAGCAGCCTCCCCTTTCTTATACGGTTTGATATTAGATGAGACAAATTCGATAAACACATTGATCTATATGAGTCTTGTCTTGATAATTATTTTTTCTTCTATGAGCTTTGTAGGTAATAAAATTAAATAAAATAACCTTTTTTAAAAGCCTCAATAGCTATCAAAGCACATCCTTTAGCATCTGATAATGCATCGTGATGATTTAATGGAATTCTTAAATTTTTACATACTGTATTAAGTTTATTGTTTTCAAATTCCCAATATTTTCTTGCGATTGCAACAGTGTCTTTAAATTCTTGTTTAGGTAGGTCGATATTATAAAAATAACAACATGAGTGTAGGACAGATCGATCAAAAGGAGCATTATGAGCAAAAAAGTAATCAACAGCTGATAATTCACTCTTAATTTGGCGCCACACTTTATCAAATGTTTTAGCTTTCTTTAACATATCCCATGTTAAACCATGAATATCTGTAAAATGAACTTCAGGTTTAGGTGGTCTTATTAAATGGGAGACTTTTTTTATAATTTTAGTTTTATTAAATATTACATATCCAATAGCACATGCTGATGTTCTCTCACTTGTGGCTGTTTCAAAATCTATGGCTGCAAATAATTGCATTAAAATAATTGATCAATTTGATTTTGATATTTTTTTTGTACCTCATGTCTTCTAACTTTCATTGTGGGAGTCATTAGGTTATTTTCAATACTAAAAGGCTCATTAATAAAGATAAACTTTTTAATTTTTTCTGGTTGAGTTAAGTCTTTATTTACTTCATCAATATATCTTTGAATATCTTCATCACTAGATTTACTCTCTGAGTTTAATACTAACAATGCTGCAATATAATTCTTTTGTTCACCAAAGACACAGGCTTGTTCTATCTCAGGAGATAAAGTTAATAGATTTTCAATCTTAGATGGTGCAATATTATCACCTCCTAGAGATACTATTATATCCTTTTTACGATCTGTAATTTTTAGATAATTGTCCTCATCAAATTCACCAATATCCCCCGTATGGAGCCAACCATCTTTTATTGTTTGCTCAGTAGCTTCTTTATTATTCCAATAGCCCAGCATAAGGTTCTCCCCTTTAACTAATATTTCACCATCTTCTGCTAATTTAACTTCAACTCCAGGAAATATAGGACCAACTGTATCAACTTTTACTTTATTTAATAAATTGCAGCTTACAACTGGTGAGGTTTCTGTTAAGCCATAACCTTGTAAAGTCTTTAATCCAAGGGCATTAAGCGCCTCCCCTACTTGACTATCAAGAGGTCCTCCACCTGATATAAAAGCCTCTAATCTGCCACCAAAATTATTTTTTACTTTTTTTCTGACTAATTTATCTAATATTAGGTTAATTATATTCTCACTAAAACTTAATTTAATATTTTTAAATTTTTTTGTTCCTAGCTGGATAGTCTTATTAAATAAATTTTGTTTAAAATTAGACTGATTTTTCAGATTAATATTCATTTTTGCATGGAGATTATTATAAAATCTTGGAACAGCAGTCATTATATGAGGTTGTGCAATTTTTACTGTAGGCAGAAGTGTTTCAATACTTTTATTGTAAAATACTTTTGCTTCTAAAATAATCTGAACAAATTGAACTGCATGTTCATATGAATGAGATAAAGGTAACCAAGTAAGAAAGGTTAAATCTGGACTCTTTATAGTTTTAAGAAGTTCATATGCTCCTTCACAATTACTTAATATGCCCCCATGACTTAAAATAACACCTTTCGGTAATCCTTGTGTACCTGACGTGTAAATAATGCAAGCTGGATCTTTGCGCTTAATTTCTTTAATTTTTTCTCTGTTATTATCATTATTGTCATCTGTTAAGTCATTTAAAAATACTAAATTTGAAATTGAATTATTTTCAAAATAATCAAAACATAAGATAAATTTGAAATTATATTTAACTTTTTCGCTAGCAATTAAAATTGTCTGAAGTAAATTTTTATTTGAAACTATTAAACCAACAGGCTGAGAATCGTTTAAAATATGCTCAAAATCTCTTGCAGTATAAGTTGTATAGTTGGGGACACAAATAAGTTTATTAGACATTATAGCGATATCAGAGGCCATCCATTCAGGTCTATTTTCTGAAACCAATAAAACTCTCTCTAATTCACCTAAATATTTGTTTGCTAAAAAATTGTGTATTTTTGTTGTTAGATTTTTTGTCTCTAACCAACTCATTGAGATAACTTGATTGTTTGAGTCGAGTTTTAGTAAGTGTTGATTATTTTTGTTTTTATCTGCTTGAAAAAAAAATAGTTCTGGAAGATTATTAAATTTATTCATCATTAATTATAGTTTCATAAAACTCATCCATTTTATTCATTAAATTTTCATCATAAGTTACTAAATGTTCATTCTCATCAACGAAATAACTACTTTTAGGTGAATTTGCTAATTTGTACATTTTTTCACCCATTCTAAATGGAACAATATCATCCCCTGTGGCGTGCATAATAAATATAGGGGAAATAACGTTTTTAATCTTTTTATCACTTAAATACTTATCTTTAAGCATGATTGAAACAGGAAGGTATGGATAATGAAATTTAGCAGCATCAATCATTGAAGTAAATGGCGCCTCCAGAATTAGACCCTTAAAATTATTATTCTGGGCTATTTCTATACTAACAGCAGTTCCTAAAGATTCTCCATAAATAATGATGTCCTTTTTAGAAATATTTTTTTCTTCAAGCCATTTTATAGCACTTCTAGCGTCATCATATAAACCATCCTCAGTAGGTTCACCATCATTACCGCTATATGATCTCCAAGAAATAAGTAAAATATTTTGGTCATATTTTGATAACTTGTTAATTTTATAAAATCTATTTTCAATAGGGCCAGCATTACCGTGAAACATTAGTAATGTAGTTTTAGTATTGGATGGATGTTTATAAAAAATTGACCTTAATTTTATATTTGAGCTATTTTCAATAAATACTTGTTCCGCAGGAATGGATAGTAATTCATCATCATAATTATCAATTTGAGGGACATAAAGAAGAGATCTTTGTTTTGTATAAACATAAAAGATAATTAAAAGGTATATAAATAATAATATTAAGATAATCTTGATTGTTAATGAGTAATTCATTTAATTCTGTAAATAAACTTATCAAAATATCCTTGGGCAGATTGAGGAAATTTTTTTAATTTAGAAAAATTAATTTTTGATTTTTTATATTTGTAAAAAATATGGCCGATAGAAGGTATATTTTTATTTAAGGTACCAGTTGATATTGAGATATAATCATCTGAAGATTTTTTTTGAAAAAATAATGAACTTCCACAAATTGAACAAAAACCTCTTTTATAATATTTACTAGAAATAAACCATTTTAAAGTTTTTTTACTTTTAAAATTTAGATTTTCTTTTTTTACTTTTGTATAAGAGCTAAATTCAGCATTTGAAGCCTGGCACATCTGGCAATGGCAAAAAACTGAGTATCTACATTCATTTTTAATCTCAAAGGTAATTTTCTTGCAAAGACACGAGCCTTTAATTTTTTTCATTTATTCATCATTTTATGCTTTGCTAGAGATATTCCGTTTTTTATTTTAAAATCATATGACTCCTCAAATGATGATAATTGCCAACCAGAAAGTCTATTTTTTAACTCGGAAATATTATTTATTTTCCATTCATTTGTCGTATTTTCGTCTTTCCATATAGCTTTTTCTTCAGAAGTTCTAGCACAGCCATAACAATATCCGGTAGATGGATCTGTTTTGCATATTGATATACAAGGTGAAATAATTTTTTCCATCAACATATTATATCCAAATAAACCCTAATATCATTGAAAATTATTTTTAAAATTGAATTAAAAAATGCTAATTGAAAAATTAAAAAATTATTGTAGTTTGATGCAACGTTCCGCAGTAGCTCAGCGGTAGAGCATTCGGCTGTTAACCGACAGGTCGTAGGTTCGAATCCTACCTGCGGAGCCAGTTTCTTATGAACTCCAAACATTTCTTATCTACTTTATGTCTCATAATAGCATCAATAATTTGGGGTACTGCATTTGTGGCTCAAACTACAGGAATGGAATTTATTGGTCCACTAACTTTTACAAATATGCGTTTTTTAATTGGTGGAATAATAGTTTTACCATTTGCTTTTTATGAAATAAATAAAATTAAAAATCTTAAAAATAAAAAAAAATTTATATTCGTAATTCTTTTAACTGGTTTAAGTTTATTATTAGGAACTTACCTTCAACAATACGCTTTACAGTATACTAAAGTAGGAAATGCAGCTTTTTTAACTATATTATATGTTCCATTTGTTCCTATAATATCGAGATTATTTTTAAAAAAGAAAATACATTGGAGTATTTGGCTATCCGTATCAATATGTCTCGTAGGGTCTTATTACTTAACTCTTGAAAATAGTTTTGAAGCACAATTTGCTGATATACTTGTAATTGTATGTGCTTTATTTTTTGCAATACATTGCATTTTAATTGATGAATACTTTGAAATTATAAATGCGCCATTTACCTTAGCATCATCTCAATTTCTATTATGTTTTTTTTATAGTTTGCCATTTGTATTCATTTTTGAAAATCCTACTATTGACGGGATATCAAAAGAAATCTTTGAGCTTTTATATGTAGGTGTAATGTCAAGTGGGATTGCTTATACTCTACAAGTTTTTGGTCAAAGGTATGTAAAACCCTCTACAGCAGCAATTACATTTTCTCTTGAAGGTGTATTTGGATCGTTAGCAGCTTGGGTTATTCTTTCTCAATTTTTGACAAATGTTCAGATTTTTGCTTGTTTTTTAATACTTATTGGTGTGCTCGTAGCACAACTTTTACCCTTAATTAACAAAGAAGCAGCCTTAAATAGGTTTTATAGTGAGTAAATAATCCTACTTTTTGTCTAACAAATACAATAAAATTCTTCATTATGAGTGAGGATAGTAAATTTTTTTTAAAAGACAGTGATGTGCCAAGACAGTGGTACAACCTGGGAGCGGATTTAAAAGAGCCTATGAGCCCACCCTTAAATCCAGGAACAAAACAGCCAATAGGTCCAGATGACTTAGCACCTTTATTTCCAATGGAATTAATAAT
Organism: uncultured Alphaproteobacteria bacterium; assembly: GCA_902521835.1. Lineage (GTDB taxonomy): Bacteria > Pseudomonadota > Alphaproteobacteria > HIMB59 > HIMB59 > HIMB59. Next base: position 54,775 of record CABYTH010000002.1, read on the forward strand.
GCAAGAAGTTACCCAAGAGAGATATATTGATATACCGGGACCAGTTTTAGAGGCCTACAGTCGTTGGAGATCTACACCGCTAGTAAGGGCTAGAGCTTTAGAGAAGGCATTAGATACTCCAGCCAGAATTTATTACAAATACGAAGGAGCAAGTCCTTCAGGTAGCCATAAACCAAATACTGCATTAGCTCAGGCTTTTTATAATAAAGAGGCAGGCGTAAAAAAGATAGCAACTGAGACTGGTGCTGGTCAATGGGGAACAGCATTAAGTTATGCCGGAGCCGTGTTTGGAATAGAAATAAAAGTATTCATGGTAAGAGTAAGCTATGATCAAAAACCTTACAGAAGAGCTATAATTGAAAGTTACGGTGGTAGTGTTGTTGCTAGTCCGTCAAATGAAACAAATTCAGGAAGAGCTATACTTGAAAAGGATCCAAATAGTTCAGGCTCGCTTGGTATAGCAATCTCTGAGGCAGCAGAAGTTGCAGCTACAAATAATGATACAAAATATGCATTAGGTAGTGTTCTTAATCATGTCTTAATGCATCAGTCTATTATTGGGCAAGAGGCACTTCTACAAATGGAAATGGCTAATGATTATCCTGATATTGTTATCGGATGTACTGGCGGAGGGAGTAATTTCTCAGGTTTATGTAATCCTTTTTTAGGAAAAAAATTTAGAGGAGAACAAGATGTTCATGCTATTGCAGTTGAGCCATCATCTTGTCCTTCTTTAACAAAAGGTAAGTATTCCTATGACTTTGGTGATACTCTAAAATCTGCACCATTGTTAAAGATGCACACTTTAGGTTCTGATTTTATGCCATCACCCACTCATGTAGGTGGCCTAAGATATCATGGAATGTCTCCAATGCTATCGCACTTGGTTCATAATGGTCATATGGAACCTCGAGCTTATGGTCAAAAAGAGTGCTTAGAAGCCGGTATACAATTTGCCAGAACTGAGGGTATCATGCCAGCACCTGAGGCCACTCACGCCATTAAAGGTGCTGTTGATGAAGCTCTTAAGTGTAAAGCCGAGGGTAAATCAAAAGCAATTTTGTTCAATCTTTGTGGGCATGGTCATTTTGATATGCAAGCATATATGGATTATTTTTCAGGCAATCTTGCTGAAGATAAATTTGATACTGAAGCTTTTGAAGAGTCTATGGCATCAATACCTGCTGTAAACTAATTTACATTAGGTAGATCATCAAAATTTGATGTGTATGCGGGGCTTAAGTTTTGTCGCCTAGTTATGTAAAACTTTTCGTAGTTTTCTTTGGCAACACATATAGTCCCGCTTCCATATCTGTTATTTAGATTATCAAATACCTTGTTTACCCTAATCTTTTTTAAAATACTCTCTTCTGATTGATGAAAGAATAAATCTCTATTGTATTCTCCCTCTGGAGTTAAATCTGAGAGTAAAACACCTGCTTTTTTATATTTAATTTCTGGTCGATAAATAGATTTTAGCGCCTTTATAGCAAATTTAATCGTCTCAAATAAGTCATTTGATGGAGATATAAAATCAAAAGTCCTAGCTGCATAGTATTGTTTATTATTGTTGTTAAATTTATTTGAACGAATAAATGTAGTAATTTTTTTTGCCTGCAAACCGTCAGATCTAATCTTTTCTGATGCTCTAGTAGCATAAGATATTATTCTTTTTTCTAAATCTTGGAAACTGGTTACATAATTTTCAAAAGATCTTGATACTCGACATTGTTTTTTTGGCTCAGATTTCTCTACTATTGGTATGCATATTTCACCGTGTAGTTCTCTATAAGTTCTCTCTCCCACTACTCCTAGGTGTTGCCTCACCCATCTTGGATCTGCTTTATATAAATCGTATGCGGAGTAGATACTATTTTTTTGAAGAAATTTCTCTATCCTAGCTCCTATTCCCCAGATATCACCCACCGCTAATACCTTTAGGGATATTTCTATTTGTTTTTGATTTATAATTTCTACTACTTGGGACCCTAGTTCATCTTTTTTAGCTAGATGGTTTGCTACTTTTGATAAGGTTTTATTATTAGCTATTCCTATACTTACAGGTATACCTATCCACTTCCTTATTATTTTTTTTATCCCTTCTGCTCTTGAAACAAAACTTCTTTCTGAATATTTATTTAATATTAAAAAAGCTTCATCTATAGAATAAACTTCTAATCTATCACAATACTCTTTTAATACTCCCATTACCCTAGATGAGATATTTCCATATAAGCTGTAATTTGATGAAAACACATGTACCGGATATTTTTTTATTATTTGTTTTATCTCAAAGAAAGGTACTCCCATTTTAATTCCTAATTTCTTGGCCTCAGAACTTCTAGCTATAACACATCCATCGTTGTTTGATAAGACTACAATAGGTTTTTTACTTAAATCAGGTTTAAAGATAGTCTCACACGAGGCATAAAATGAATTACAATCTACTAGGGCTACTATATTCATTATTTGATAAATTGATGAATGGCACTGGTAACAACTCCCCATATTTCTAATTCTGCGTACTCTGATATTAATATATTTTTATACAATGGGTTCTCAGCTTTTAGGATAGCAGAGCCATCTGTCTTGATAACTAGTCTTTTGACAGTTAAGCTTCCCTCAAATATAGCTATTACTATATCTCTACTTTTAGCTTCTAAACTCCTATCCACA
>CABYTH010000003.1:0-55989 GCA_902521835.1 uncultured Alphaproteobacteria bacterium
ATTAGGAACGACGTGAGCAAATTTTTTGATCTCAGAGTCATAATTTTCAATAATAAACTCAACTCTTTTTGATTTGGTCTCTTTGTAGAAATCTTTTAAAAGATCTAGAAGATGATTTTTCCAATCTTTATTGTCTACTTCATAAAGTCCAATTGTTTCCATGTTCATCAAATCAGAAATGTTCTTTTGTTCAGAATAAATAAAAGCAGAACCACCGGTCATACCAGCACCAAAGTTATCACCAACATCTCCTAAAATAATTGCAGACCCACCTGTCATGTACTCACAACCATTAGCACCACATCCTTCGACAATTGCTAGTGCACCTGAATTTCTGACACAAAATCTGTCACCTGCTTGACCAGAAGCATATAACCTTCCATCAGTAGCTCCATAAAGGGTGACATTTCCAATAATTACATTTTCATGACTAGGTTGAGTAAAAGAATTTCTTGGCTGGACGATAATCTTTCCTCCAGAAAGACCTTTACCAACATAATCATTAGCATCGCCAAACACTTTTAAAGTAAGGCCTTTGACAGCAAAAGCTCCCAAAGACTGACCAGCTGAGCCTCTTAGTTTTAGAGTGACATGATCTTCAGATAAGGTATTCATTCCATATTTTCTTGTAATTATAGATGAAATTTTAGTTCCTATTGTTCTTAATGTATTTTGTATGTTGTATGTAAGTTCAATTTTTTGACCTGAGTTGATAAAGTCTTTTCCGTCTTTTTCAAACTGATCGTCAAGTGTTTTTGGTACTTCATTTCGTTTTTTTGGTGAATGGTAATCATAGATTTTGCCATCATCAATCTTTGTTAATATAGGATTTAAGTCGAGATTATCTAAATCACTGGAACCATAATGAATTTGAGATAATAATTCTGTTTTACCAATAATATCTTTTAAGGATCTGTAACCTAAAGATGCAAGAATTTCTCTAACTTCTTCGGCAATAAATGAAAACAAATTCACAACTTTTTCAGGAGTGCCTCCAAATTTTTCACGAAGTTTTTCATCTTGGGTACATACACCAACTGGACAAGTATTAGAGTGACATTGTCTGACCATAATACATCCCATAGCTACTAATGAAGCTGTACCAATTCCATATTCCTCAGCTCCTAATATTGCAGCAATAACAATATCTTTTCCTGTCTTGATGCCTCCGTCTGTTCTAAGAAGAACTTTGTCTCTTAAACCATTTAAAGCTAAAATTTGGTGAACCTCACTTATTCCTAATTCCCATGGAAGGCCGACATACTTAATACTCGACTGAGGGCTTGCTCCTGTTCCACCTGAGTGTCCTGAAACTAAAATTACATCAGCTTTAGCTTTTGCAACACCAGCAGCAACAGTTCCTATTCCCGATTGTGCGACTAGTTTTACACAAACTTTTGCAATGGGATTGATTTGTTTTAAATCGTAAATAAGTTGAGCTAGGTCCTCTATAGAATAAATATCATGATGTGGGGGAGGGCTGATAAGCGTTACACCTTTTGTACTATGTCTTAATTTAGCAATTAGATCAGTGACTTTAAAACCAGGTAATTGACCACCTTCTCCAGGCTTAGCACCTTGAGCAATTTTAATTTCTAATTCTGAACAATTATTCAAATATTCTGCGGTCACGCCAAATCTTCCGCTTGCGACTTGTTTTATCGCTGAGCTGGGATTATCACCATTTTTTAATTTGGAATATCTTCTTGCATCCTCTCCTCCTTCTCCGCTATCTGACTTTGAACCTATTCTGTTCATTGCAATAGCTAAAGTTTCATGAGCCTCAGGGCTAAGAGCACCAAGTGAAATTCCAGGTGATACAAAGCTTTTTCTTATTTCAGAAATGCTCTCTACATTGTCCAAATTTATAGAATTGCTACTTTCATTAAATTGAAGTAAATCCCTTATTTGAATTGGTTTGGAGCTATAAATTCTTGAGGTATATTTTTTATAGAGATTATATGAGTCTCTAGTTACTGCTTCTTGAAGCATATGTATTGAAACACCCTCATAAGCGTGTGCTTCGCTATTAGCTCTAAATCTATATTCACCACCTATATCTAAAATTACATTATCAGCTTTAAATGATATCCCATGCTGTCGCCTAACTCTTTTTTCTAATCCATCTAATCCAATACCAGAAATTCTAGATGACATTCCTGGAAAAAAACTTTCTACCATGCTTCTGCTTAGGCCAATTATTTCAAAATTTCTTGCACCACGATATGAACTGATTACTGAAATTCCCATTTTACTGATAATTTTTCTTAATCCTTTCTCTACAGATTTTTTAAAGTTTTTAATTAGTTGAGGGTAATCAGTATTCTGATAAATATTTTTTTTATACCTATTTGAGATAAGTTTTTCTACTAATGAAGCATTGACAGTAGTGGCGCCAACACCAATAAGTACTGCAAAGTAGTGTACATCAAGGCATTCTTTAGAAGAGACGTTTAAAGAAGTAAAAGTCCTTAAATTATTTTTAATTAAATGACTGTGAACAGCGCTAGTAGCAAGTATCATTGGCAAAGCAATTCTGTCTTTATTAATATTATTATCAGTTATAATTAGATGTTGAGAACCAGATCTGACTGCCTGTTCAGCCTCAGAACATATTCTTTGGATTTCATTTAAAAAATTAGTCTCTTCATTCAATTTATAAGTACAGTCAATCTCAGTTACATACTTTGATAAATGATTTTTTAGTGTTTCCAGTTCATTATCTAGTAATAAAGGACTCTCTAAAAGTACTAAATTACATTGTTCAGAATCCTCTTCTACGATATTTCCAAGGTTACCAAGCCTAGTTTTTAAACTCATTACAACTTGTTCCCTAAGGCTATCAATTGGAGGGTTTGTTACTTGAGCAAAATTTTGTTTAAAGAAACTGTGAAGACCTCTATATCTTTCAGTGAGTACACTTAGTGGTGCGTCGTCTCCCATTGATCCAACAGCCTCTTGACCTGTTTTAACCATGGGATCTAAAATTAAATCAAGAGTCTCTAATGTTAAATTAAATGATTTAGCAATTTGAAAAACATTTTCCTCATCCTTTATTGATGGTTCATAAATTTTTTTATTAGATAATATGTTATCTAACTTTATAGTTTTTTGATTCCAATCTGAGTAATTATTACGTTGACTGAGTAATGCTTTTAATTCAAAGCTCTCATAAAACTTATTCTCTTTGTAATTAACTGCTATTAATTCACCAGGTCCAACTCTTCCTTTTTTTATAATATTTTTCTCATCTATATTAATCATTCCAACTTCAGATCCTGAAATTAGTAGATCGTCATCCGTAAGTATGTACCGTAGGGGCCTTAACCCGTTTCTGTCCATACCAGAAATTATCCAATCTCCAAAATTTCCACAAACAGCAGCTGGTCCGTCCCATGGTTCAATGACAGCGTTACAATAGGCATACATAGCCTTTAATTGATCAGATAAATCAGATCGATTAGACCAAGACTCAGGAATTATCATTGATTTTGCCATAGGCATGTCCCTATCAGTTTGAACAAAAAGTTCAAAAGCAGCATCAAGCGAAGCAGAGTCAGAGGCGTCTGGGTCGAGTATAGGTTTCAAATCATTAATTCTCTCGTTAAAAAAGGGGTGTGTAATTCTTGGTTCATGTGCGCTCATCCAATTTATATTTCCCTTCAGAGTATTGATTTCACCATTATGAGCCAAAACTCGAAATGGTTGCGCTAAGGACCACGTAGGAAACGTGTTAGTAGAATATCTCTGATGGTAAATAGAAAATTTAGATTTAAATTCATTATCTAGCAAATCTGGATAAAACTCCGATAACTGTTCAGCTAAAAACATACCCTTGTAAACAATTGTTTGTGTCGATAAAGAGCAGACATAAAAATCGTTAATACTCTGTGCTTTAATTTTGTTCTCTATCCTTTTCCTTGTTAAATAAAGTTTCTTTTCGATATCAGGTGTTTTTTCTTTAGGTGAGAAAATTATTTGTTCTATTTCTGGTTTAGTATAGTTAGCTTTTTCACCAATGATTTCTGTATTAACAGGAACCTGTCTCCATCCATACAAATTCATTCCAGATTTTATTATTTCATATTCAACTATGGCTCTGCATTTTTCTTGGGCTCCAAAATCTCTTTTAGGTAGAAAAATCATGCCTACACCTAACACAGTGTCTTTAGCTGTTCTGTGACCCATTTTTAAAACTTGTTTGCTGAAGAAAGAATTTGAAACCTCCAACATTATACCAGCACCGTCTCCAGTTTTACCATCAGCATCAACCGCACCTCTATGGAATACTGCTTTAAGTGCCTCAACTCCTTTTTCGACTATGTCTCTTCTTGACTCACCGTTTATTGAAGCAACTAAACCTACACCGCAATTATCATGTTCATATTTTTCATTATAAACGTGATTATCTTTTAGTTTTTGTCTATTTATTTTAAAAATTTCTAATTGATTGTTTTTCATGATGCTTTTTTAATTTTCGAACTTTGTAAAAAATTATGAATTGATTTTGCAACCTCTCGGCCATCATGTATCGCCCAAACAACCAGAGAGGCACCCCTAACGATATCCCCTGCAGCAAAAACCTTTGGGTTGCTGGTCTGAAACTTTTTAAAATCAACTTTAACTGTTTTCCAGCTTGTTAATTCAATATTTGTTTTAAAATTGTGGTTCAAGTCTTCAGGTTCAAAACCAAGAGCTTGGATAATTAAGTCACTTTTTATTTGTTTTTCAACACCTGTATCAACTGGTTTTCTTCTTCCACTATCATCAACCTCACCTAAGGCAGCAACTTTGTATGTGATACTTGTTGCAGTAGATTTATCACTTATAATTTTAGACGGAACAGATAACCAATTAAATTTAATACCCTCTTGTTCTGCATTTAAAACCTCTCTTGCTGATCCAGGCATGTTTTCTTTATTTCTTCTATAAAGACAAGTGACTTCTTTTGCTTGTTGTCTAATTGCTGTTCTAACACAGTCCATAGCTGTATCTCCACCTCCAATAACAACTACGTGTTTATCTTTTGCTGTAAGATATTTATTTTTTGAGGGAGAGTCACCTAATCCAGTTCTATTGCTCTCAATTAAGAAATCTAAAGCAGGAATGCTATTGTCTACTGATGAGGTATCAATATCTAGTTTTCTAGCCTTATAAACACCAGTTGCAATTAATATTGCGTCGTAATCATTTTCTAAATCTTGAAAGGAGATATTTTTTCCGACTTCCATATTTAAATTAAATTTGACACCACTCTCTAAAAGCCACTCTGTTCTTCTTTCAACAATTTTTTTGTCTAATTTGAAGTTCGGTATACCATAAATCATCAAACCACCTGCTCGATCATTTTTTTCAAAGACGTCTACTTGATATCCATTTTGAGTTAAATAGGCTGAAGCAGCCATTCCTGCAGGACCAGATCCTATAATAGCCACTTTTTGTTTGAATTGATTTTGTGAAGATAAATTTTTAACCCATCCTTTTTCCCATGCTATCTCTGTTAAGTATTTTTCTAAATTACCAATTGTAATTGCACCAAAGCCCGCTTGTTCAACAACGCAGTTACCTTCACACAATCGATCTTGGGGACAGACCCTCCCACATACCTCTGGGAATGCATTTGTAGAAGCGGATACTTGATAAGCTTCTTGCAATCGGCCTTCAGCGATGTAACGTAGCCAATCAGGTATATTATTATTTAAAGGACAATGAATTTGACAATATGGTATTCCACACTGAGAGCACCTTGAAGATTGTTCAACAGAGTCATTTTTATCAAACTGACTGTAAATCTCTTGAAAATCCTTTATCCTTTTTTCAGGTTCAGTTTTAGATGGATTCTTTGATTTTTTTTTATGAAACTCTAACATGATAATAAAATATTACTATATTCTCCTACAAATAAATCGGATGGTATTAATATAAGGATTTTAATACTTAGTAAACCAATAAATGATAATAAATTATGACTATTGATGATATTTTCTATATTTTTTATGGACTAATACAAGGAATTACTGAATTTATCCCCATTAGTTCAAGTGGTCACCTAAATATCTTAGCAATACTTTTTAAGAATATAGAATCAAGAAACTATTTATATGAAACATCTGCCCACTTTGCATCTTTGTTAGCTTTATTAATATATCTGATTTCACATAAACATTTTTCAAAATCAAATATTAAAGACAACTTTAAGGTAATAGTTTATGCAACTATACCAGCAATTTTTCTGGGCATAATATTAAAATTTTATAATTTAAGTTTTATTAGCTTAGAGTTAATAGGATACACCTCAATAATCGGAGCAATATTGCTCTATATCGCAGACAAACCGAATAAATTTAAAATTGTTATTAAAAGCAAAAGTACTAAATTTATTTTAGCTGGTTTTTTTCAGTGTCTTGCCTTTTTACCAGGTTTTAGTAGAGCAGGAAGTTGTATCATTGCCTTTAGATTATTTGGAGAAGACCGTAAATATTCCTCTATTTATAGTTTTTATATGGGTATACCCATAATAGGATTATCTTTTTTTTCAAATATAAGTGATTTTGAGAGTGTTATAATTGATAAGGGTCTATTTATAGTTTTTTTTTCTTCGTTTTTTGCAGCTTATGTCACAATTTCTATTTTTATTAATTTTATAAATAAAATTGGCTTCACACCATTTGTTGTTTATAGAATTTTTATAGGCATAGTCTTATTAATTTATGTTTATTAAACTCTATCAATAAACTTTTTAAGATACTCTGAAGTTATAATTTTCATATTTGACAGATCTTGTTTCAATATCTCGGTGACTAATTTTTGACTTCCCTCTGATATACTATCATGTGAAAGAGTTACATACTGATCATAAGTAAAAATAGGTTTAGGGAGTTTTTCTAATATTTTGCCTTGAAGGATTGCAAGAAAAGAAGGCATATAAAAAAATCTTTCCTTTTTTTTCAAAGACATGAATACATGACTTAAAATTTCTTTAAACGTAAATATCTCATTACCTACAGCTGCTAAGTTAGAATTTTTGTATTTATCAAAATTATTTGATAGATTAAAAATTAAAAGAGATAAGTCATTGACATAAATTGGTTGAAATCTAGTTTTTCCTTTTTTAATTAATGGAAGGAAAGGTAAAATTTTAGCCATCTTGCCAAATAAATTAATAAAATTATCCTCCTCACCATAAACTGTACTTGGTCTTATAATAATATGATTGGTGTTATTATTTTCAATAAATTCTTCACCCATTTTTTTGCTAATTAAATAATTTGATTTGGTTTGAAAAGTTGAACCTAAACTTGAAACATGAAGAAATGGTTTTTTATATAATTCACAATAACCAGCAATTTTTTTTGGTAACAAGTAATGAGCTAGTTCAAAGGATAAATTATTTTGTTCATATAGAATTCCTATTAAATTAATTACTAAATCTGATTTCTCTATTAAGCTTTTAATTTCATCTAAGTTATTAATATCAAATTCAATTACTTCTATCTGCCCTATGTCTCCTGAAAGTATATTTCTTTTAACCTTACTGGCATTTCTTACAGGGCATATAAGTTTGTCACCATTTTGTAAGAGTCTTTTTGAGATACTTCTTCCTATAAAGCCTGTTGATCCAAAAACTAAAATATTTTTGTTTTTCATTGTATTATCTATCTTATATAAATATATGTTCTAGGATGTCAAATTATCAATTATTTCATAATGATCTACCAAGCAAAGTTTTAAAATCATTTAAAGGAGATATATCTATCGATACTGAAACTCTTGGTTTAAATATTAAAAGAGACAGACTCTGTCTAATACAATTAAGAAATGAAATAGATAAAAAAGTGTATCTAATTAAATTTGAAGAGGATTTATCACCAAAATTATCAAAGAACTTAAAAACTTTACTAGAAAATAAGGATCTTACAAAAATTTTTCATTTTGGAAGATTTGATATGGCAGTATTAAAAGAAAATTTAAAAATTAGTGTAAAGAATGTATTTTGTACAAAGGTTGCATCAAAATTAACTCGAACTTACTCTTCAAAGCACGGTCTTAAAGATCTTGTTTATGAAATATTAGATATAAAATTAGATAAAACAGAACAGTCCTCTGATTGGAGTAAAAAAAAGCTTACTAAAAAGCAAATTGAATATGCAATGAATGATGTTTTGTATTTATCAGAAATTAAAAATACTCTTCATGAAAAGTTGATTACTCAAAAAAGATTAAAACTATTTAAATCTATAATGAAATTTTTGGAAATAAGAGTAGATTTAGATTTACAAGGATGGGAAGAAATAGACATATTTGCACACAAATAATCTATGATTAAATCTAATATTAAAAAAGTAGGTCAAAAAGTTATAGATATAGAGTCTATGGCTCTTTCTAAATTATCAAAAAGTTTGGATAAGAATTTTATCAAAGCAGTGGAATTAATATCCCAACAGAATGGAAAGGTGATTATCTCTGGAATTGGGAAAAGTGGGAATATTGCAGGCAAGATAGCAGCCTCCTTCACTTCAACAGGAATACCATCAATTTACTTAAACCCAGTTGATGCAAGTCATGGTGATATGGGCATTATTGAAAAAAATGACCTTCTTATAATTTTATCTAACTCTGGAGAGTCTCATGAATTGGCAGATCTAATAAACTTTAGTAAGAAAAAAAAGATTAAAATTATTTCAATAACATCATCTAACAAGAGTTTATTATCAAAAAATTCAGATATTAATTTAAATTTACCTCCTCACTCAGAAGCTGACAAATTACAAATAATTCCTACAACCTCTACTACGATGTCTTTAGCACTAGGTGATGCGCTATGTTGTTCGGTATTGAGTCTAAGAAAATTTGATAAAAGATCTTTTAGTGAGTTACACCCAGGTGGGAAAATAGGTAAGAAATTAAGGACACTAAATGATATTATGGATATTGATATACCTATTATTCAGTCAAATTCATCCATAATCGATGCAGTTTTAGTTATGACTGAAAAGAAATACGGTTGTGTTGTTATACTAGATAAGTCTAAAAAAATAAAAGGAATTATTACCGATGGTGATTTAAGAAGGTCTATTGCAAAGATTGATGTTAATAAAAAGGCAACAACAATAATGAAGAGTAAACCGATTGTTGCAAAAAGTGATTTATTAATTTCATCTGCTATAGTACTCATGAATAAATATTCAATTACAAGCCTTATTGTTGCGAGTCAAAATAAACCTATTGGCATTGTGAATTTAAAAAAATGTTTAGAAAATGATTAATCATATAAGTAAAAAAATAATAGAAATATTAATCGTTATTTTTTTAGGTATTCAAATTTTTATATATTTCTTTAATCAAAAACCCTTAACTGAAAACTTTATTCAAAAAGCTATTACTGTAGAGAATTTTTCTAGTATTGTTTTGAGTAACTCTGGAATAACTAAAATTGGCTCAAAAAAGTTAAATAAATTAGATGATAATAACATTTACCTTGAGGGTAAATCATACCTGGAAAACAAAAAGTATAAAATTTATGGAAAAAATATATCTATAAATCTTTTGGATGAAATATCAAAAAGTGAAGAAATTGTTGAAGTAGTTAATGAAATGGGCTCATTAAGAGCTGCGGGTTTCAGAAATCATGATTATGATGGTAAAATATTTTTTAAAGGTGAAGTCGTCTTTATTTTTCATGAATAAATATTTTAATTTGATTGTTTGTTTAATTTTTTTCTCAAATGCAAGTTCTGAAAGTTATGTTAAAGCTGGTAATAGCTTAATTTGGGACTCTGAAAATAAAATTTATATAGCGGATGGAGATGTAGAGTTTAAAAATGATAAGTTTATTGCTTTTGCTGACAAAATGATTGCTAATTATATTGAGGAAAACAATGATGAAATTTTTACAACTATTGAACTATTTAATAATGTGGTAATTGAATTTAAAGAGGAAACATTTAAGGGTGATTATGCTATTTACACCAGATCTGATAATATAATAAAGCTTACTGGTGATGTATCAATTAAATCACCAACCAGATTACTAACTGGTAATGAATTAATTGCTGATATTGATAACAACAAAAGAATACTTAACTCAGCTAACAATCAGTCGCTTGTTGAAGTTTTATTAGAAAATAATGCAAACGATTAAACTTATTGAGGTAAGCAAAAGCTTCAAGTCAAAAAAAGCTCTAAATAAAATTAATATAGAATTTAAAAGCAATATAATAAATGGATTACTTGGTCCAAATGGTAGTGGCAAGACAACTCTTTTTAATATTATTGCAGGATTTTTATCTCCAGATATTGGTAAAATTTTATTAGATGATCACACTCTAAATGATAAAAATCTTAGTTTAAGAACAAAACTTGGTATTTCATATTTACCACAAGAGGCATCTATTTTTAGAGATTTAAGTGTTCATGATAATATCTTTTCAATAGCTGAGTTATTTCATAATAAAGATAACTCTATAAAAATAACTAAAAACTTAATTAAACAATTTTCCTTGGATAATTTTCAAAATACGAAAGGTAAACTATTGTCTGGAGGTGAGAGAAGAAGGACTGAGATTGCAAGAGCTTTAGCTAGTTCTCCAAAATTTCTTTTACTTGATGAACCTTTTGCGGGTATTGACCCAATAGCAATAGAAGAGGTTAAATCTACAATTACATTATTAAAAAAACTTAATATTGGAATGATAATAACTGATCATAACGTTAAAGAGGCTCTAAGTATCGTTGATTATGGGCATATAATTTATAACGGTGAAATAATTAAATCTGGAAGTCCTAAGGAAATAACTTCAGATAAATTTGTAAAAAAAATCTACTTAGGTACAAACTATAACTAATATAAATATTATGTCTCTCAGTAATCACAGTTTAATAAAAGGTACTTACCTACCTCCTGGAGATAAGTCAATTAGTCATAGAATTTTAATTTTAGCAGGACAAGCAATTGGCAAATCAATCATTACTAATTTGTTGGAGGGCGAAGACGTTATTAATACTATAAAAGCGATGAGATTATTAGGTGTTCAAATTAAAAAAAAGAAAGAGAAATATCACGTTTTTGGTATCCCTACTGGAGGATTACATGAGCCATCAAAAACAATTGATTTCGGTAATTCTGGAACTGGAATAAGACTAATATCTGGATTAATCTCGTCAAACAGTATTGAAGCAAAGTTAGTTGGTGATAATTCTTTAAATAAAAGGCCAATGAAAAGAGTTACAGAGCATCTGTCTAAAATTGGCGCAAAAATTGAATTAAAAAAAAATTTATTTCCTCCGATTAAAATAAAAGGAGCTGGAAATGCAATACCTCTAACTTTTAAGATACTTATTCCCTCTGCACAAATCAAAAGCGCAATTATGCTCTCAGCTTTAAATACTAATGGTGAAGTAAAAATAAAAGAGTTTAAAACAACAAGAGACCACACAGAAAATATGCTTAAGTCAATGGGGTATAATATTAAAGTTAGAGAAAACTCTATTCATAGATTTATAGTCATGAAAAATAGTAAGGAACTCCAAAATATAAATTATAATGTGCCAGGTGATCCATCTTCAGCAGCATTTTTTATCTCAGCTGCTTGTTTAAAACCCGGATCTAAGTTAATTGTTAAAAATATTCTTTTTAACAAAACAAGAATAGGGTTTATAAAAACTTTAAAAAATATGGGTGGAAACATTAAGTTGATAAATAAAAGAAAAATTCATAATGAATTAGTTGCAGACCTAAGAATTGAACAGAAAAAAAATTTGAGTTCAATAACTTTAGAGTCAGAGGATATTCCAATACAAATAGATGAGATTCCAATTTTATCTGTGGTTGCTTCATTCGCAAATGGATTAACAATTTTTAGAGGGCTGAAAGAACTAACAGTTAAAGAAAGCAATAGATTAGTTCTTATACATGAGAATCTAAAAAAAATTGGAGTTAAATCAATTATTAAAAAATATGATTTATATATTTATGGTAATAGAGATTTAAAAAAAGGTGGGGCAATAATAAAACATAATCACGATCATAGGATTTTAATGTCTTTTTTTATTGCAAATTTGATTTGTAGGAAAAATAATATAATTAATGATAAATCTTGTGTAAAAACAAGCTATCCATCGTTTTTTAGGCATATATCTCAATTTAGTAATTAATTTCTCTTGAAAAAGATCAATAAAACTTTAAAAAAACGTAACTTATTTTGAAAGGTAAACAATGAATTATGATATCTAACGAAGAGTATGGCAAATTGCTAGACCAACAATTCGAGACTAAAAATATTATCTCTGCAAATAAAATAATTTCTGGAAAAATTCTTAAAATAAGTGATCAGCATATAACAGTTGACATCGGATACAAAAGTGAGGGACAAATACCTATAGAAGAATTTCTAAATACTGGATCGTCTGACGAATTAAAAACAGGCCAAGTAATTGAAGTATTTGTTGAAAAGTTAGAAGATAGGGAAGGCAACGTTAAAGTCTCTCATGAAAAAGCAATTAAGATGAAATCATGGGAAAAGCTACAAAAACTCTATGATAAAAAGGAAAGAGTAAAAGGTTTTATAGTTGGTAAAGCAAAAGCTGGTCTTTACGTAAAGATAATGGGCACAAATGCATTTTTACCTTTGAGTCAAATTGATGTTCGACCTGTTAGAGATGTAAGCCATCTTATCAAAACAGAAGAAACATTTGAAATTTTAAAAATGGATTACTCAAAAGGTAATATTGTTGTTTCAAGAAAAGCCATACTTGAGGAGAAACAGAAAGAAATAAAAAACCAAATATTAGAAAAATCACAAAGCGAATCTGTTGTTACAGGTAAAGTAAAGACTTTTACAGACTATGGGGCTTTCGTTGACCTTGGTGGTATAGATGGATTAGTTCATTTGAGTGATATTTCATGGAGTAGAATTAGTCATCCATCAGATGTTTTAGAAATTGGTAAGAAATACGAATTCAAAATTCTTAAGGTTTCAGATGACTCAGATAAAATTAGTTTAGGTTATAAGCAACTTAAGGATGACCCATGGGAAAAAATAGAAAATAAAATAACACTTAATGAAATTTATGATGGAAAAATCACGCATATAACTGACTATGGTGCTTTTGTTCAACTTACAGAAAAAGATTTAGAGGGGTTAGTTCACTCTAACGATATAAGTTGGACAAAAAAAAATATTCATCCAAATAAAATTTTAGAAGTGGGCTTTAACATCAGAGTTAAGGTTTTAGAAATAGATAAAGAGAAAAAACGAATAAGTCTTGGAATTAAACAAACTGAACCAAATCCATGGGAGAATATTTTAAACGAATACAAAAAAGATCAAATAATTGATACTGAAATTAAAAACATTACTGAATTTGGTATATTTGCAAAACTTAACGAAAATATTGACGGACTTATTCATAAAAATGATCTTTCGTGGACAGACTCTAATGGCGATAGAACCCTAAAAAAATATCAAAAGGGTCAGAGTATTCAGGTTAAAATTCTAGAAATAGACCCAGAAAAAGAAAAGATAAGCTTTGGTATTAAACAATTGTCCGTAGACCCGTTTAATGAATTTTTCAAAGATAAATCTAAAGGAGATATTGTTTCAGCTACAATTACTAAAATTAACAATAATGGAATTGATGTAGAAGTTGCTAGTTTTATTGAGTCAACTATAAGAAGAAAAGAGCTTTCAAAAAATAAAGAAGAACAAAATATCTCTCGATATAATGAAGGTCAAAAAATTGATGCAAAGATTAGTTCTATTGATCTTACAAATCGAAAATTTTCTCTTTCTATAAGACAGTTAGAAATAGATGAGGAGCAAAGTTTGTTAGAAAAATATGGATCTAAGTCCTCTGGTTCAGTATTAGGGGATATCCTTGGTAAGGCTTTAGATGGGGATAAGGAATCTGAAGAAAAATAAGTCTGATATACTAAAGACTTTCCTTCAATCAGAAACAGATTTAACACCAAAAATTAACGAAGCCATATTTAAAAGGTTTTTTTATCTTCTAGAAAAAAATATTTGTGAACATATTTCTATAGAGTTAAGAAACTTTGGCGTTTTTAAAACTAAGCTTATGAATTCTAGGTTTGGGTCTGATCCTAGAAATAAGAAAAAGATATATATACCGTCTAAATGGAAAGTTACATTTAAAGCAAGTGAAAATATAAATAAAAAATTAAATGAAAAAATTTAAATCTTTTGTAGCTCTTGATCTAAAATCGAATGCTAAAAATATTGGCATTGTAAAAAAATTATACCGTCATGTTTATGGTTTTAAAGTTGGATACAGAGCTTTTTATAATAATCGTTCAAACGAGTTAATATCAGAAATTAAAAAGTTGAAATGTAAATTATTTCTTGATTTAAAGCTACATGATATTCCAAACACTATAAATAGTGCGATCGACTCGTTGTCAAATGTAAATCCTGATTACCTTACATTGCACGTATCAGGGGGTAACGAGATGATGAAAGCTGCTGTAAGCTCTATTAAGAAAAATAAACTTAAAACTAAAATTTTAGGAGTAACCTTATTGACGAGCTTAGATGGAAAAGATAGCAAAAAAATATATAAAGAGAGAAATACAAAAAAACTCGTAAAAAAATTTACAGAAATAGCAAAAAATTCGAACATTCATGGTGTTATTTGTTCAGGTGAAGACCTAAAAGTTTTAGGGAAATTTAATAAATTACTTAAAATAACGCCTGGTGTTAAAATGTTTGCTAGAAATGATGATCAAAAAAGAGTTACTTTTGCTCACAATGCTTTACAAGATGGTGCAAACTTTGTTGTGATAGGTAGAGAATTAATAGAAAGCAATAAACCTCTAGATTTGTTAAAAAAATATGGTGAACAACATAAAAATAAAAATTTGTGGACAAAATAATCCAGCAATTATTAATCACTGTCTTGATTTAAATATTTCTTATCAAGGATTAATTTTTTATGAAAAGAGTCCAAGGTTTATAGATATGGACACACTTTCTCTCGTTAACCAATATTTTAAATTTCATAAAGATAAATTTGTTGGTGTTTTTGTAAATCCATCAATTGATGAAATTAAAAATAAATTAGATGTTTTTGATTTTGATACAATTCAACTCCATGGCAATGAAGATCAAAAATTTATAAGTGAAGTTAAAAAATATTTGAAGAAAAAGATATATAAATCAATATCCCCAGAAGATTTTAAAACAACAGATTTAATTGATGTAGATCAGTTTCTCATCGAAGGGAAACCCTCTTCAAATCAGATGCCTGGTGGAAACAATACAACTTGGGATTGGTCTGATTTTAAAAATATTAAAAAACTTCCTTATATTTTATCAGGAGGTCTAAATGTCACTAATATTAAAAAGGCAATTAGCTTAACAGGTGCAGATTTTGTTGATATAAATTCCGGTGTAGAGGAACAACCAGGTGAAAAAAGCCTTACTTTGATAGATGGTATTATTTCATCGATTTATAATTAATGAAAACATATAAACAACCTAACACCGTTGGAAGATTTGGTGAATTTGGTGGAATGTATGTCTCAGAAACATTAATGCCCCTATTATTAAATTTAGATAAATCATACAAAAAAATTCAAAAGGATAAAAAATTTAGAAAAGAGCTAAATGATCTTTTTAAAAACTACGTGGGTAGGCCATCCTCTTTGCACTACGCTAAAAATTTATCTAAATATATTAATGGACCAAAAGTATATTTTAAAAGAGATGAGCTAAATCATACAGGGGCCCATAAAATCAATAATTGCCTCGGGCAAATACTCCTTGCAAAAAAAATGGGCAAAACAAGAATTATTGCTGAAACAGGTGCTGGACAACACGGAGTTGCAACAGCTACTGTTTGTGCTCTTTTTGGTCTTCCTTGTTATATTTACATGGGGTCTAAAGATATCGAGAGGCAAAAGCCTAATGTTTTTAGAATGAAGCTTCTGGGAGCCACCATTATTCCTGTTGAGTCTGGCAGTAAATCCTTAAAGGATGCAATGAATGAAGCTTTAAGAGATTGGATTAAAAACGTCAGAGATACTTTTTATATTATCGGCTCTACCGCAGGTCCTCACCCCTATCCAAAAATGGTAAGAGATTTTCAATCTGTAATTGGAAAAGAGGCGAGAGAGCAAATATTAAAAGCAGAGAAAAAACTACCAGATTATTTGATAGCTTGCGTTGGAGGTGGTTCAAATGCCATGGGTTTATTTTATCCATTTTTAAATGATAAAAAGGTAAAAATTATTGGAGTTGAGGCAGCTGGTAGAGGCGCTAAAACAGAAGAGACAGCTGCTACAATGACATCAGGAACTCCCGGTATTTTACATGGTAGTTACAGTTATGTATTACAAGACAATGATGGGCAAATAAAAGAGGCTCATTCTATTTCTGCTGGCCTCGATTATCCTGGTGTAGGGCCTGAACACTCCTACTTAAAAGATATTAAAAGAGTTAAATACTTTGGTATAACTGATAAAGAAGCTCTTGAAGCATTTCAAACATGTTCAAAACTAGAGGGAATTATTCCTGCACTAGAGCCTTCCCATGCCCTAGCCTACTTAATTAAAGCATTTAAAAATAAACATAAAAACAAAGTTGTAATTTTAAATTTGTGTGGACGAGGTGATAAAGATTTATTTACTGCAGCTAAAGCAATAGGATTTGATGCAGATGAATAATCTAGACTCTCTTCCTAAGAAAAAAATACTCTCGTTATTTATGACGTGTGGGTTTCCTACGCTAAATCAAAGTAAAAAGGTTTTTAATGAAATGTTATTTAATCAACCAGATATTATTGAGTTTGGGCTTCCCTTTTCTGATCCAATGGCAGATGGGCCTATTATACAAGAGGCAAACAAACTTGCACTTAGATCAAAATTATCAACACAACAATCACTTAATTTAATTAAAGAATTAAGTAAATTTAAAAATAATACTTCATTTGTTATTATGTGTTATTTAAATACTGTCCGTAAATTTGGATTAAATAAATTCATTAAAAATATTAAAGGTATTGTCGATGGTATAATAATTGTTGATTTGCCTTTTGAAGAAGAAGATGCAATCAAAAAGTCATTGTCTAAAAATAACATCCACTTGATCAAGTTAATCTCTCCAATGACTGATAAAAAAAGATCTCAAAAACTTCTAAAAAATTCAAAAGGATTTATCTATTACATATCAGCAACTGGAATCACTGGTTCAAATAAATTAGATTATAAAGAAATAAATAAAAATGTTAAATCTATAAAAAAAATGTCTTCTGTCCCTGTTTTAGTTGGATTTGGGATCAAGTCTAAAAAAGATGTCATTGATATATCCAAAAAAACAAATGCAGATGGTGTTATAATTGGCTCAGCTCTAATTCAAAAATATTTTGATATAAAGATGGATTTTAATAAGTACCTTAAAAGCCTAAAAAAATTTATTCAAGAGGTTAAGATCTAAAAATGAACTGGCTCACAGATTATGTAAAACCTAAATTAAGCTCCCTTGTTAATCGAAAAGAACCTCCGTCTGATTTATGGACCAAGTGTGGATGTGGAGAAAGAACCTTGTATGTAAGTGATTTAAAAGAAAATCTAAATGTTTGTTCATATTGTGACTTTCATATGGGGATGGATGTAAATAGTAGATTAAAAAATTTATTTGATAACGAAAATTATGAATTAATCGAGGTACCTTTTGAAAATAATGATCCTATAAAATTTAAAGATCTTAAAAAATACACAGATAGGATGAAAGCTGCACAAAAGAAAACTGATCAAAAAGATGCTGCCATTTTAGCTAAAGGTGAAATTGGAAGCACAAAAGTTGTAGTTTTTATATTAGATTTTAATTTTATGGGTGGTTCAATGGGTCAATTTGTTGGTGAAGCATTTAAATTTGGTTGTCAAAACGCTGTTGATTTGAATTGTCCATTTATATCTGTTGCTTCCTCAGGAGGTGCAAGGATGCAAGAAGGTATTGTAAGTTTAATGCAACTACCCAAAACAGTTGCTGCTGTAAATATGCTAGATCAACATAAAATTCCTTACTTGAGTGTTCTTACTCACCCTACCACTGGAGGGGTGAGTGCTTCGTTTGCGATGCTTGGAGATATTATCATTGCTGAAAAAGGAAGTATGATTGGTTTTGCTGGAAAAAGAGTTATCGAAGAGACAATCAAGGAACAATTACCTGAGGATTTTCAAACAGCCGAATACCTTCTTGAACACGGAATGGTTGATATGGTTGTCCATCGAAAAGAATTAAGTCAAACACTTTCAAAAGTTTTATCATTCGTAAAAAAATAAATTCTTGAAAGATCCCATTTTTCAAAGACTACTAAATCTACATCCAAAATTTTCAGACTTATCTTTAGGGAGAATTAAAAAACTTTTAAAGAAAATCAATTTTGATGAAAATTTACTACCGAAAGTCATTCACATAGCTGGTACTAATGGTAAAGGCTCAACAGCAGCTATTTTGAAATCAATTCTCAATCATCATAATTATTCAACACACGTATACTCCACACCTCACCTAGTAAAATTTAATGAAAGAATTCAATTAAGATCAAAAGAAATTTCCAATCAAAAATTATTAGAGTATTTGAAGTATTGCGAAGATAAAAATGAAGGAAACTTGATAACATTTTTTGAAATTACTACTGCGGCAGCCTTTAAAGCTTTTCAAGATCATAAAGCTGACTATCTGATATTAGAGGTTGGGCTTGGAGGAAGGTTTGATGCTACAAATATTTTAAAGAAATCAAAGTATGCAGCTATCACTCCAATTTCC
Organism: uncultured Alphaproteobacteria bacterium; assembly: GCA_902521835.1. GTDB lineage: Bacteria > Pseudomonadota > Alphaproteobacteria > HIMB59 > HIMB59 > HIMB59. The sequence continues at coordinate 18,786 of CABYTH010000003.1, forward strand.
TTAGATCATCAAGATTATTTAGGAAATTCATTGCTTCAAATTGCTTTTGAGAAATTAGGAATATTAAATCCAAAAAGTAAGATTTTTATTAATCGACAGAAAACAAATGTTATGAAATATATTAAGTCACAATTAAAAAAAAGAAAATTAACTGCAAATCTATTTTATAATCATTGGAAAATAAAATCTAATTTTTATTTATCGAATGATATAAAAGTTAATTTATCAAAATTAAGTTTACAAGGATCACATCAATTAATTAATGCTGGATTAGCAATACACTTAGCTAGGAATATATTGAAAGAAAAATTTTTAATAGAAAAAACAGAAAAAGCGTTGATGAATTGTGAGTGGCCTGGGAGATTGCAGCAAATTAAGAGTGGAATTTTAAATAAAAAAATAAAAAATTATAAGGATATCTACTTAGATGGCTTTCACAATATAGATGGTATGAAAGCATTAATTAAATCATTACCAAAAAATAGGAAAATACTCATATGCTCTTTTTTAAATAACAAAAAATATATTCAGATGCTTTCTAGCTTATCAAATCATTTTAATAAATTAATTGTTGTTAAAATGAATGAGGAAAATTCTATTACTGAGGATCTACTACCCAAATACCTTAAACTCTATTTTGCAAATTCCTTAACAGATTCATTTAAAATGATTAATAAATTCTCATCAAATCAGACCACAATTTATTTTGGAGGATCATTATATTTTATTGGTGAAGTGATAAAATTAAATCGTTTAAAAAATTAGATTTTCTCACTATATAGTGCCAAATAGCAAAAATATCCGCATTTATAAAGATATATTGATTGATCTAAATTTTCTCAGAAAAGTAGGAATTAATAACTAACCTTAATCCTCCAGAACCATTCTTGTGGTTTTCTTCAAGAATGGTTCTACTAAATTTTCTTTTTGTTTTTCAAATAAAGTAGTAAAGCTAGTCCTTCGTATGCAATTTTCCATAATTGTCTAAATAATGGTAGCTTCAACAATAAAGACAGATATCTCCATCTTGGAATTGTATCCCATAAAACTAAAAAGGACTCTGATCCAGAAACAATTTTTCCATCATGATATACATGCATTCTTCTAAATAAATCTTTTTTGGAGAGATGATTTATATGCTCATCTTTATTTTTTGAAATATCAACATAGTTTATATTACAGGTTTTCTTTTTATAGTGACTTATCTCTGCATTACAAATATTACATGAACCATTAAAGTATACTTTCATTTTGATTATGCGGGTGGTGGTATTGAGCCATCTTTAAATAGATCATATCCCTTTAAGACAGCAGGTCTAAGTGATATTTGATTATACCAACGCAATAGATTGATATATTTATTCAGACCTATATCATGAATTGGATGTCTAGCGATCCAAGGAAATGTTGCGATATCTGCAATTGAATATTCATTTGCCAAATATTCATTTTTAGACAAATGATCATCTAAATTTTTGTATATCGTTTCTGCAATTTTAAAATATCTATCTTCACCAAAATCACTTTTACCGGGATTATAATGATGAAATTGATGATGCTGACCTAACATAGGGCCTATATAACCCATTTGAGCCATCAACCACTGGGTTGTTAAACTTTGATTTGAGCCATAAAATTCTCCTGATAAATTTGCCAAGTAAATTAAGATAGCACCAGACTCAAATATGGTCTTATTATCATGTCTTAAAACAGGAATTTTTGAAAATGGAGAAATTTTTTTAAACTCACCGTTGAATTGTTCACCCTTATTTAAATTAATTAAAGTCAAATCATAACTCTCATTAATCTCCTCTAACATTATTGAAATTTTTCTTGCATTTGGAGTTGAGTCTGCAAATAACTCAAACATTCAAATTAAACTCATAATATATTTATGAACAAAATATCCTATTACGAGTAAAGTCAATCCAATCAAGTAAATTAGCCAAAAATTCATATTGAGATTTTTTGCAAAGAAAAAAGGTAAGAAAAATAAATATGAGACAGGTACTCCAATAAGAATGCTTTTTGCAAATATTACAGTATTTTCAGTATTTTTATGCTCTAAGAAAGAGAAGGCTATGGCTATTATACTTGCTATTGGAAGAGCAATAATAAATCCAGATAGCTCAGGTTTTTTACCGGAAAGCCAACTTGCAAATGCAATCACAAGAGCAGCTAATAAAACTTTTAAAGCAAAAATCATAATTATCTATTTTATACTAATTAATAATAATTAAAGATTATTTTCAGGTATTAAGAAAGTTGTTGATGCCCAATCACTATGCCAGATTGGCTCATTTTTTTCTGGGTCTGCTTTTAATGGATAAATCACAACTGAGTCTAAAAGATATTCCCTTCCTTGTTCAATATCAAAAGTGAATTTTCCTTTATCATCCGTTATGGTATTTACAATTGATAACTTTGTATTTTTATATTTCGAAAAAATTGTAACAAGATTTTTTTTTAGTGGTTTTTTTTTGTAATATAAAGTTCCACTCATTTGCTTTGAATTCAATTCTTTGTAAGGATTTTGGTCTAAAACAAATTCAAATAGAAGTCCTGTTTTTTTATCCTTCCCCTCACTGCCATTTAGTGTAATAAGAGATTTTGCATAACGACGATAACTCTCAATAAAATTACTTTCGGGAAATCCTTTCTCAAAATGAGTATCGATTAGTTGCTGGTAACCTTTTTCATTAACAAAATCCTCGAATTTTTGAAACTTTTTATAATCAACATATTTATCTTTAGTTTCATGATAAATAATTAATAAATTGTCTAAATTAGTCTTTATATTAATTGCAGGCACATCACCTAGTATGCCCTTTATTTTTTCTTTTTTATTTTTGGATCCAGATAAAATTTTAAATGTTTTAAAATCTTGTGGATTATACATTAAAACCATACCTTGAAATTCTTGTCCAACCCTCAAGTGAGCATTTATTAAGTCATCATTAAGTTGATATTGCGTAGGCTCGATCCAAAATTCATGAGCGTTTGCTCTAATAGAATAAGCAATAAGGAGCAAAAAAATATAAAGAATTTTTAGATGAATTTTGGTAAACATGACCGAATGATTAAGTACTTATTTTTTCTAATTTTAATATTGAGTTCTCCTCTGCATTCACACGAAATTAAACCCGCAGTGATGGATATTACCATTATTGAAGGAAATGCATCAATCGAATTTAAATTAAATGCAGAAACTGTTCTTTCTGAAATTGATGCCTCTTTATATCAGGATACCAACGACTCACCTCAATCTCAAAAATATGATGCGTTACGGGCCCTTTCCACTGAAGAAGTAGAGAAAATGGTCATAGAAAATGAAAACAAATTTACAGATAAGATTAAAATCAATATCGGAGATGAAACTATTCCGCTTTCTTTAAGAAATGTAGATACTTTTCAAGAAATAAACGATGAATTTCCCAGAGATACAACTTTAAACATAGGTTTTGAAATAAAAGATGAGTCTTTTACCATTCAATTTGAAAAAGAATTGGGTCCCGTGGTAATTAGACATTTTGAGGATTTATCAAAAGAGTCTGTTTTATTTACAACTTATTTACAACCTGCTGAAAGATCATCACTCATATCTCAACAGACACGGTCTTCAGCTTTAAGTACAACAATTGAATATTTAGTTTTAGGGATAGAGCATATTGTTCCTAAGGGACTTGACCATATCTTATTCATAATAGGTATCTTTTTTTACGCCATCAAATTTAAACCTTTATTACTTCAAGTCACAATGTTTACAGTTGCGCATTCGATCACACTTATTCTAGCTAGTTTTAATTTAATTTTTATACCTGCTACTATTGTTGAACCGTTAATAGCATTGTCTATAAGCTATGTTGCAATTGAGAATATATTTCAAAGACGTTCAACTTTACTTCGGTATTTAATAATTTTTATTTTTGGATTAATTCATGGTTTAGGTTTTGCGTTTGTGCTGGGAGATATTGGGTTAAATACTAGTCAACTTGTTTTAAGTTTAATCTCATTTAACATTGGTGTAGAAATAGCACAGATAGCAATTATTATCTTAGCATCAATTATCTTTATAATACCTTCACGTCAGAGTTGGTATAGAGCATTTTTGCAAATTCCTATTTCGATTATAATTTCAATGATTGGTTTATATTGGTTTATTGAAAGAGTATTCTTTTAAAAATTAATTTTAATAGTGCCAAGAACTGATAGAGATTTATCTGTTATCACCATTTCTCCTGAACTTGGATAATAATCAAGAAAACCACCAACAATTACATAATGGGTTACAAAAATTAAATTACCTTGACTGTCGTCCCAATTTTTAATGAATTGATTTAATTCATACATTTGTTTTGAATGGTTTTTTTGATAATCTGCTGAAAATGTTGAATTTAAGGCACTTAAACTCTCAAAATTTCCAAATGCCAGACGAGCGGTTTCTTTGCAGCGACACCATTCGCTGGAATAAACAGAGTCTATTGGAATAGAATATTTAGAAAATAATATACCCATTCGTTTAGATTGATTAATTCCTTGTTCATTTAAATTTCTTTGTGTTGAACAATCGTATAATTCAAAATTATTGGGATCACCGCCTCCAGGAGCATATGCGTGACGAATAAAAACTACTTTACCGCCCTCTTTTAATAATTCCCAACTTGCTGTTTCATCAGATAAAGAATTAAATGTAAAAAAAAGAGAAATTAAGAAAAAGAAATTAACAATTTTCATTGTTGTGAGAGGTATTGATGATATGCCTGCTTTTTTACGTCATTCCAATATTGATCTGCCTCTTCAGCTGTATATTTTCCGTAAAGTTGCATCCAAAGATCAGTTGTCACTAAAGATAAAGCTTCCTCTTTTTCTTTCCACTCATCATAGAACCAAGGGTCTAAAGAGGGCTCAACTCCTTTTTGTGAAAAATAATTGACCTCTTCATGAATTCCCCCTATGTCTATAATCATTGTTTTAGGAGAAAACTCTACATCCTCGAAAAAACGTATACGTGCTATATCTTCTTCGGTTAATCCTTTAACCACTATACCTTCAACGCCAGAATAATTTTCACCGAAGATTATTACAGGGAAGTTTTCATTAATGACTAAACGCAATTCACTTTTTGGTGCAAAAGCTTTAGTTATTTTTAAGTGATCAGTTTTTCCTCCTATAACCTTCTCTAATATTGCAATAGATCGAAGAGTACCGTAAAAAAAATAATTATTCATTTTAGTCTTAGAAAAATTCTGGAAGAGCTGCTTTTTTTATCTTCATTTCATGAAGGAGTATGCAAATTTGTTCAGAAATTTCAACACTATTTGGCGTATCACTGTGAACACACACTGAGTGAATGTTTGTTTTGAGAATATTCCCATAACGTGAAATAATCCCTTCTTGTACAAGCATGGCTTTTACATGCTCCTTGGCGCTTCTAGGATCTGTTATCAAAGAGTCATTAATGGAACGAGGTGTTAAAGTAGCATCATCTTCATAAGTGCGATCTGCAAAAATCTCAAGGGCGGTGGGTATGTTGCAATTCATACCGATTTTAGCAAGTTCACTTAAAGCAGGTGCAAGTAATATCATTGATGGGTAATTTTTTTTTAAAACATCTACTATTTCACTAGAAAGGTCTTGGTCAACACATGCCATATTACTCAAAGCTCCATGAAGCTTAACATGTGTTAATGGAAAATTAATATTAGAGGCAAGATTATGCATAAACATTAACTGGTCTTTGACAATTTCTTGGATTAATTTTTTGTTCCAATTAATTTTTGTGCGCCCAAAATTATCTCTATCTAAAAAAGAAATATGCGCACCAACTGAAACACGTTTTGTTTTACAGTAATTTAGTGCTTTAAAAACAACGTCTTCTGACCCCCCATGATATAAACAAGAAAGATTAGCAGAGCTAATTTTATTTATTAACTGCGCATCAATAGTCTCGAAAAAACTGTGATCTTTTTCTGCGATATCAGAATTTAAATTAATTTTATTCAAATGCACTAAAGTTACATTATGATATTAACGTGTATTTCAAAGGAATAAATTCTTATGGGGATCGGGGTTTAGTCCTAGATTTTGGGAATGAAACCTCAAAATCTATATCACAGGAGGTAAATGAGACATTTTTAAGTATTTCAAACCTTAATCTTCAATCACTAAACATTATTCCTTCCTTCAATAAAATAGTTGTAATTTTTGAAAATTCAAAAATTAGAGATCAAAACAAAGACAAAATTAGTCTGAAAATGAAAGATACAAACTCTCAAACTAACAAAAAAGTCACTAAAACATGGGAAATACCAGCATGTTATAATGAAGATTTTGCTTTAGATATAAAGATCATCCAAAAACTACACCAGATTACAAAAGAAGAGGTTATCAATCTTCACTCATCAGTTCGTTACTATACATATTATATAGGCTTCATGCCGGGATTTCCATATTTAGGGGATGTTCCCTCCCAATTAATCACACCGCGGTTAGCTACTCCAAGGGTAAAAATTCCTGCTAGATCCATTGGCATAGCAAAAAACCATACCTGTATATATCCAAAAGTTTCACCTGGGGGTTGGAATATAATTGGACAAATACCATTTGATATTTTTGATTTACAAAGTTCTTACCCTTCCCTTTTTCTTCCAGGTGATGAGGTAAAATTTTACTCCGTATCACTTTCAGAGTTTGAAAAAATTAGAAAATATAATTTTTCATTAAATGAATTGATCAAGGAATACTCGTCATGAACTCAATAATAATCACTCGTGCAGGGACTCATTCAACGATTCAAGACTTTGGAAGATTTCAATATCAGCACTTAGGAGTTTCACCAAGTGGAGCAATGGACCAAAGAATTATTACAGAGCTACAAAAAATTATACCCAATCATCAAAATCAATTTCTAGAATTTGCTTATGTGGGGCCTTCAATAAAAGTAAAAGAAGGATCTGTTAAGATTTGTGTTGGTGGTAATTGTAATATGAGTATTCAGAAAAATAACAACAGCCAGCTTGAGTGCCAGCCCTATAAAAGTATTAATTTATTTGAGGGCGATGAATTGATTATTCACAATACAATAGACTCAGTATATGGATACATAGCTTTTGAGCATGGACTTGGGTTAGAGCCTTGTCTTAATAGCTACTCTACTGACACAAAAGCAGGAATAGGTTCGATTAATCGACCTTTAAATGATGAAGATATATTTCACATTAGCAAAGATGTAAGCTCTTGGGATCTTATCTCTATACCAAAACCTGATTTGGAAAAGGTAACCAATTTCAAAGTTTATCCCGGTCCTCAAATTCAATATTTCTCAGACAATACTATACAATCATTTATTAGCGGTGTTTTTACAATAACTAATCAAAGTGATCGAATGGGTATCAGGCTCAAAGGTGAGAGTCTCATTAGTTCTAAGTCTCATGATATTTTGTCTGAAGGAATATTACCTGGGTCTATTCAAGTGCCAAGTGATGGGCAACCCATTGTATTAATGCGGGACATTCCTTGTACTGGTGGGTATCCAAAAATTGCAATTTTAAATGAAGTGGATATTTCAAGAATCTCTCAGCTCCCCCCTGAAACCAAAATCACCTTCGATTTACAAACAATCTATTAGCACAGATTTTATGTATAATTAAAAGTGAAAATCTCAAGTGTTCAAGATCTAATACCAATATCGAAAAATTCGAATAGCTCCATGTTATCAAGACATGATGCACTGGAAAAATTCAATTCTTTTAATCCTGCTCTCTATGCAAAAACAAGAAACTTTTTGAATGGACAAATTTCAAGATTATCAGCCCATATAAAATATGGAATCATCACTAACAAAGAGCTCTATCAATATATTCGAGAAAAATATAATTTTGTTGAGAGTGAAAAGTTTATTCAAGAATTAGCATGGAGAGATTTTTGGAGAAGCTATGCCTACCATCATCCTGATCAACTATGGACAGATGTAGAAGAATATAAAACTGGATTTCAAGCTCAAGAATATCAAGATAACTTGCCTGAGGATGTTATGTCAGCAACAACACCAACACAGGTTATTAATATTTTCATCGAGCAACTCACTAGCACTGGGTACCTTCATAACCATGCACGTATGTATTTGGCTTCTTATATTATTCACTTTAGAAGAGTGAAGTGGCAAGCTGGAGCAAAGTTTTTTATGAGTCATTTACTGGATGGAGATATTTCAAGTAATAACTTCTCTTGGCAGTGGATCGCGAGTACCTTTGCAGGAAAACCTTATATATTTAATTTAGAAAATGTTCACAAATACTGTCACAAAAGCATAGATATTATACCTGAGAAGAATAGAGAAATAGATGGCAGCTATGAAGAAATTAGCTCGAGGCTCTTTCCCAATTTATGAACTTAATTTATTTATATGACGAGTTTATGAGAGTGCCAGCCGGTATTGAGGGTAATCCTGTTTGCATCTTTGATGATACTATAACTGAAGGCTATGAGATTAGTGACAAAATCATTGAAAATAGATACTTTTTAGCCAAAGAGGCAGGGGCTGAAATCTATAGAGGTAATACATATGAGATATTGCAAGAAATTCATAACCAAAACACCATATCCAAAATTATAACAAAATCTACTTTTAGACCTATTTACCAAAATTTATTTCAAAAATTAGGTGAAAAATATGATTTAGAGCGGTTACCTGATTACTTCTTATTGCAGGAGAATTATCTTCATCCAGCAAAAAGATATTTTCAGTATTGGAACAAAATTAAGAAAAATTTAAAATATTAGTCATGGCTGAGAAATGCAAATATTGCGAGGGAGAGCTATCAGTCATGGACAATGTGTATATTGAATCTGAAATTCGAACAGCTCCTAAGAAAGTTCAAAATTTAATTAAAAGTCATCATAATCTTGTCTGTTACATGTGTTATAAAAAACTAAAAGCTATTAAAGTGATAAATACTGAAGATAAAAATAAAAAATTAAATTAGAGATTTTTGACTGTTTCTCTTAGCTCGTACTTTTGAATTTTACCAGTTGATGTTTTTGGTAAGACCTGAAATACAAAAGTTTTGGGCATTTTAAAACCAGCTAAGTGCTCTCTACAAAATTTCTTTAACTCATCTTCTTCTACCGTTTGACCTTCAATTAATTCTATAAAAGCACAGGGTGTCTCACCCCATTTTTCATCAGGTCTAGCAACAACTGCTGCTAATGATACTGCAGGGTGCTTTGTAATAATATTTTCAATTTCTACAGATGATATATTTTCACCACCACTAATAATAATATCTTTTGATCTATCTTTAACTTGAATATATCCACTAGGGTGCATTACTGCTAAGTCGCCCGAGTGAAACCATCCGCTTTTCATCGACTCTTTAGTGGCTTCTTCATTTTTGTAATACCCCATCATGACAGTATTTCCTCGGATCATAATCTCCCCCATGGTTTCTCCATCGGAAGGGACAGGTTCGAGTGTTTCTGGGTTCATGACCGATACCATCTCTGTGTGCGGATAGCGAACTCCTTGATAGGCTTTTAGCTCAGATCGCTTTTCATCTGCTAGATTATCCCAGTCCTTATTCCAAGCACAATGAACAACATGACCGTAAGTTTCAGTCAGTCCATATACATGCATAACCTCAAAGCCTAAAGACTCCATTTTTTGAAGAATTGAACTAGGGGGCGGTGCGCCAGCAGTCATAACATAAACCTTATTTTTCAATACTTTTTGATCATCTGAAGGGGCATTTGCTATCATATTTAATACGATAGGAGCACCTCCAAAGTGAGTCACCTCATATTTATCAATTAATTCGAAAATTTCTTTAACAACAATATTTCGTATGAATATTACACGGGCATGGAGCATCGCTAAAGTCCATGGATACCCCCAGCCATTGCAGTGAAACATTGGCACTGTATATAAATATGTTAGCCGGTTAGGCATATTCCATGCAGTGATACTTCCCATTGACATTAAATAGGACCCTCTGTGATGGTACACAACACCTTTTGGGTTTCCTGTTGTTCCAGATGTATAGTTAAGCGAAATAGCCTGCCACTCATCATCAGGTCTTATCCATTCAAAACCCTCATCACCTGTTTGTAGGAAACTTTCGTACTCTAGTTTTCCAATTGATGGAATATCTCCTAAATCTGCTTGCTTGTCGTCGATATCAATAACGATGATATCTCGGTTAACTTGAGCAATAGCGTCAATTGCTACATTGTGAAATTGTCGATCCACTATAAAAACTTTACAGTCACTATGATCTAGTATGTAAGCAACTGTTCTGGTGTCTAAACGAGTATTAATTGTATTAACAACTCCTCCTGTCATAGGAACAGAATAATGCGCTTCAAATAATTCAGGGGTATTTGCTGCCATAATAGAAACAACATCACCTTTACCAATTCCAGCTTTAGTTAATGCACTTGCAAATCGAGTACATCGATCGTAAACCTGTTTCCAAGAGTATTTTCTCTCTTTATATACTATGGCTTCATAGTCAGGGTATACGTCTTTTATTCGATCAAGGAAACTGATGGGAGTTAAAGGAACAAAGTTTGCATCATTTTTATGCATTCCCTGTTCAAAATTATTCATTAGTTTTTTAGCCTTCTCCCCGTAGACAGCATTGCATGGATCCTATCCCTCGTCTTATTGGATTGTATTAAATTTATCAAGGACTGTCGCTCTAAATCATATAGATCAGCTTCCAACAATTCTTTTGATTTATTTGTATCACCCCCGCTAAGTACGGTTGCTAAATGAAGACCAATATCAACATCATAGCCAAAAATGATCTTTTTTTGCTCTAAATCCAATAAAACTTGGTGCATTTTCTCTTTTACCTCAGGTCCGCTTAGTGAGAACTTTGGCTTTTCAGGAGCTGTATATTTACTCTTTAATAATGATACTTGATTAAAGGCCTCCACAAGAAGATTATCTCTATTCAATACAAAAATATCATCATCTAGAAAAAATTTATGCTTTTTAGCTTGCAATGGGGAATGGGCCATTAGGCCATATCCTATAATATCAAATACTTGAAGAGCTGCTTGATCATGGTCATTTACATATTTTTTGTCTTGTACCCATCTCCATAATAATTCTTTACACCCACCACCACCTGGAACAAGGCCGACACCTGTTTCTACTAAACCTAAAGTGCTATTCATATGTGCAACCATCTTAGAAGTTTGACATGCTACTTCAAAACCACCTCCAATAGCTAAACCTGCTACAGCACTAACTGTTGGTTTCGACGCATATTTCATTTTCATACACGCGGATTGAAAATCAGATAGGTATTTATCAATACCTTTCCAATCTTTCACGTCAGCTAAACCAATCATGGTATTTAAATCAGCACCCGCAGAAAAATTCATAGCCTCATTATAAACTACAAGCCCTTGATAATTATCTTGCTCAAGACGGTCTACTGACTCCTCTAAAATTTTCATAGCATCTGCGTTCAAAGCATTAGCCTTGGTGTGAAATTCACAACATAGTATCTTCTGTTCTCGTGGCTCATCATTAAATTGCCATATAGTGGCAGCGAAGTTTTTAGATAAAGGGTTAGCATATTTCTTGTGATCACCTAATCGGCGAACACCCTCTCCTCTAGAGATAAACTTCATACCTGCCTCATGATTATAGGCCCGTGAGGAAGCTGAGTCGTAAGGCTCTTGTTTTAGCTTAATCATAGTTGTCAACAACTCAGGAACATCTTGTTTTTCATCTTGAAGTCGTTGAACAAATTTGTTGAGACCGTACTCATTTAATAATTCAAATGGCCCTTCATTCCAGTTAAATCCCATGCGAAGAGCGTCATCTATATCTGTTACCCTTGAAGAAACTTCAGGAACACAAAAAGCGCTATAATTAATGATTTTTGCTAGAACTGCAAATGCATATCGACCATACTCACTGTCATCATCAAGAAGTGCTTTGATGCCCTCTTTCTCAACTCTTCTTGCGATTTCTAAATCTACTTTATCAAAATCGTAGTAACTCATATCTGAGGTGTTCATCGCCTTGACATGTTCATCGCCCTCAACAATTGTTGTTTGATAAAAACCCCCAGGGCCCTTATTTCCATTAAAACCTTTTTCAAGTAACTGCTCGACCAGAGGATGAGGTTTCACCACGTCCATAAAAGGATCATTTTCTTGTAATTCTTTTTTAAAGCTTGCAAGAACATCTTTCATCAAATCAATTCCTATGAGATCATAGAGTCCAAAAACACCTGTTTTAGGAATTCCTAAAGGTCGTCCAAATAAAGCATCTGCGATTTCTACTGGAAGGCCTCGTTCTAAAGCTTCATACATTGCCACTTGCATCGCGTACACACCAATTCGATTGCCAATAAAACCAGGAGTGTCATTACAATTCACAATTCCTTTACCTAGCTCATTTTTACAAAAATCACGAAGTCCGTCCATTTTGTCTTTATTCATAGTTGGTGTTTCAACGATCTCTAATAATCTCATAAATCGGACAGGATTAAAAAAGTGAGTAATACAAAAGTCTGTTTTCATGCTATCAGACATTTCTTGTGTCAGAATTGAGAGAGGAATTGTCGAAGTATTAGATGAAATAATAGAGTTGGGGCTGCGAACTTTATCAATTTGGGAGTAAAGTTTGTGTTTGATATCTATACGCTCAACAACTGCCTCAATAACCCAATCTGCATCTTTGATCTCATTAAAGTCATCATCAAGATTACCTGGTTTTATATGATCAATTCTAGATCTTTCCACTAATAGAGGTGGGTCTGACTTTTTGATAATATCAATCGCATTTTCAGAAATTTGATTGGGTTTGTCTTTGCTTTTGAGATCAAGCAAAACTACTTGGCGGTTAGAATTAGCCAAATGGGCAGCAATACCCGAGCCCATCGTACCAGCGCCAATTACAACAATTTTATTAAAGTTACTCATAATAATAAGACAGGGATAATAGCAAAAACGCCTATATAGTTAAGATCTTTTAAAAGAAAATATTAAGACTCAAAATCACCAATATTTTCTATTGAATAAACAACCATTAAGCTTTCAATATATCGTCTTTTACTACAATCGTAACAAATTGTAATCATTTCATCGTTGATTTTATTGATATATTTCTTTGAGACTTCCTTGTAATCACCACATTCAGAACACTTATTATATGGAATTTCATTATTTTCAAATAACTCCTCTTTACCATTCCACCAGCCCATTAATGATTGATATCATACATATAGATCAGTCTTTGATAGAAGTTACGCATAAATAAAAAAAGTTGTTAATAAATTATTTGGTTAATTCATTAATTAAAATATTTAGATCGCTTATGAAAGTCTTTTGATCAATAGAGGTATCAAGATACATGGTGCAATGATGATTGACGAAGTGATCTGTTAGAAATTTCATTACATTTTCCTCGCCACTCCAAGATCGACTAAAATCCTCTGAGGCTTGAAAAAAAGACTTCAATGACTCCTCACTGCAATTATCCCAGAACGCAGGACAATAGTTTATTCCATCTCCCTTAAATAGATTGATATATGCATCTAATACTAAGATTTCAAAATTAGGATAATTGACTTTTTTATATTTACTAATATCTACACCTTCTAAATCAATTAAAAACTGCTTTGATTGGGAGTCATAATACAAGTCATAGTTTAGGTTTTTTGCACCCTCAAAATTATCATCAAAAAATTTAATTATTCTTTCTCGAACTTCAATCTCTTCAATAGGATCTAAAGACCAGTAAACTTCTTCTAAGTAACCAACGCAGTAATCTTGATCTGATGAATATAAACTTTGATAAAAACTTAGATTAATAATAAAAGTTGTAATTAAGAAATATATTTTTGACAAAACATTTAATTATTTTTTCTAAAGTCCCATGGATATTCAAATTTCATGGACCACATTCCAAGTTTGTTAGATTTGGCATACTCCTCATCTAAAATATATTTATCTGAATATTTTCTATAAGCAAACGCAAAACCCTCTCTGACTAAATAACTACTTAATGACTCTCCATTGACAAAGCACTCACCTAAAACTCTTCCATAAAAGTCTTTTCCCTCATCTGTACAACTAATTTTATTATTTGTAACTTTTGTAAGTAAAATATCTTTTGATATTTTTCCACAAGCAACCTTACCTTCACTTGCAACACACGTCTGATTAATTTCAGGAGCATCTATTCCATTAAAACGTATTTTAACATCACCTAATTTAATTGTGTCTCCATCAACTACGGTGACATGAGAAGCAAATAGGTTATTTACGAGTAAAAACAGCGAGGAAACTAGGTAAATAATAGAAAATTTTAGTGACACGCAATATTGTACTTTTTTAAACGCCAATAATTATAGGGCCAAGGAGTAATAAAACCAACAAAAAGCATTATAGGAACGACCCACCAAGTAAGCATTGCCCCTCCTGTTAAAATTACATCTGTAACATTCATAGCTATTTCCATTGATATCATAGATATAAAACTCATTCCAAGAGCAGTGCTAATTGCCTGTCTTAGAGAAAAATTTTGTCTTAAAAGAATTATTGTTTCAAGAATAATGCTAGTAATCAGTCCATTAATAATTGCTAAAATCATTATATTTAAGGTAGGCCAAGCAATTTCATTAACTTGAAAGTAGAATATTGTACCAAGATCTCCTATAGCACATCCAATTAAACACCACTTAGTATTATGAGCACTTTTTTTCCAGGTGTGTTTACATTTCCAATTAAAGTTGCTGAGAGTTGAAACAAACATTTTTTTTATTTACTATATACTGGTATATAGTATATTGCTAATATGTCAAATATAATTAAAATAAATAAAAATCCAGATCATATTAAAAATATTCATCGTATTAATCGAATTCATGGTCAGCTTAAAGGCGTTGAAAAAATGATTGTTGAAAAACGATATTGTCTAGAAATTTTACAACAAACAAGAGCCATAACTTCGGCAATAAAATCTCTAGAAAATAACATACTCAATAAGCACATTGACCACTGTGTTGTAGATGCTATGAAAAAAAACGACAAACAAAAAAAACAAAAAATAGAAGAATTACAAGATTTACTTAGAAAATTTAATAATTAAAAACATTGTCGTTTCTAATAAAAAGAATTTTATTATTTGTTATTGGTTTCGCAGCGATAATAATTTCTCTTCTGTATTTTTTAAACCCTAATAAAAAAGAAAATGACAATATTGAAATAACTAATATCGAAATTGATGAAAAATTAATTAGTCAAATTAACTTAGGTAAATCTCTTTATGTAACTCATTGTGCGTCATGTCATGGGGACAACTTACAAGGCCAACCCAACTGGAGTACTAAAAAAGATAAAGATGGTCATAATCTCTCCCCACCCTTAAATGGTACAGGTCATACATGGCATCACAGTCAAGATCAGCTTTTCAACATAATAAGATATGGATTTAAAATTTATAATGAAAACTACGATGGTAAAATGCAAGGCAACAACAAATTAAATGATGATGACATATGGTCTATTTTAGCTTACATGAAATCTGTTTGGCCTGAGTCAATTCAAAAAAAATACGACACTATAAGTAAACATTAATTTTAAACATAGCTGAGTATATAAAACCCCTTAGAAAGTCGATTAAATATGAATAAAGGTTGATAATACTGATCTTTTGATATCAGCTAATTGCATATTATTTAGGCTTTTAATATGTTTGAAAACATATTCATTTTGTTAAATTCATTCTCACATATTTTTATAGGAGGAGGATTTCTATGAAATTAATTAAGACAATTACAGCTTTGTTAGCTATTTCTCTATTTGGAGCAAGCTATGCAAATGCTGGTTCTCACGCATATACAGGCCCTGACCTGTCGGGAGAAAAATTAACAATCTTTGGTCCTTGGTTGGCACCACAAGATGATGATTTCAGGGATGTCATATCAATTTTTGAAGCAGCAACAGGAGCGTCCGTTGAGTATGGTGGTTCTGATGAATTTGAATCAATTATTAATATTGACTGTCAAGCAGGTAGTCCAGCTGACATAGCTGTATTCCCTCAGCCAGGATTAGCAGCAAACATTGCAGCTACTGGTTGTTTATCTCCATTAGGTGATGACGTCAAACAAATGGTTCTTGACAATTATGCTGCAGGACAATCTTGGGTTGATCTTACAACTTATAAAGATCCAACTGGTTTTGATAAGTTCTATGGTGTTTTTTACAGAGTCAACGTAAAAAGCTTAGTTTGGTATTCACCAGATAACTTTGAAGACAACGGGTATGAAACACCATCCACAATGGAAGAATTATTAGCATTAGCTGATCAAATGGTTAGTGATGGGAATACTCCGTTCTGTATCGGACTAGGTTCTGGTGGAGCAACTGGATGGCCAGCTACAGACTGGATGGAAGATATCATGCTAAGAACTCATTCACCTAATACTTATGATCAGTGGGTATCTAACGATATGAAATTTAATGATCAAAGAGTGATTGATGCGATGGAATTTTTTGGTTCAATTGCATTAAACGACGCTTATGTTAATGGCGGAACTAAAGCAGTTGCTACAACAGACTTTAGAGACTCTCCAAATGGTCTTTTCACATCACCTGCTGAGTGTATGATGCATAGACAAGCAAGCTTTATTCCTGCATTCTTCCCTGAGGGAGCTGAGGCTGGTGTTGACTATGACTTCTTTTACTTTCCACCTTTTGAGTCTCAGGACTTAGGAAAGCCTGTTTTAGGTGCTGGTACTTTAATGGCCCCAACTAATAACAGAAAAGTCACTACTGAATTCATGAAATTCTTGCTTCACACAGAAGCCAACGAAAGATTCATGGAAAAAGGTGGTTTTTTAACACCTCATAAGTATGTGGATACAAGCAAATATTCTAGCGATACGTTCAGAGGTCTGCATGAGATCCTAATGAATGCAACAACTTTCAGGTTTGATGGCTCAGACTTGATGCCTGGTTGGGTTGGTGCAGGATCTTTCTGGACAGGAATGGTTGATTATACCAATGGTAAATCAGCTCAGGATGTTGCTGACGAAATCCAAACTAGCTGGGAAGCTGGTCAATAAAAAAATAGTTAATTTCTAAACTAAGGGCGAATAGTGTATTATTTGCCCTTAGCATCTTTCTAATACAATGAGTATTTTCTCCCTAGCAATTACTGTTTTAGTTGGCGTTCTCTTTTTTGTATTATTTTTTCACTTATCAAATTTTTTACTAGATTATTTTAGAGTAAAAACATCTAAAAATTTTGCTTTTGAAAATTCTATTAGGGTTATTATTTTTATAGCACCTGCTTTTATAGTGTTATTTGTTTTTATTATTTATCCTGTATTTGAAACTATAAGATTGAGTTTTTACGACAAAGTAGGTGAAAACTTTGTAGGGCTCTTCAATTATACCTGGGCTATTAATGATCCTGATTTTAGAAGAAGTATTATTAATAACTTAGGTTGGTTAATTGTTGTTCCAACTTTAAGTACTTTTTTTGGTTTAGTGATTGCAAATCTAGCAGATAGAATTTGGTGGGGATCAATTGCAAAGTCAATAATTTTTATGCCCATGGCAATTTCATTTGTTGGAGCAGGTGTGATATGGAAATTTATGTATGATTATAGAGGGCCTGGTGATCAACAAATTGGACTTTTAAATGCAATAGCAGTCGCTTTAGGCTTTGAACCACAAGCATGGTTAACAATTCCATTGTGGAATAATCTTTTTTTAATGGCAATTATGATCTGGATACAAACTGGTCTTGCCCTAGTTATTTTTAGTGCAGCTCTAAGGAGTATTCCTAATGAGACTTTAGATGCAGCCAGGATAGACGGTGCAAGTGAATTGAAAATTTTCTGGTCAATTATCATTCCATATCTAGAGCAGACAATCTTGGTAATTTGGACGATAATTACAATTCTAGTTTTAAAAGTTTTCGACATTATCTATGCAATGACCAATGGTCAGTGGCAAACTGAAGTTCTAGCAAATTTAATGTACGATTGGATGTTCAGAGGAGGTGGCGACTCAGGTAGGGGGAGTGTTCTTGCTTTTTGTATCTTGATTGGAGTTATCCCAATATTGGGTTGGAACTTATACAGACATAAGCAAGAGCAAAAAGTATGAAAAAAATAACATTTACTTCAGTATTCTCCCAACTTTTGTTACTATTATTCGTAATTGCATGGATTATTCCAACATTTGGGCTATTTATAAGCTCTCTTAGAGATAAAGATGTTTTAGCTATAAGTGGTTGGTGGACCTCGTTTACCACAACTGAGGTCAATGAAATATATCGTACAAAAGGTAAAGAGGACCAGATCAAAGAGGGAGATTACTATTTTATAAAAAGTAATTTATTTGATGAAAATCAGGGTAAAGAGATTTATCGGTTTGGAATTACCTCTAAGAATATTGATGAATATGAGGTTGGTGAGACTGCATTATTTAAAGATGAAACAGAAATTACAGTTTATGAAAATGGTGATTATGTTTGGAAATCAAAAATAGAGTTTAAAAAGAAAAAAGGGAAAAGAATTTTTGTATCAGCTAAGAGCCCTCCAAGCTTTACACTTGATAATTATAAAGAGGTGCTTCTTAAAGAGGGATTAGGCCAAGCATTCTTAAATACATTTGCAGTAGCACTTCCTGCAACTTTAATACCTTTAATTATTTGCTCATATTTTGCGTATGCACTTACCTGGATGAAATTTTATGGTAGAGATCTTCTACTAGCTACTATAATAGCGTCTCTGGTTGTTCCATTGCAGATGTGCTTAATACCTGTGCTAACAATATACAACGACTTTGGGGCATTATTCGGTGTCTCTGCCAAATCTTATCCCGGTATTTGGATGGCACATACGGGATTTGGTCTTGCGTCAACTACTTTTTTATTATGGAATTTTTTAAAAACACTACCTAGCGAAATGATCGAGGCAGCTAGAGTTGATGGAGCGACACATTACGATACTTTTATAAAAATAGTAGTGCCATTATCAATACCCTCTTTTGCATCGATTTTTATCTTACAATTTTTATGGGTATGGAATGATTTGCTTGTTGGTTTAGTTTTTTTAGACAAACATCCAAGTGAGATTATTTTAACAGCAAAGTTAAAAGAGCTTCTTGGATCGAGAGGAGAAAATTGGGAAATTTTAACAACAGGTGCATTTGTATCAATGACGGTGCCTTTATTTATTTTCTTTTCTCTTCAAAGATATTTTATTAGAGGGCTTGTAGCAGGATCAGTAAAAGGCTAATGATAATAGGTAAATAAATTATGGGAAAAAGAATTGTAATAATAGGTGCAGGAAGCACTAACTTTGGTTTGAAGATAATTGGAGACTTTTATAAGTCTCAAATCCTTAAGGGATCTACTATCGTTCTCCACGATATAAGGCCCGAGGCAGTTGAAAAAACAAGGAAAATTGCTGAAAATTATAAAGAAAAACTTCAGGTAGACTTTCAAATTGAAGCTACCACTTCAAGAGAAGAAGCTCTCAAAGGTGCTGATTTTTGTTTAATCTCTATTGAAGTTGGAAATAGATTTGAACTCTGGGAACAAGATTGGGGGGTACCAGTTGAATATGGTTTTAAACAAATTTATGGAGAAAACGGAGGGCCCGGAGGTCTATTTCATGCATTAAGAATAATACCGGTGATCATAGAGATTTGTGAGGATATAGAAAAGATTTGCCCGAACGCCGTTGTATTTAATTACTCGAACCCCATGCAAAGAATATGTCATGCTCTTACCACAAAATTTCCAAATCTAAATATAATTGGCTTATGCCATGAAATTCATTCTATGGAAAGACAATTGCCAACGTTGCTCGATACCAACCTCGACAATATAGAATTTGAAGCAGGAGGGCTAAATCATTTTAGTATCCTATTGGATGTCAAATATAAAGACTCCAAAAAAGATGGATATCCTATTATTCGAGATAAATTTAATAGCTACTACTCTAACTTAATTAATGATCATGAGGGTTTTGAGTCAGACCCTGGCGCTGAAAGAGGAGTCTTCTTTGAGTTATTTAAAAAATATTCTTACCTTCCCATTACAACAGACAGTCATGTCGGAGAATACATGCAATGGGCTTTCAGCGTGGCTGATCACGAAGGAATTTCAGATTTTTATAAAAAATATAAAAATAGATGTTTAAATTTTTATGAAGATGACTTTTTGTATGGAAGGTTTTTTGATAACAGCAAACCAAAACTAGATGAGAGAGTTGTGCCAATTATTGAAAGTATTATTGAAGATGACAATAGACTTGAACATGCAGTAAATATCCCAAATAATAATTTTATTGAATATTTACCAAATGATATTGTAGTAGAAGTGCCAGCTGTTATTAACAAAAAAGGGGCGAATGGAAAAAAACTAGATAATTATCCTAAAACATTTGGCGCTCTTTTAAATTCGCAAACAGGAGTCATACAATTAACAACAGAGGCAATTTTAAATAAATCAAAACACGGTGCGTACTTAGCTCTTTTGTCAGATCCTATTGTTGATGATGCAATTAAGGCTGAGAAACTTTTAAATACTATGATTTATAAACAATCAAAATTTTTAGGATATTTAAACTGATGGCAGATATAGAACTCAGCTCAATTAATAAATTCTTTGGAAAAACCCATGTAATAAAGGATTTTTCACTCAATATTAAAAGCCAATCATTTACAACACTTGTTGGGCCCTCTGGGTGTGGAAAGTCGACATTATTAAGAATGATAGCTGGTTTAGAAGAAACTAATTCGGGAAAAATATCAATTGGTGGAGAAGAAGTAAATAACCTCCCTCCTAAAGAAAGAAATATTGCCATGGTTTTTCAATCTTATGCTCTTTATCCCCATATGACTGTTTTTGATAATATGGCATTTGGACTGAAATTAGAGAAAAGGCCTAAAGATGAAGTTAAAGATAGAGTACATGAGGCTGCAAAAATTTTACAAATTGAAGATTATCTTCTAAGAAAGCCTAAACAGCTATCAGGAGGTCAAAGACAAAGGGTTGCTATTGGTAGAGCAATAACTAGAAAACCTAAAGTCTTTTTATTTGATGAACCTTTATCTAATTTAGATGCCGCTTTAAGAGTTCAAATGAGAATTGAATTAGCAAAATTACATGACCACTTGGATGCAACCATGGTTTATGTGACTCATGACCAAACTGAGGCAATGACTTTATCTGATGAGATTGTTGTGTTAGATCAAGGTGAGATTTCTCAACAAGGTAAGCCTATAGAATTATATAATAACCCAAAAAATTTATTTGTTGCAGGTTTCATTGGTTCTCCAAAGATGAATTTTGTAAATGCTAAAATTTCATCAATAGATCAAAATAAAGTTGAAATTAATATTTTAGGTTCAAAGATTACAATTTCAAAAACAATTAAATCAAATGAAAATACTGATATTATTTTTGGAATTAGACCAGAGGATATAATTATTACTGATAGCTCAGATTATGACTTCCAAGGTAAAGCGTTCGTTGTGGAAAAATTAGGCTCCAATACTTTTATTTATTTAGATAATGAAGGTGATCCAATAGTAGTTGAAGCATCAGGAGATAGTTTAATTAAAGTTGGTGATGATGTTAAAATTAAATTTGATTTAAACAAAACAAATTTGTTCAATTCTAGTAATAAAATAAGAATTGATTAACTTATCTATTCTTCAGGACTTTCCAAAAGATTTTAAATTTGGAGTTGCTACTTCCTCTTATCAGATTGAAGGAACGATGTACGGTAATTGTGGTAAATCAATTTGGGACGATTTTGCTGAGAGAAAATTAAATGGCATTGATGGGAAACTTGCTTGTAAACATATCGAATATTTCAAAGAGGATATTAAACTTATTAAAGACGCAGGTTTTAAGACCTATCGTTTCTCATTTGCTTGGCCTAGATTATTTCCAGACAACAATAAAGATGTCAATTTAAAGGGTGTGGATTTTTACAAGCAATTATTAGAAGAAATAAATAATTCTGATTTAGAGGCTTTCCCAACAATTTATCATTGGGATCTTCCCATAAGATTTCAAAAAATTAAAGGTTGGGAAGATCAAGAAACCTGTAAGCATTTTGGAGAATTATCTTTTTTCATATCAAAAACATTTGGAGATCAATTTAAAAAAATTTCAACCATTAATGAACCATGGTGTGTTTCTTGGTTAAGTCATTATTTAGGAGAGCATGCACCAGGTATTAAAAATATCCGATCAGCTGCAAAAACTATGCATAATATTTTATTTGCGCACTCGCAATCTGTTGAAGCATTAAGGTCATGTAATGATCATCAGATCGGAATAGTTTTGAATAATCAGTTTGGTCAATCTATAGATAATAATGAAGAAAATTTTCAAGCAACAAAACTATTTGATGAAATTCATAATAGATGGTTTTCCGATGCCATCTTTAAAGGTAAATATCCAGATTTAGCTTTATCCATCCTAGAAAAATACTTACCAGAAAATTATAAAACACAATTAGATTTAATATCTTCACCAATTGACTGGATAGGATTGAATTATTACACCCGCTCTTTAATTAAATATAAAAAATCAGACGATGGTGTTAATTATGAGTGTAATAGTGGAATGCTAAAAAAAACAGATATGGGATGGGAATATTATCCTGAGGGATTGAGCTACTTTATTAAAAGAATTAATAAAGAATACGATAATAACATTCCAATCTATATTACAGAAAATGGGATGGCTAATAATGATAAATTATCTTTAGGAAATACTATTCAGGATCATGATAGAATTGAATTTTTCAATGTACACTTAAAAGAGGTTTTAAATTGCGTGAATGAAAAATTACCAGTTAAAGGGTACTTTGCCTGGTCATTACTTGATAACTATGAGTGGGCCTTTGGTTACTCAAAAAGATTTGGTTTAGTTTTTACTGATTTCAAAAACTTTAAGAGAATACCCAAAAATTCTTATAATGAATTTCAAAAATACTTGAAGTAAGCATCTACCTTATACTCCTTCCACCATCTACTGGTATAGTCAATCCTGTCATAAAAGATGCACTCTCACTTGCTAAAAAATATATGACATTGGCCACTTCTTTTGGTTTACCAACCCTTCCTATAGGATGGTTTTCTTTCATTTTTTTTTGATAATCTTTCAGTGATAAATCTTTTTTAAAAGAGGCCAACATTGGTGTTTCTATAGCTCCTGGAGCGACAGCGTTTACTCTGATTTTATTTTTTGTTAAATCAAGAGCAAGTGATGCTGTAAAAGATATTATAGCACTTTTAGAAGTCGCGTATGCCAACATATTTTTAACTCCTCTAATACTGTTTATTGATGCAACATTTATAATTGAAGAATTTTTAGCTTTTTTAAGAAAAGGTAAACTATACTTACAAGCAAGAAAGGTGCCTGTTACGTTATTATTGAGATGGTATGACCAATCACTCATGGATGTGGTCTCTAAATTTCCACTTAATCTGACACCTGCACTATTCACTAAGACATCAATTTTTTTAAATTTCTTTTTAATATACAAAGCTAAATTTTCCCAATCCTTATTCTTAGTAATATCAATGCGATGATATTCAATATCTTTAGTATTTTTGTTATTATTATTTTTAAGGTAAGTACAAATAACTTTGTATCCGTTATCTAAAAAAATTTTAGATGTACTTTTTCCTATACCTGACTCAGCGCCTGTTATTAAGACAACTCTTTTTTTAGATGTCAAAAATTAAACACCCTTACGCTGTTTGCTCTTTCCAGACTCAAAATCCTCAAGAGCACTTTTATTATTATCAGTAATTGGATCTTGTAATGTGGGGCTTTCCCAAAATGCAGTCCCCTCTAACCATTCATAACCATGAGTTTTAATTGTAATAACATAAGTTTTATCTGAGTCTTTAGCTCTTTTATAGGCTGCCTCTAACTCTGAGGTTGAGCTTACAGTCTCTGCATTAGCTCCCATACTTTTCGCGTGATTTTCAAAATCTACAAATTTAAGGTTGGTAGCTCTAGCAGCACGAAGATTACAAATGTATTCTTTTCCTCCTTTAGCTAATTGAAGGCGATTAATGACCATATGCCCTCCATTATCACATACTATAATAATGAGCTTTTGATCATAGATAACTGAACTATATATATCTGTATTGTTTAATAAGTAAGAACCATCACCAACAAATACCACTACGTCTTGATCGGGTTTAGCCATTTTAATTCCTAGTGCGCCTGAAATTTCATATCCCATACAACTAAAGCCCCACTCAGTTTCAAAGGTATTAAGTTGCTTTGGTTTCCAAACTTGTACAACTTCTCCAACAAGTCCCCCTGCTGCTGTTACTACAATATCACTTGGATCTGAATTTCTATAAACTGCTCCTACCGCGTGAGCATAGGAGGGTTCCTCTTGATTGGTGGGTCCGCTTTGTTTTTCAACATAAGCATCCCATTCATTCTTTTCCTTAATTGCTCTTTTATACCAGTCATCAGGAGCTTTCCAATCACCAAGAGCTTCAGATATTTTCTGAAGACCTACTTTAGCATCGCTTATAACAGGGGTTGCTAAATGTTTTGTGGTGTCGTATCGAGCTGTATTTACGGAAACTAATTTGAAATTAGGATTTTCAAAATTTGCCCATGAGCCTGTTGTAAAATCTGCGAGCTTTGTACCAATGGCTAAAGCTAAGTCGGTATCTTTAGATAAACTATTTGATGAGCCTTCTCCTAACGCACCAACCGCACTAATATAATACGGATCATCTTTAGTCATACAACCAATACCCATTACCGTTGAAGTGACAGGAATGTTATGTTTTTTTGCAAATTTTGAGAGTTCTTGCTCTGCTTCAGAGTAGAGAACACCTCCTCCTGAAATAATAATAGGTTGTTTTGAGTTTTTTATTTTTTCGACTGCTTGATTGATCTGACTTGGATCTGGATGAACTCTTCTTATCTCGTGTACTTTTTCTTCGAAAAATACTTCAGGGTAATCAAATGACTCACCTTGAACATCTTGTGACATTGCAATAGTTGCTGGTCCACAGTCAGAGGGGTCAAGCATGACTTGGATAGCCTGAGGAAGAGAAGCAAGAATTTGTTCTGGTCTTGTAATTCTATCGAAATACTTTGAAACAGGTTTAAAAGCATCATTTGCGGTTTCAATAGGTGAGTTGAAATTTTCAACTTGTTGCAAAACAGGATCAGGAAATCGACTAGCAAAAGTATCTCCTGGTAATAACAATATTGGCAGTCGATTGCTTAGAGCTACTGCTGCAGCTGTAACCATGTTTGTTGCCCCAGGGCCTACTGATGAGGTGGCAATAAAAATTTGTTTTCTTCTCATAGCTCTAGCGTATCCAATACCAGTCAAAGCCATACTTTGTTCATGATGACCTCTAAAACCAGGAAGGTCAGACTGGAACTCTTCCATTGCTTGGCCTAAACAAGCAACATTACCATGCCCATAAATAGCAAATGCTCCTGGGAATAGTGGAGCTTTCTTACCATCAATGATAGTTTTTTGCGCAATTAAATATTTAAACAGTGCGTGAGCACAAGACAATTTGATGGTTTTCATTATTCCTCCAAAAAACTTAACCGTTAAAGATATTACACGATAGAAAGATAATTTGAATGAAAAACCTTTTAAAATATTCACTTTTTTGACATAACTTTGAATCAAGAGAAAATATGAAAGTTGCTGTACTAGGTAAAGTCGACCAAAAAGGCTTATCGTTTTTGAAAGAAAACGAATTCAAAGTCATTGAAATTGAGAGTTTTGAAATACAAAACTTAAAAGAACAATTAAAAGATGTTGATGGAATTTTATTAAGAACTACAAAACTTGATAAAGAAATTTTAGAACATTGTGACAATTTAAAAATCATATCAAGACATGGAGTTGGTTACGATAACGTTGATCTTGATTTTCTCAATGATAATAAAATTGCGCTTTGCATTACATCTACTTCTAATGCTGTTAGTGTTGCTGAACATGTATTATCATTTTTCATTTATTTAACAAAAAAATTATCTCTATCAGATAGTCTGGTTAAAGAAGGTAATTTTGAAAAAAGATCTGAATTACCCAATTTTTTTGAATTGTATAAAAAGAAAGTACTTATTATTGGTTTTGGTAGAATAGGAAAAGAAGTTGCTAAGAGATGTCTCGGATTTGATATGGAAATATATGTATATGATCCTTTTTTAGATAATGAAATAATAATAAGAAATCAATGTATACCGATTGAGAAAAACCAAGGTTTAGCTATAGCTGATTTTATTACTATCCATTTACCATTAAATAGAGATACTAAGAACTTTATCTCCCAAACAGAATTAAATCTGATGAGGAAAAACTCTATTCTTGTTAATACATCGAGAGGTGGAATCGTTAACGAAAATGACTTATGCATAGCTTTAGATTCAAAAAAAATTCAAGGTGCAGGAATGGATGTATTTGTATCTGAGCCGCCTGAGTCCAATCATCCATTTTTTAAGTTAGATAATATTTTGCTGACACCGCACAACGCTGCATTAACATTAGAATGTAGGGAAAGAATGTCCTTAGAAGCTTCACAAAATATCGTTTTTTTCTTAAATAACATGAGTGAATTAAATGTCGAAAATTTAGTGAATAAAAAATATTTATAAAAATCAAAAATCAGCTAAAAGTTGCTTTAAACCTTGAGTTCCTGTTTTAATTTTATAGAGATTGCCGTCAGCACTGTCGTTAATTGGATCTGCTCTTAAAGAGGTCACATAAAGACATGATAAATCAGAATTTCCAAATGTTACACAAGTAGGTGTGCTAGTAGGGAGATCAATTTTTTCAATGATTTTACCATTTTTTGCGTCAATACATATAACGCATTTTCCCCTAACCCTTGCTGACCAATAGTTGTCATCAATATCCAAAGTGGCACCATCTGGTTCTCCAATATCTTTGAAGATCATATTTGACTCTAATTCATCAATTTTTTTAAAATCTCGATTGTAACTAAATTTTTTTATCAGACCAGTTGGGGTGTCTGCAAAATACATAATATTGTCCTTTTGAGAGAAAGCTAGTCCATTTGAGACAGTAATATTTGATAAAAGATGAGTTAAGGACAAGTCTGGAGCAAGTCTGTAAAGATTTGCAATAGGCTTTCTATTTAATTTATCTGGATCTTCATTATAAGTCCCAAATACAATTCCACCATATGGATCTACTTTTGCATCATTTATTCGTGTCTTTTTAATACTAACTTCTACGTCACATATTTTTTCGAAAGATGAAAAATTTTGATTAGAAATTGCAATAAATTTTGGAAATCCAATTATAAATCCATCTTTTTTTCTTGGTAAAATAAAACCAGCTCTATCTGGTAAATTAAATTTAAAACTTTGATTGCTCTCATCAAGTTTCCAAATTGTTTTACCCTCGATATCTGTCCAAATTAAGCAATTTTCTTTCGAATCCCAAAAACAACTTTCTCCAATTAGATTTTTACAGTCTAGAGCTATTGAAACCTTATTTATATTCATTGCAAAATAATCTTTATTTAGAACATAGAGAATAATTAGGGTTTAAGAACAAATAAATTTGAGTCCCTTTCATCTGCAATAACATATATATTGCCTAGTTGATCTATCTCTACATCTCTTACTCTTCCAATTTTATCTTTAAAAATTATCTCCTCTTTAACAAATTTATTATCTTTTCTGTGTAAAACAGAAAGGTATTGATATTTTAGTGAAGATACTAAGAGTGAATTTTTCCACTCTGGAAAGGCATCTCCATGATAAAACTTAATACCACTAACTGCTATTGATGGCACCCAAATAAAATCAGGTTTTATAAATCCAGGCTCCCACGCATTACCGTCACCTATTTTAGTCCCTGAGTAATTGGTTCCACCCCAACCTATTTTTTTCCAACCATAATTAGATCCACTTACAACTTTTCCTATGAAGTCGCCACCTTTAGGTCCATGATTAGATATATAAATTGAATTTGTTTGAGGATCCAATGTCATCCCTTGAGGGTTTCTTATACCAATTTGGTATAACTCAGGTAACCAGTTATTGCCTGAAATGAAAGGATTATCATCAGGAATTTCGCCATTTTTGTGAATTCTGATTATAGAACCAATAGAGTTTGAAAAATCTTGGGCAATCATACCCTTACCTCTTTCCCCGATACTAGCATAAAGATAATCGTCAAGAATTTCTATTCGAGAACCAAAATGCTTACCATTACTAAAGTATGGAAGTGCTTCATAAATAAGTTTTTCATTTATGAGGATATTGTTTTTAAGCTCTGCGCGATAAATAGCAGTAGTGTATTTACCATTTTTTTTAATGGAACCAGTGACCCATACAATATTTTTATCAATTACTATATCTAGAAGTCCTCCTTGTCCATGTTGAACAAAGGGAATTTTATGATCAATTTTTATTTTTGTATAATCATTTGTGTTAACAAGAAAAATTTCACCTGATTTTTGCGTGATCAATAATTGATCGTCGGCCCAGCTCATTCCCCAAGGATTGTTTAAAGAAACTGGTGTTTTATCTAAAGTTATAGAATGCGTATGTGCACTAAAAAATAATAGACAAAATGTAAATAAAAAAGTTTTTTTAAATGAGTTTATTATCTTCATATATGCAGCAATGTTCTGCTGGTAATTTTAGAATAACTTTTTCTGAAGGTATGTCTAATTCTCTTTTAACTTTTGCTTTTATTTTAAATGAGTCAAAAGATGCTGTAACAAGTTTATAATTTCCAAAATCTTCGACTTCGATTACGTCTGCTTCTAATGAATTATCACTATGTTCATTTTCAACTGTAATATACTCAGAACGGATTCCTAGTTTTAGATTTTCCGAATTAGAATCGTTAATATTTGTTTGAACTTTGAATGAATTAGTCCCTATACTAATTTCGTTTTTGGAACTTGCGGAGCATTCATATAAATTCATTGCAGGTGAACCAATAAAATAACCAACAAATGTTGTTTGAGGTCTCTCAAAAAGATCCTTTGGTGATCCTGCCTGCACAACTTCACCTTGATCCATAACTATAATATTATCTGCAAATGTCATAGCCTCATTCTGATCATGAGTTACATATATCAATGTTGTATTATACT
Organism: uncultured Alphaproteobacteria bacterium; assembly: GCA_902521835.1. Classification (GTDB taxonomy): domain Bacteria; phylum Pseudomonadota; class Alphaproteobacteria; order HIMB59; family HIMB59; genus HIMB59. The sequence goes on from CABYTH010000003.1 coordinate 47,943, forward strand.
TGTCATTTATTTCTTTTAATTTTCTTCTGAGACGAAATTTTAAGTCAGGATCAATAACCGTCAGTGGTTCATCCATTAATATAGCAGCTACATCCTCCCGAACTAAACCTCTTCCAAGAGAAATCAATTGCTTTTGATCTGCTGTTAATCCTTTTGCTCGATTATTCAAATAATCTTGTAAATTCAGTATTTCTGCGACCTCTTTGACTTTCCTTTCTATTTGATCCTCAGGAAATTGTCGGCATTTTAAGGGAAAAGCAAGATTTTCGAATACTGTCATTGTTCCATAAATTACGGGGAATTGAAACACTTGGGCGATGTTTCTTTCTTCAGTAATCATTGATGTTACTTCTCTTTCATCGAAAAATACTTTTCCATGAGATGGGTTCACTAAACCACTCATAATATTTAACATTGTTGTCTTTCCACAACCTGAGGGACCAAGTAGTGCATAACGTCCACCATCTGCCCAAGAAAGAGACATTTCTTTCAAAGCAAATATTGGGTTACTTGCATTGGGCTCATATGTGTGTGCAATGTTTTCTAAAATTATTTTAGCCATTATTGTTGATAGGGAGAGTGTCGAAGATCCCCTGACTCCTCAAACAAATAAATTTTTGATTTATCAAAATTAATTTTTACAACCTCATTTGTGTTATATGTTTTTACTTCTTCAATTGTGGCAACACATTTTAAATTATTATTACGTAAGTGAAGGAAAGTCTCTGAACCTGATATTTCAGAAATTTCTACATCAAAAGCAAAACCTTGATCATCAAGATATATATCTGTGGCTCTAATGCCCACTAAATACTTTCCGTTAGGTACAGTCTTGAGTTCATCAGGAATTTGGATTTGAACGCTATCATTCATAATCAAAGAATTATCTTGTATAAGACATTTATTGATATTCATTGCAGGGTCATTAGTAATTTCAGCAACTTTAGCAGTTGCAGGATTTTCAAATACATCTTTAGCTGTACCTGTCTGAAGAATTTTACCTTCATCAATTACAATAATATCACCGTTGAGTTGCATAGCCTCCAAAGGATCGGTGCTAGCATAGATTAAAATTGAGTTTGACTCGTCAGATACATTAAAAAGTTTTTTAAATTCTTCTCTAAGGCCTTCTCTCAATTTGTAATCAAGGTTCACGAGAGGTTCGTCTAATAAAAGTATTTTAGCTTTTTTTGCTAAAGACCTTGCGAGAGCTACTCTTTGTTGTTGTCCACCAGATAGTTCTTGAATTTTTCTTGACTCAAAACCGATTAAACCAACTTTTTCCATTGCTTCTTGAACTTCTTTTTCAATTAGATTTTCATTCATTTTCCTTTGTTTTAGTGGAAAAGCGACGTTATCTCTGACATTTAAATGCGGATAATTTATAAATTGTTGGTAAACCATGGCTACATTTCTTTTCCAAACAGGAATTGATAAAAAATCTGTATCTTCAAAATTTATAGATCCCGAGTCAGGTGTTTGAAGACCAGCAATAGTTTTCAAAAGTGTGGTTTTACCTGATAAAGTTCTACCTAATATCGTGTACATTTTTCCTGAGTCAAATCTCAAACTAATATCATTTAAATGATATTCCTCTGTTGGTTTAAAAGAAATATGATTGAGCATTAAAGACATTATTTTAAAGCTCCAGATAAATTGCCCTTTGATAAATAACGCTCTACAATAAATGCAACAATAATTAATGGTGCAACAGATACAAGTGCTGCTGCAGATAAACTCCACCAAGGTGTAATTGAAGAATTTAGTGCTACAATTTTAACTGGCAACAACTGTACTTTTGTAAAGGTTAATATAAAAGCAAAGAAAAAATCAATCCAACCAAATATGATACAAAACAAACCTGCTACTAACATACCCGGAACTGAATTAGGAAGAACGACTTTAAAAAAAGCTTGAAATGGGTTGCATCCATCAATTAAAGCTGTTTCATCAATTTCTCTTGGAACACGATTAAAAAAATCAACCATAATCCAAACAGCAATGGGCATTAATAAAACAATATAAACTAGAATTAAACCAGCGAGACTATCTAGAAGCCCTAAAGAACTTAAAAAAATAAAAAAAGGAATTGACAATACAACAGGTGGCATAATTCTTTGGGATATAAAAAAGAATGTAATATCATTATTTTTAACAATTCCAGCTTTGAAAGTGTAACGAGATAAAGCGTATGCAGCTAATGTGCCTAAAACAATGCTGATCAAACTTGCTGTTAGTGTAACAAAAATACTATTGAAATATGGTCCGATAATATTTATTCCACCTTGGGAACCGGGCTTAAATAAAACACTCCATCCATCTAACGTTGGTTCAAACTGCAACCAAGGGATATATGTCGCTCCACCTGTTACTGAATTAAAATCCTTAAAAGAGGTTGATATGGCCCAAAGAAAAGGAGCAATAACAAAGCAAGCCCATATTACAACAAAGAAATATTTCAAAAATGTATATAATTTAGGCATTTTATTCTCTCATCAAAACCTTCGTTAAGACTTTTACAATAATTGTCAAACTTATGATCATGATAATAAGGTACGTAAATGAGGCGGTTGCGGCGTATCCCATTTGGAATTCGCGAAGCCCTTTTATGAAAATGAAAAAGCTAGATGTTTCCGTAGACGTGCCCGGACCACCACTTGTCAAAACAAAAACTGTATCCATAATTTTAGAAGCTTCAATAAGTCTAATTATTATTGCACCAATAGATATGGGTGCCATCAAGGGAAAAGTGACATATATAAATTTTTTAAATGGGGAGGCACCATCAACAGCTGCTGCTAAAAAAGGCTCTTTAGGTAAACTTAAAAGTCCAGCCAACATTAATAGGAACATAAACGATGTCCACTGCCAAACTTCTACTACAATAATGGAAACTTTTGCTAAACCAGGACTAGATAACCATGGGGGTTGTACTCCAAAAATACTCAGAAAATCATTTAAAGGCCCTAGTGACTCATGAAAAAAAGTTCTCCAAATAACAGTCATAATTACTGGAGTAGTCATCATAGGAATGAGAAACAATACTCTAAAAAATCTTTTAAACTTAATGTCCTTCCAGACCATATGAGCCAAAGCAAACCCAATTATATATTGAAGAAAAACTGTAGTTATTGCTAAAAAACTTAATCTAAAAAATGACTGCCAAAAACGTGGGTCATCAGTAAATAATCGAATATAATTTTTAAGACCTATAAAATCTAATCCAGGGTTAAAACTATTCCATCCTGATAAACTCAATCTTACAGTAAAAATTATTGGAAAAATTAGTATACCAATTAAAACTATTAAACCGGGAAGTAAAAATACATATTTATGTTTAAAGTTCATTCAGTAATAAATATTTTATAAAATTAATCTTTGGGGTGATCGCTCAGTATTATGAGCGATCACTAAGTTAAATCAAATTAATAATTTATAATTCGTTATCTTCCATTTTGACACCAACAGCGTATGCATCTCTAACGTTATCAGCACCAACTCTATCGAGAATTGATACCCACTCAGCATAAACCTCGTCAAGTGCCTCTTGAGGAGATAATTGTCCTGCTAAAGCTTTTGCCGTTCCAGTTGCTAACGCACTGTTGAACTCAAAAGTACCAGGAACTCTTAATGGAAATACTCTGTTAGTGCTTTTTTCCATATCAGCAAGTGTGTCGACATATGATTGAGCAATGTCTGCATCCCAACCAATTTGTGTCCAAACATCAGCTTTAAAGTCCTCTTCCATAAATGGGTTCACACCAAATCGACCAATTCCGATATCTGCTTGGTGGTTAGCGCCATTTGCAAAGAAGCAAAGATAATCAAAAGCGACATCTTTATTTTCTGACTTTCCTGCTACACCAACTGCCCATCCCCAAACGAAGAAAGGAGCTTGATTGTATTTAGCATCCCACATTCCATTGTCTCTATTCCATACTTTATCGGCACCAGGAAGTTGTGCGGCACCAACTTGGTTTGCAATTGGACTATCTGGTTGCATTGCTGCTACAAAAGCATCGTCCCATGAGAAACTAAACAAGGTCTGGCCTCCACCAAAAGAGTTAATTTCATCTCCAAGACCAAAGTTAATTCCACCAGGTGGTACATAGTTAACTGCATCAACCCAATCTGTAAGAGCTTCAACAAATCCAGGGTTATTAATTAATGGTTCCATAGTTTCTAAATCAAAGAAGAAACCTCCTGGGGTACTCTCATTTTTGGCGTAAGCAACTGAACGAGAATAGAAAGCAGCATACATAAGGTCATCTTTTTTCATAACCTCAGCAGAACCATATTCTAACTCTCCGTCACCATCCCAGTCCCAACCATTAAAGTAAGAAGCCATTTCTCCGTACTCTTTCCAAGTTGTTGGAACTTTTAATTCCTTACCTGTATCAGCTTTATACTTAGCTTGCATCTCAGGATTATCGATGACGTCTTTTCTATATTTTAAATAGTGTCTATCACCATCAACAGGATACTGATACATAACACCGTCCCATGAAGCGATAGCCTTGTGTGAGGCTGATACACCATCCATTTGGTCCACATATTCTTGTGGCACAGGCGCTAAATATCTTTTCCAGTCATTGATAAAGTTTGAAAAACCAAAGACGATATCATATGGGGCCTGACCAGCTTGGAAAGGAACCATTGCCTTTGAGTAAAGGTCACCAGCAGGAGTATGTGTTACTTCTACTTTAGCACCTGTTAATTTTTCAAACTGCTCAGCGTGAAGAGCGGTTGGCTCTCCCATAACAGGGATAGCGTGTGTATTTATAGTAAGTGTTCTTCCACTATAGTCTTTTTGAGACATAGACTCATAAGAACACATTCCAGGAATATCTCCTGTAGCAGCGATGTGTGGAAATTGATCTCCCCACTTGTCTGCATGTGCAACTTGGCTGCCTATCAAGAGGACAGACGCCAAGGCGCTTATCAAAGTTTTAAGTTTCATATATTTCCCTCCCTTAATACTTCGTTTTTTGCTCAGAACTAAATCTGATAACAAACTTTTTATGGTACTAAAACCGCTCTTCCTTTTACAAGACCGCTATTAAGATCATGTAGAGCTTTATTGGCTTCACTAAGCTTGTACTCCTGCATGGATAACCTTACTAGATCTTTATTTGCTAATTCCATTAGCTCATAAAGTTCGGACCATGTACCAATTAAATTTCCTATGATATTTCTCTCAGAAATAATCATATCAACGGATTTGATTTTAATATCTTCTCCGTAACCAACTATATAATAAGACCCAGTGTTTTTTGTCATACTAAGACCCATTGAAGTTGAACCTTTTTCTCCCACCATATCGATGACTGCCTCAGCACCAAGACCTTTGGTTAACTCCATAACTCTCTCTACTTCATTGCCATCAATTAAAACACCATGATCTCCACCAAGAGGCATAGCATGCTTAAGTGCAGTTTCAGATTTTTCTACAATAATTATATTTGCAGCACACATTGCTTTTAAACATTGGATAGCTATGTGACCTAAACCACCTGCACCTATTACTACACAGTTCTCACCTGGTAAAAGATGTCTTGTTGCTTTTTTTGCAACACGATATGCGGTTAAACCCGCATCAGAAAATGGTGCAACATCCTTAGGGGTTAATGTGTTCGGAATCTTGATAAGATTTCTTACACTTGTTTTTAATAATTCAGAGTATCCACCTTCTTTAACATTTAATCCTGGAAAAATTCCGTTCTCGGCGTGAGTGTCTAAACCTTTTCTACAACTTAAACAAGTGCCATTGGTTCCAGAGATAATTGGATGGAGAATAACTGAGTCACCTTTTTTAAATCCCTCTACATCACTTCCAACTTCCTCAATCCATCCAGCATTTTCGTGACCCATTACACATGGTAAAAGTTTATCATCAGGGTCCTGGATATGTCTCCACTCACCTTCGATGACATGTAAATCTGTTCTGCAGACGCCTGCTGCTCCAATTTTAACAATGACGTCAGATGCCTTTTCAAGTTTTGGGTTTGGAACTTCCTCTTCCTTTACCCAAACATCCTGTTTCATCTCAGGGTCATAGCTATGTAATACTTGTGCTTTCATCAATTCCTCCCAAAATTACATTTATTTAACTATAAAAAGTCCACAGATCCAATGTTCAAAATTGATGCATACTCTTGTTTAACAGAAAAAAATCAAAAAATTGTTCATTTTTTGAACAATCTTAGAAGTTGTAATAATTTTATGAAATTGCTAATTTTCAAAAATGCAATCTTACAGACAGTTAATTGAAAGGACTCGTCTTTTGGAAAAGGATAGAAACATATCCTTAAATTTTACAGATAAAAAAATTGTTGATAGTTGGATTAGATGTTTTGAAAATGGTTTAAGTCCTGAGAGAAACTCTATTGAAAGTGTAATAAGTGCATCAAAATTAAATGAACTCCAAGATGAGTATAATGATATCAGAGGTTTTATTTTACCAGAATTAGAACTTCTTCATTCTCAAATTGCTGGAACAAACTTTATGGTTGCTTTTGCGAACAACGAGGGAGTTGTTCTCGACACACTCTATGATAATGAATTTTATAATAGTAAAGCAAGAAAGGTTGTTATACCCGGCTCAGTTTGGAAAGAAGAGCATAGAGGAACGAATGGATTAGGATTAACACTTAAAACAAAGTCTGCGTCAATAGTTGCTGGAGGTGAGCATTTTTTTAATGAACATTGTCACCTTTCCTGTTTTGCAAGTCCAATTTTTGACCATAACCAAAATATTGTTGGTATTATAGACGCTTCAACTGACACATCATCTAGACAAGATCATACTTTGGCTCTTGTTAAACTATCTGCAAAATCTGTAGAACAGAAATTATTTTTAAATTCATTTCAGCACACTAACATTTACTCTTTTCACCCAAGAAGCGAATACCTGAATACAAATAGTATAGGTTTGATTGCTATTAATGATGATGGAGAAATAGAAGGAGTAAATTCTAACGCAAGAGTTATGCTAAGTGGTATTTTTAAAGATACAACTAATGATTTTTTTAATATCTTTACTACTCCTTATCATAAAATTGCTTATGATTTAAATTTAGATAAAGTTTTAAAAGTAAAAGATTGGTTGGGCTCAAGTCTTTTTATAAAGCTATTTCAAAGGCAAGTATTAAATTCTAATAGGGTAAATAATAATTTAAAACAGCCATATAAGCCTTGTGTTAATTGCGAAGGATCTGCAATTAAAGAAAAGCAGTGTATCCTTATTCAAAAAACATATAAGCAAACTGGCGAAAAAGTTAGCAGTGTTTCAAGAACTTTAAATATCTCGAGAACGACTGTTTATAAGCATTTATCTTAGTTATTTTACGCCAAGTTTTTTTTGTAAGTCACTAGAAGAAGTAGTGTATCTAAACACATATTTTTTATCACTATGGCAATATTCAAACATTTTTTTTGCTGCAAGAGCTGCTTCATGAAAGCCACTTAAAATTAACTTTAATTTACCAGGGTAAATACAAATATCTCCAACAGCAAAAACTCTTGGAACAGAAGTTTCAAAATTCTCAGTATTCACTGATATTAAATTTTTTTCTAAATTTAAGCCCCAATCTGCTATTGGGCCTAACTCTATTTTTAATCCAAAAAACGGAAAAATTGCGTCAATATCACTTAGTGTTGTCTCATCATCAAGTGTCACTAAGACTTTACCGTTATCATTTTTTTCAACCTTTTTTAAACTTCCCATGTTGAAGTTAACATCGCCTTTATCAACTAAAGACATAACTTTATTTACAGAGTCTTGAACTCCTTTAAATTCTTTTCTTCTGTGGACCAAAGAAACTTTTTTGGCTATTCCTTGAAATCCCATAACATAATCAAGCGCAGAGTCACCACCGCCAATTATTAAAATATTCTTATCTTGAAAATCAGATCTTTTTTTAACAGAGTAAAAAATATTTTTATTTTCTAGCTCCTGAGAGCCCTCTGCAGGAAGCTTTCTTGGAACAAAACTACCAGCGCCCGCTGCAATCACTAAAGACTTGCATTTAATGGATGTGCCCTTATC
>CABYTH010000004.1:0-54985 GCA_902521835.1 uncultured Alphaproteobacteria bacterium
CAGTAAATAACTCAAACAGTAGTCAAATTTATGCTGATCCTAAATTATTGAGTCTTTTTGAAGATGCAGAAAAAATTGCAAAGTCTAATCAAGATAGTTTTGTATCGATCGACTCTTTATTTTTAAGTTGTATAAAATCAGATGACCAAATTGAAAAAATATTAAAAAAAAATGGTCTGAGTCTTGAATTAGTCAAAACAAAAATTCAAGAGTTTAGAAAAGACGGAAAATCTGAAAGCGAAAATTCTGATGATAATTTTAACGCTTTAGAAAAGTATACAATCAATGTTACTCAAAAGGCGCAAAAAAGAGAGTTAGATCCGGTTATTGGAAGAGATGAGGAAATTAGAAGAACTATTCAAGTTTTATCAAGGAGAACTAAAAATAATCCAATATTAATTGGAGACCCTGGTGTAGGTAAAACTGCATTGATAGAGGGTTTAGCACAAAGAATAGCAAATAAAGATGTTCCACGCTCATTAGAAAATAAAGTTATTCGTATTCTTGATCTTGGATTATTGCTTGCTGGTGCCAAGTATCGTGGAGAATTTGAAGAAAGACTTCAAAACGTTTTAAAAGAAATTCATAAACAAAATGATTCAATTATTTTATTTATAGACGAAATTCATACGCTTGTTGGTGCTGGAAAGACAGATGGAGCGATGGATGCATCCAACATGTTAAAGCCAGCATTAGCTAGAGGTGAATTACATTGCGTTGGTGCAACAACTTTAGATGAGTATAAAAAATATTTTGAGAAAGATGCAGCTTTAACTAGACGTTTTCAACCAGTTTTTGTTAATGAGCCCTCTTCAACGGATGCTGTTGCTATTTTAAGAGGTCTAAAAGAAAAATATGAAATCCATCATGGAATAAGAATTAGTGATGAGGCTATTTTATCATCAGTTCAATTATCTGATCGATATATAACTGATCGTTTTTTGCCTGATAAAGCGATTGATTTAATGGATGAGGCTGCGAGTAAAGTTAAAATGGAAATTGACAGTAAACCTGAGGAAATAGACCAGCTTGACAGAGATCTTATTAAACTGCAGATGGAAAAAAACGTCCTTTCAAAAGATAATGAAAAAGATGAGAAAAAAAATGAAAAAATTGAAAGTCAAATATCAGATATTCAAGAAAAACTAAACATACTCAATAGCACTTGGGAGTCAGAAAAAAAGATACTAGATACAAAAAGAAATTTAAATGAACGAATTGAATAAAAAAGAGCAGGCTACAATAATTAATGAAGTGATTAATGCTGAAGATATTGCAAGTGTGGTATCAAAGTGGACAGGTATACCTTTAGAAAAACTTATCGGAGGCGAAAAAGATAAGTTAATAAACATAGAAAAACTGTTAGAAAAAAGAGTTATTGGCCAACAAGATGCTATTGAGAAAGTATCTAAGGCAATTAAAATTTCAAAAGCAGGTCTTCAAGATCCTGATAAACCTTTGGGGTCCTTCCTTTTTTTAGGCCCAACTGGTGTAGGAAAAACTGAATTATCAAAAGCACTAGCAGAGTATGTTTTTGATAACGAAAAGCAAATGCTAAGACTAGATATGTCTGAGTACATGGAAAAACACTCAGTAAGTAAGCTTATTGGATCTCCGCCTGGTTATATCGGTTACGATGATGGTGGGAAATTAACTGACTCTGTGCGTAGACGCCCGTATCAGGTTATTTTGTTTGATGAAATTGAAAAAGCTCATCCCGATGTATTTAATATTCTCCTACAAATTTTAGATGATGGTAGGTTAACAGATTCTAAAGGAAAAATAGTGAATTTTAAAAATACTCTTATCATCATGACCTCTAACATTGGCTCGCAAATCCCTGTTGATGATAATTTTGACTATACGACAAAAAAAAACCTTGCTCTTGAAGAGCTAAAAAATCATTTTCGATTAGAGTTTTTGAATAGAATTGATGACATAATTTTGTTTAACAAATTATCAAAAGAAAATATTAGTGCGATTTTAAATAATCAAATTCAACTTATTGAAAAAAGAGTCTCTTCAAAAGGTATTTCAATTGGTTTTACTGATGAAGCCTTTAATTATTTGAAAGAAAAAGGTTTTGATCCATTATTTGGAGCCAGACCTTTGAAAAGATTACTGCAAGATGAAGTTTTAAACCCCTTATCAGAGGTAATTCTAGACATTGGTGAAAATATTGAAGATAAATTAATTTTTTCCAAAGATAAATATGGATTAATAATTGCTAATAAAAACCTTAAGGTTTTGAGATCATAACTTCCAACTTAAAGCAAAATTTGTATAATTAACGTATGAAATGGATATTTTTAATTGGAGCGTTTGCTTTAATATTTTTTGTACTGTTCCTTTCAGTGATGACTATCAGAAAAATTAGAAAAAAATAATTTTTGGACATTTTTTTTTCAGACTCTCTTTATAATACTAAGGTTTTTTTAGTTTCTTCAATATTAACAATAATTTTTTTTTTACTACTCCTAACAAGAAAAATTTATAAACAAAAATTAACATTTTCAAATTTGTCAATATATTCCTCTCTTTTCCTATTATTAATTACTTTTGCTAGCTTACTAATTGTAAATTTTTTTGGAAAATTTACTTATGTTCTTTTTATTGCTGCTACAATAACAGTAATATATTCGGAAATAAGTTTTCTTCTTGGAAAGTATTTTTTTCCTAATTTTGTAAGTGAAAACGTCTCTAAGGAAATTATTTATATGTTTAGTTTTATTGTATTTATAAATGCAGGTTATTTTACGTTTATGTTAATATTAGATATTTTAAAGGCTGAAACCTACATTTAAGTAATATTGATTTGATAATATTCATCTCATACTTCCAACTTGTCCTTATTAGTTTTCTCGCAGCTACTATACTTCCCCTATCTTCCGAGTTAGTTTTATCAACAATGCTATTAACAGGTTCATTTGATAAATTTTTACTTTTGTTAGTTGCAAGTTTTGGAAATGTTCTTGGTTCATCAGTTAATTGGTATTTAGGAAAAAAAATATTAATTTTTAAAGATAAAAAGTGGTTTCCCGCAAGTGAGACGCAAATAAATAGAAGTGAAATTTATTTCAAAAAATACGGTATTTGGTCTTTACTACTGGCCTGGGTACCAATTATTGGTGACCCCCTGACAATTATAGCTGGGGTTTTGAGAGTAAGGTTTTTAACTTTTTTGACATTAGTAAGTATTTCAAAGATATCTAGATATGTTTTTTTAATATTTATTGTTTTTTAATGAAGAAAATAATTACTTTAGAAATCGGTAATTCATCATGGTGGAAAAACAAAAAATATAGAAAAGAGGCCTCCTTAGAATTAAAAAAATTACGCAAAAAATATAAATCTGTAAAATTAATTAAAAAGCATAGATTAGAGGGAAGTAATACTATACTTTATGGAGATTATATTATTATTGATTAAATATTATGTTTAATAAAATATTTGTCTTTTTTGCTTTTTTGTTTTTTAGTTTTAGCTCTGCTTTCTCTAGAGTAAACGAGGATGTAGTTCATGATGCCCTCGGTTTTATGATTGGTGGTGATAGTGGATGGGGCGCTATTACAAATGAATATGAAATTGATGGATGTGTTGCAACCTATGTCCAGCCATTTGGGGATATGAACCTTATTGCAATATATGATTTTAATAAAGCATTATGGAATTCAGCAGCAAGTCAAATAGGTGAGGATGGCAGAGAGTATTTTCTTCTAAATGGCGAAGTTGGTGTTCAGGAGGTATATGCATATGATGCTTATGGTGAGGATGCTACAGAAGGTCTTTGGATTTTTGGTATAGAACCTGGGCCAAGTACAACAATGTTTTTTCCAATATTAGTTGACATCTCAAGATTTGAAAATGCTATGTACGATCTTATGGATGAATGCCCAGGGATTAAGTCCAAGTACTAAACTAATAATTTAAATTTATTTCGATAGTTTAATAAATATATCTCCCATACCAGAAATAAGTTCATCTTCATTAGTAGAATTTCTTATTTTACATTGTTCACCAACGACAGGATGATTATTTATAGCTAAAAGATCACTGCTATTACAGCTTGTTGGGTTGTGTAAGTAACCAATGACCATTTTTTGATCTAAAATATAAACTTGGTTTTCATTCATTTGATCACCATTACAAAAATAATCCCTGTTTACCTCTAGTGGAAAATCTTTTTTATTGCATGGATTATCAATAGTCATAACAGTAAATCTTTCTTCAATGCCTTGAAATTTATGTGATATCTCCATAGCTTTTGCATATTTCATTGAGTCACATACACAAGGCCAACAACAACGATACATATCTCCACACACTTTATTATCTGAGTCAACCTCGTTCATACTTATAAATGCTGGCTCAGATCCAGGCGCTATCAATGATCCGGACACTGGGCAATATCTTTTATTGTATTCAACAAAATCCTCAAAACTTAGGTCTTGATCTATAAGATATTTAAAAAACTTCGGTCCTGCGGCATTCCTATTTCCATCTGGAAATATATAAATCCAATTTTCGGCAAGAGTATCATAGTAGTAAGCTTCATCTTTTGTATTTTCACTTGAGTAAGAATTTTTATTCGCAATCAATACAAGTAAGATAGTGATTACAGCTAAAATGATATTATTTTTAATAAAAATGAGAAATTTTGTATACACTAAATAGTGGTACCAATCATATCTAAATCTAGATCATCAAAAAAATAGTATCAAGTATATGAAATTTTATAAATTTCCGTTTTTACTTTTATTTATTTTTTATTCTATGAGCGTATTTGCAGAAAAAAGCTATTTCAAAAATATCAGTCATTTATTGCCTGATCAAAGTCCCAGACTAAGTTACGGGGTGGCTGTAACTGATTTTGATAATGATGGTAATGATGAATTTATAGTTACCGGATTTAGATTTAGTAATTTAGCTTTAGGCTTTAATGGTGAAAGATTTGAAAATAAAATTACTGATAATATTTTTTCTGACCCAGAAAGATCGACAATTGGAGTTGCGGCATGCGATATTGATAAAGATGGTCTTGAGGAAATTTATTTTCTTAACACCGATACCTACAGTGGGATGAAAAGATACTCGGACAGGCTTTTAATAAATTCGCATAATTTAATAGAAGACTTATTTGAAAAAAAAATAAATCAAAGTGAATTAAATTTAACAGCAGGAAGATCAGTTGTTTGTGTCGACAGAGAAGGTAATGGGAATTATGGTATTTATGTTGCTAATTATGGTGGTCCAACAAGATTTTATGAATTTATCGATAATAGAGTTGTAGATCTAGCTGCAAGTCTGGGACTTGATAAAGTTACAGGAGGTAGAGCTGTAGTTGCAGGTCATATCTTATCTGATCAAATAGATGTGTTTGCAGCTAATGAAAGAGGCCCAAATTTTCTCTATTTTAATCAAAATGGAAAGTATTCAGATGTCGCCAGTCAAATGAATGTTAAAGATATTTATCAAAATGGAAGAGGTACAGCATTATCTGATATACTTTATCGAGGAAGACTTGATATTCTAAACGGTAATTGGGAAGGTTTTAATAGAGCCTACGTTTTAGACAACGATAAATTTAAAAACATTGCTAAGTCTACTTTTGACGAGCCATCAATGATTAGAACAGTGATCTCAGCAGATTTTGATAATGATGGTTACGATGAGGTGTTTCTGAATAATATAGGTGAGCCAAATAGACTTTATAAAATAATTGAAAATGGTGTTTTTGAAGAAATTAAACTAGAGCAAGCTCTAGAGCCAAATGGTCTTGGAACGGGAGCTGCAGTTGCAGACATTGATAATGATGGAGTGTTAGAGCTTCTTTTATCTCATGGTGAGTCTGGTGCTCAGCCGTTGACTCTATTTAAATATCATAATAATGAGCAAAGATCTTTTTTAAGGGTTAGGCCTTTAAATATCCATGGGGCACCAGCAAGAGGAGCTACTGTAACTTTATACACAAATGAAAGAACTCATTCTAAAACAATCGATGCCGGATCAGGTTATCTATGTCAAATGGAGCCTGTTGCTCACTATGGAATTAGAGATAATGAAAATGAGTTTCAAATTAAAATTAAATGGACAAATGGGGATGAGGAATTATTAGAGGTTAAAAATTTAAATCAGACAATAGTTGTGAAGCAAAAGATATAAAATTTAATCTTCTACAATCATTGTGTCTTTTGAGCCTCCGCCCTGTGAACTATTAACTATTGTGCTTCCCTTTTTTAGGGCAACTCTCGTCAAACCACCCATAGTTACATATGTCTCCCTTCCAGAAAGAATAAATGGTCGTAAATCTTGATGTCGAGGTTCAATTAAATTCCCCTGCAAGGTTGGTGTAGTCGATAATATTTCTAAAGGTTGAGCAATAAAGTTTCTTGGGTTATGTAAAATCTTTCTAACATATGCCTCTCTCTCAGATTTAGAGGATTTAGGCCCTACTATAATTCCATAACCACCAGAGCCATCAGCTGGTTTTACTATCATTTTTGAAATATTGGATATTACGTGATCTCTCTCAGATTTATTGTGACATAAATATGTCTCTACTTGGTCCAATTTAGGCTCTTCATCTAAATAATATTTAATTATTTTAGGAACATATGAGTAGATAACCTTATCATCTGCTACGCCACTTCCAGGCGCATTTAGAAGTCCAACATTGCCTTTTCTGTAAGATTTGTATAAACCTGCTACACCTAATAAAGATCCTTTAAAAAAAGTTTTGGGATCTAAAAAAGTATCATCAATCCTTCTATATATACAATCAACTCTCAAACCCCCTTTGACTGTCTTAACGTAAACTTTGTCATTTTCCACATAAAGATCTTTTCCCTCTACAAGAGCAATTCCCATTTGCTGCGCTAAAAATGAATGTTCAAAGTAAGCCGAGTTATAAATTCCTGGCGTTAACACAACCATTGTTGGGTTATTTTTTTTATAAGGTATTGCATCTAACATACAATGATAGAGTCTATTACAATAGTGATTGATCGGTGAAACTCTATAGCGCGTAAATAATTCAGGAAACACCTCCCCCATTACCATTCTATTTTCAAGCATATATGAAACACCTGAAGGGACACGAAGGTTATCTTCTAATACTAAAAATTTTCCATCAATATTTCTAATTAAATCTATTCCTGAAATATGAGACCAAATTTTTTTTTTTGGATGAAAACCCTCACATTGTTTTAAATAATTTTGAGATTTAAATACTAATTCTTTTGGAACAATGTTGTCTTTAAATATTTTTTTTTGGTTATAGACATCATTTATAAAAAGATTTAATGCTTTACACCTTTGTATTAATCCTTTTCTCACCTTAAGCCATTGGGATTTAAGAATAATCCTTGGAATGATATCTAATGGCCATTTTTTTTCTTCTGCAGCTTTTTTATCTGCTGAGTAAACTTTAAAATTAATACCACGAGAACTTATTGTGCTTTGACAATTTTGTTCAATTCTCTCTAAATCTTCGATTGAGTAACTATTTAATATTTTTGAAATTACTTTAGCTTCTTTTCTAAGACTTTTTTCAGGGGTTAAATACTCATCATAGCTATTTTTTGAATTGTAATTTTTCCAATTTATGCTCACTGTTTAAAAATACTATAAATGAGTATTAGTAGTTATGCATAGTTTAGATTGAAGGTATGTAAATAATCGTTTGTATTTTTAAAAAATTAGCTATTTAATTAAAATGTGACTTATTGTGTAGGAATAAAAGTAAATGAGGGGATGGTATTTGCATCTGACAGAAGGACAAATGCAGGTCTAGATAACTTTAACTCTTATTCTAAAATGTATGTCCACAAGGGCATTGATAGAAATATAATAATTTTAACTTCTGGAAATTTGGCTACTTCTCAAGCAGTCTTCAACTCGATTACTAAAGATTTAGAAGACCATAAAAATGGGAATAACTTAAATAATTTATTTAATTTAAATGAAATCGCAAAATACATTGGGAGATTAAATGTTAAACACTCCTCACCAGATGGTATTAATCAAGAAACTATTGAATTAGGTTCAACTTTTATAGTTGGTGGACATATAAAAGATCAAGAGTCAGAATTGTATTTGGTTTACCCACAGGGTAACTTTATTAAATCAAGTGAATTCAAACCTTACCTTGTCATTGGAGAAATAAAGTATGGTAAGCCAATATTAGACAGAGTTGTCAAGTCAGACACTTATCTTGGAGATGCAGCAAGATGTGCGTTAATAAGTATGGACAGTACAATGAAAGCAGATTTATCTGTTGGTCCTCCAATCGACTTAGTTGTATATAAAAATAATTTATCAGAAATAGTTTACCAACAATCTCTTGAAATTAATGATGACGATTATCAATACATATCTAAACAATGGGAAAAAGGAATATTTGAAATTTTTAAATCTTTTGATCGTTTTAAATGGGAAGAATAATAAATGGAGCCCTCTTCTTTTGTAACAAACTTATCGAGTGTTGTAGTAATTACTCTAGCTTTAATTTCTTTTTATCTAATGGCCAGAAAAAAAGGAAAATACGTAGACATAATATTCGGTTTTATTTTAGGAATAATTGTTCTTGTTAAAATTATTTATTGACAACAGCCGTCGCCACATGTGCAACAGCATGAGCAAGAACAACCACAATCAGGTTTTGGTTTATTATTATCCATAAAATTTAAATATCATCATTTTACAAAAATTACAATATGATGAAGATTAATTGGTAAATGATAATAAATTAGCTAGCTTTTAAATTTAAATGAAATCTCTTCGTAAAGGCATTGGTAATAAAAAAGATGTTGAAGCCTATTATGACAACTGGTCTAGTTCATATGATAAGACATTGTATCAATGGAAATACAAAGCGCCATTACAATCGGTTAATATCTTAAAGAAGTATATTAAAATAAAACCAAAATTTATTTTAGATTTAGCTTGTGGCACAGGACTTTTTGTTGATAAATTTTTAAAAGCTTATCCTGATTGTATTTGTGATGGCTCAGATATTTCAAAAAAAATATTAGATATATCCAAAAGAAATGGAAAATATAGATATCTTTATAAAAAGAGTTTTGAGAATAAAATCAAAATAAAAAATAAGTACAACGTAGTAAGTCTTATTGGTGCAATGACATATTGTGATAATCATCAATTACTTTTTAAACTGGTCTCTTATTATCTTTCAAAAAATGGTTATTTTATATTTACACATAGAGTAGATTTATGGAAAGAATTAAAATTTGATAGTGTCTTGGAAAAATTAACTGATTTTAACTCAATCTATATATCAAGACCTTTAAATTATCTTCCAAAAAATAAAGATTTTGGTTCAGATATTAAAATTAGGATAGTCTTATTAAAAAAGAAATAATTAAAGTTAGAAAATGATTTGGGAAATTATTTTTTGGTTGTTTTTAATCCCCTTAATTGTGTGGGGACTTCATAAATTATTTAGATACAGTGCAATTGGGATACCCTTTATTAGAAACAACAAAAAACTTTATTGGGTATTTATGATTGGATTAGTCTTGTTAATAAACTATCTGGTAGATAAGTTTTACCTTGTGAATTATTAATGTCATTTATCATTGAGTTAATAAAAAATCCTAATTTAATGTGGTTTGTATCATTTGTTTTTTTGGCAATTACTTTTGCTACATGGCGTGTTAGTCAAAATAATAGTAAATTGAAAATTATTTATGAAATCTCTAAATACCTGACGGCTGGATGTCTTTTGATAATGTTTTTTAATATGTATTAATAGTCTATAATTCTAAAAATGCCGCCGTAGCTCAGTGGTAGAGCACACCCTTGGTAAGGGTGGGGTCGGAAGTTCAATTCTTCTCGGCGGCACCATATAAGTTAAGTTTCTTTAAAATGATTTATTAGTTAGTAGTTTAGTATTTGTTCGAAAATTGACACATCTATATAATCAATAAATAGCTCACTTGCAGCGCTAACACCTTGATCTTCCATTAACTCTGTCATTGCTATTTCTCCCAAGAGCTCAAATGCATAATAAACACTTTCTTCACCCTCGTAATCTATGGCCATATTTAACTCTTCATTGCACTTATAAGCAAAGACATTGGTCATGTAGTCAGCTACTCTTATGTTAACCATTTCAACATCATCAGCTGTTAGATTAGACAAATCCATCAGTTGAGGGTGAAATGACATTGTCACATATATCCATCTTACTAAATCAGTTTTTTCTTGAGTTGTTGTTTTCATCACAATGCACTTAGCAAACTCATCCGTAAACGGTCCAGAAAATAGGTTTAAATTAAAACCAAAAACCAGAATGAAAGCGCATTTGAAAATTTTTTTCACAATTAATGATAAACTATTTAATGTAAGAAATTCAACAATTAAATCTTGGGCTAAAAAAGAGAAAAGAGCCTCAGTTGTCTCGACTTAGTTCCGGTTTCCCTTCTCTAGGCCTCTACTACTTTGGCTCTTTTCTTTGTTTTGGGAAGTTTCCTACCCTCTACAAGTATTAATTTAAAATAAATTATTTTTTTTGACAATAACAAAAGATAAAAAAATAAATTTTTCTGTTTATAATTTGTGAATAAGTATTTTGGATTAAATTAAATATTAGATAGTTCGTTAATAACATTTTTAACATGATCTTTTACTCTGACATTACTCCAAGTTTTTACAATTTTGCCTTTTTCATTAATTAATACTGTAGTTCTAATTATACCATAATATTCTTTTCCTAAAAATTTCTTAAGTCCCCAAGCTTTGTATTTTTTTAAGACCTTTATTTTTTCATCAAATAATAAATCAAATTTTAATTTATTTTTTTTTTAAATTTTTGGTGACTTTCAATTGAGTCTTTTGAAACACCTACTACAATGCAATTATATTTATTTATAGCTTTAAGAGAATTATTGAATTCAATTGCCTCTAAAGAACATCCTTTTGTATTGTCTCTTGGGTAAAAATACAAAATTATGTTTTTCCCTAAATAATCACTTAGTTGAAATATTCCAGATGTGCTTGGCAACTTAAAATTAGGCGCTTTCATTATTATTTCTATTTTTTTATAATATATTTTTCACATATAAATTCGGCCATAGCAAAAGAAGATGTCCATGCTGGAGATATAGCATTAAGAATGTGTATAATGTTATTTTGCTTAATAACTACAAAATCATTAAATAGTTTTTTACTATTTTTATCAAACATTTGAGATCTAATCCCCACTTTACTACTTAATTCAATTTTTACTGGTTTATGTTTAAAGTAAACATTAGAAGATTTCATGACACTAGACAAAAATAGATTTTTAAACTCACTAATAGCTAAATTTCTAAGCTTATTCTCATTAAAAATTATTTTCAAAATGAATTTATAACTTAAGGCACAAAACTCTAAAAAATTAAATTTTCTAAAAGGGCTATAGGCTTCTCTTCCAAATACAGGAGTGCTACTAGGGCCTAAATAAAAGTTTCCATCTTTATCGTATACAGTATGGACTCCTAAAAAAGGTTGGTCTAAATTTGGCACTGGATAAATTAATCTACGTGGAATTTCATTTTTATCTCCAAAACTAATTTTCCAATATTTACCTTTAAAAGGTAAAGATGTGTATCTAGTTTTTAAATTTGATTTATTTGCCACATAGTCTGCGTGTAAACCTGCAGAGTTAATAATAAGATCGAAATTATGAATTTTATTATTTGATATAATAGTCGTATTATCAGATGAAATTGAGTCCACTTTTGTATCGTATTTAATTATCACGCCTTTTTTTTTTAAAATTTCAATCAATTTGTTTGATACCTCTTTTGGATCAGCAATAGCTGTTTCCTTGATAAAAAGAGCTTCATTAAATAAGGGATTACAGTTTGGCTCTATTTTTAAAATCTCATCGAAACTATTTAACTTGATTGTTTCGACTCCTACCTCCTTTGATCTCTCATACAATAAATTAAGTGTTTCGATATCTTTTTTTGTTTTTGGAAGTAATAGCTTTCCACAATTATTGATATAAAGATTGTTCTCACTAATAAATTTTTTCATTAACTTTGAACCTCTGATGCAGAGAGTTGACCTTAAAGTTTTAGGTTGATAGTAAATTCCAGAGTGAATTACACCACTATTTCTTCCAGTTCCATGTGATAGTGAGTCTTTCTCTTTCTCAAGAATAGTTATATCGGTATTTTCTTTACTCGAGGTATATGCAATTGTGAGACCCACAATACCCGAGCCAATAATAGCAACTTTCATTTACTTTTTTAATTTGTCTAATAAGTAAAATTCTATAGGTGAAAATTGATTTTTATTTTCAGCGATGAAATCGTCTACTAACTTTAATTTATAGTCTTCCATTTCAATAACTTTGCGAATACTTAAGTCAACATAAAGAGAGCAAACTTCAGATGTAGCTGCTCTAAAATTCCCACTTTTACTTACAATTTCCAATTGATATACAAATCTTTTTTTATCACGGTCTAAGAATAGTAAGTTTATATCAACTTCATCTCCCTCTTTAACCTCTTGAATATATTTAGTGTGGGATTCGACAGCAAATGTTGATCTTTTCTCATTTTTGGCTGACTCCCCTCCCATTTCAAATCTATCAAGCAGCACATCCCATCCTTGATCGAATAAGTGGATATAAAAGGCTAAATTCATATGACCATTATAGTCTGTCCAATCTGAAATAATTTTTTCTGTTCTAAGGTAAATTGACATTATCTAATTTTATAAGAATTATTTAATATTAACATTGAAAAATAAAATAATAGTATTTTTATTAAACATAGGGGGTAGTGATGAAAATAGGTTTTGTTGGACTGGGTAATGTGGGTGGAAAACTAGCAAATAATCTTCTTGAAAATAATTTTCAAATATCAGTTTTAGATAAAAATCACATATTAATGGATGAGTTTAAATTAAAGGGTGCTAAGACAGCTAAATCAATAAAAGATCTTACGATAAATTCTGATATTTTAATAACTTGTCTTCCCTCCCCCAAGATATGTGCAGAAGTTTTAGAGTCCAAAGATGGTATTATTGATACTATACAAAAAGATCAAATTTGGATTGAGATGAGCACAACTGAAGATGAACAACTAAAAAAACATGCTTCATTAATTGAGCAAAAAAATGCAATAGCTTTGGAAGCCCCTGTAAGTGGAGGTTGTCATAGAGCTGCAACTGGTAATATTTCTATTTTTGTTGGAGGAAGTAGAGAGGGGTTTGATAAAGCTATGCCAGTATTAAAATGTCTTGGTAGAAAAATCTTATATACGGGAGACTTTGGAAGTGCATCCATTCTTAAAGTTATTACTAATTATTTGGCTACTGTTCACTTAGTTGCATTAGGAGAAGCTTGGACTATTGCTAGTAAATCAAATCTTGATTTGAACAAAACATATAAGGGAATTGCAGCTTCTTCAGGTAACTCATTTGTCCATGAAACTGAGAGTCAGGTAATATTAAACGGGTCATACAATATAAATTTTACAATGGACTTAGTTGAGAAAGATGTAGGACTTTTTCAAGATCTCGCCTCAAAACTTGGAATTGAATTAGAAATATCACCTTTAATTCTTGATATTATTAAAGATGCAAGAAAGACTTTTGGTGATCGTGCATGGTCCTCAATGGTCGTAAAAAGGCTTGAAAATAAATACAATACAGCATTTAGAGCTGAGGGGTATCCTGAGGAATTGATTGATTTAGAGGAAAAAAGTCTTGGTTATGAGATATGATTATTTTGAGTTTTTGTTAGTATTTATCTATGAATTTCATAACTGATGTAATTCTACCTTTAGCCTTAGCTTTTATTATGTTCACTCTAGGCTTGGGTTTGACATTTTCAGATTTTGCCAGAGTAGTAAAGTCACCTAAAAATTTTATTATAGGTTTAATAAGCCAACTAATTTTTCTTCCAATAGTTGCTTTAGTAATTGTTTTGGTTTGGCCGCTTCAACCTGAATTAGCAATAGGTTTAATATTAATTGCTGCTGCCCCGGGTGGAGTCACTTCAAATATTCTTACATCTTTTGCCAAAGGAGATGTTGCTCTATCAATATCTTTAACTGCCGTAATGAGCCTTTTAAGTGTAATTTCTGTGCCAATAGTTTTGGGTATATCAATGGGATTAATTTCTGACAATTCTTTAGGCTCAATCTCACTTACAGGAATAGCTATAAGTATGTTTTTGATAGTGACATTGCCTGTTTTAATTGGAATGACTTTCAGAGCTAGCTTGTCCTTTTTTACGAAGAGAATTGAGAAGTTTGCTAGAATACTTTCAACTGCTTTATTTGTTTTAGTTTTAATTGGAGCTATTTTAGCTGAGAGAGAAAATTTAGTTGAGTATTTTGCTCAAACTGGATTGGTAGTCCTTTCTCTCAATTTATTAATGATGATAATTGCTTTTTACTGGGCAAAGTTTTTTGGAACAGGAACCTCACAACAAAAAGCTATTTCAATAGAGTGTGGACTTCAAAATGGAACATTAGCAATTTTTGTAGGCACAAGTGTATTTGGTGGTGGACTGTATATTATACCAGCTGCCACATACAGCGTCATAATGTATTTAACGTCTTTAATTTTTATTTATTTTATCAGAAATCGTTAAATATAAATCTTATCTGCAAGTCCAAAACAAAGAATAGCCCAACCTATTGCTAGACCTCCTGTTGATAACCATCCCTCTCTTGAATATTGGTCAGTTCTTCCTAATTTATCAATCTCACCAGTGTAAAAAGCTGATATTGCTATAATGGTCATGATTATAAACATAAAATTAAAGAATGCCCATGTAGCCTCTGTGCCTCTAAATAAAATGTATAACTGCATTAAAACAGCACCTACAATTACGGCACCAGCAAACCTTGCAAAAAATGCGGCTGTTACATCAATTCCATATTTGCTTATGAAGTTTTTGGTATTAAACAAACAGTTATAGCCGTAAAAAGCATTCATCACTAAAATAATTAAAAAAATTACTAAATAAAATATTCCGTTAAAATTTCCTATCATATGAATCTCCCATCTTCGATTTTATCAGATTTTTAACTTTAATGACTATGAATTATTATTTTTTTATGTCATGTATATTGAAATAAATTTATGATCGAACTTGATATATTTTCAGATACTGTTTGCCCGTGGTGCTATATTGGGAAAAAAAGATTAGAAAAAGCTATCAGTAATCACAAAGATACAAAATTCAAACAAACCTGGAGACCTTTTCAATTAAATCCGGGAATGCCACCTGATGGTATGGATAGGCAAGAATATTTAATTTCTAAATTTGGAAGTGCTGATGCAGCAAAGACAATTTATGACAATATCTATGATGAAGGACTTGTAGAAGGAATTAATTTTAACTTTGACTCTATTATGACAACCCCTAATTCCTTTAATTCACACAGACTTTTAGCTTTAGCGTATAAACAGGGTGTACAGGAAAATGTTTTAGATAGTTTGTTTGACTCTTATTTCTTAAATGGTGAAGACATAGGTGACCCCAATGTATTGTTGGATATAGCTATAAAACATAAAATTGACGCTGAAGATTTTAAAAGTTATCTGTCAGATCAAGAAAATATTGAGCCACTCGCTAATGAAGAAATTCAAGCTAGAAAGATGGGTATAAATAGTGTTCCTACATTTATAATAAATAAACAAATTGTTATAAATGGCGCTCAGACTTCAGAAAATTTTGAGATTATTTTTCAAAAGCTTAAAAATAGCTTAAATTAAAAATTATTAGTAGTAATGCTTTTTTTCTATATATTTTCTAAATGCCTTTAAAACTTAAAGATTTATCTCAATATTTAAACTTTGCTAAAAAACTTGTTAATGCATCAGAAAGAATAATAAAGAAAACACCATCTCATCGACTAAAAATTGATTTCAAATCAGATAGATCACCAGTAACTAAAATAGACATGAAAATTGAAAAAGAATTGCGATCAATGATCATTAAAAAATATCCTAGTCACGATATATACGGAGAGGAATACCAAAATAAATCAAATAACTCTACTTTTGTATGGGTAATCGATCCAATAGATGGAACAAAGAATTTTATTAATGGAAATGGTAATTTTGGAACATTAATTTCTTTGTGTATTGATAAAATACCCGTAATTGGAATTATTAACTGTCCTGATATAAACAAAACATGGATTGGAATTAGAGACAATGGTGCTTATTGTAATGGAAAAAAAATTAAGAAATCTCAAAATAATTTAAACTTATCTAAATTATATTTTAGTACCTCTGGAATGACAGCTTTCAAATCAAATAATAAGAATAAAAAATATAATGCTCTGATTAAAAAAACTAAATATGCAACCTTTGGTGGTGATTGTGTACAATACGGGCTTTTGGCTGAAAAAAGAATACCCTTAGTAGTAGAGTCTTTCTTAAAACCTTATGATTATATCCCTTTAGTAAATATTGTAGAAGAGAGCGGAGGTATAATTAGTGATTGGAGAGGAAATCCTCTAAATTTTCAATCAAATGGTGATGTTGTTGCATCAATTTCAAAAAAAGCACACCAACAATTTCTAAAAATTTAATATTTTCCGGCAATACAATTTAATATTAATTCTTGAAATCTTTCTACTGTCATCTCTAGTGGGTTTGCACCAGTGCTTGGATCCTCTTGTGCTAATGGCGCCAATTTAATCTCATCTCCCTCATTAACACCCATATCTTTAAGTGTTTCAGGTATCTCCATATCTTTTTTTAATTCAATAATCCAATCAACGATACCCTCGAAGCCATTTTTAATATCTAGAAAATTTGCCAATCTAGTAAATTTTTTTTCAATAGTGCTACGGTTATAATTCAAAACAAATGGCATAACTGTACCATTTGTTGTTCCATGATGAGTCTTGTATAAGGAATTTACTGGGTGTGTAACAGAGTGAATAGCACCTAGACCCTTTTGAAATGCAGCTGCACCCATCATAGAAGCAACTAACATATGGGATCTTGCTTCAACATTATTTCCATTATGATAAACCTCTTGAATATTTTCTTTGACTAGTCTTAAACCCTCTAAAGCTGTGCCCTCTGCCATTGGGTGATAAAAAGGAGATGAATAAGCTTCAATACAGTGTGCCAATGCATCCATTCCTGTTCCAGCTGTAATACTTTTTGGAAGATTTAATGTCAAAGATGGGTCTAGTATCGCAATCTGTGGTAACATTTTTGGGTGAAAAATTATTTTCTTTTTATGATTTTCTTCGTTTAAAAAGACAGCCGCTCTTCCCACTTCGGAACCTGTTCCTGCAGTCGTAGGTATAGCTATTATAGGTTTGATTACACTTGAGTCTGCTCTTGTCCACCAATCTCCAATATCTTCAAAATCCCAAAGTGGTCTTGATTGATGAGCTAAAAAAGCTATTCCTTTTCCAGCGTCCATTCCAGATCCGCCACCTATGGCTATGACACCATCGTGATTACCCTCTAAAAAAACTTTTACACCATTAGTTACATTTGAACCAGTTGGGTTTCCTTGAACATCGCTGTAAATTTGTGTATTTGATGACAGACTACTATTGATTTCATCAATAATTGATGTTTGCAATAATCCAGGATCTGTAACAATTAAAGGATTTTTAATACCTAAAGTATCACAAGCTTTTTGTATTTCTTTTGATCTATCAACTCCAAACCAAACGTTTGTTGGATAATTCCAATTCATATTTTGCATTTATAACCCTATTTATCCTCTCTCAAAATAACGACGATGCTCCCAGTCATTTACAGACTTATCATATTCACTCTGCTCCCATTTTGCAGCATGAATATAGTGTTCTAAAACATCTGAATGGAAAATCTTTGGTAATAATTTTGATTTCTTAGCAAGTTCAATTGCTTCATAAAGTGTGCCTGGAACATTTTTTGCCTTTCTATTTTGATAAATATTTCCAGATAATGGCTCTTCAAGTTCTAATTTATTCTCAATTCCATACAGACCTGCTTGAATCAATCCAGCAAAAGCAAGGTAGGGATTAACATCTGCCCCAGGAACTCTGCATTCAATTCTTATTGAACTTCCATGTCCTGCTAATCTAAATCCAGCAGTCCTATTATCAATTCCCCAGGCGGCAGAAGTAGGAGCAAAAGAGGACTCTTGAAATCTTTTATAAGAATTTACGTTTGGAGCTAAAAAAATTGATAGATCCCTCAAAAATAAAATTTGCCCAGCTACATAGCTTTTAAAAATTTTAGACATTCCATATTTATCTTTGGTATCAGAGAAAATATTTTTTTTTGTTTTTTTATCGAATAAAGAATTATGAATATGGCAGGAGCTTCCACAGAAATCTTGTTTGTATTTTGCCATAAAACTAACAGCACGATTATGTTTAAAAGCAATCTCTTTTGCAGCATTTTTAATTAATATATGATTATCTGCCATACTAAGAGCATCAGTAAAAACTACATTAATTTCTTGTTGACCAGGTGAGGCCTCCCCTTTAGTGCACTCAACATATATACCGGAGTCTAATAAACTATTTCTTAACTCTTGATTAAAAGGCTCCTCTTTTGAAGTTTGAAATATCATATAATCTTCTATGTACCATGATGTTTCTTTTAAATTTTTATAATGACTAGAATGAATATCATCATAAGTTTGCTTGAAAAGAAAGAATTCTAATTCTGAACCTAACATCGGCTCAAATCCCATTTTATTAGCTTTTATAATTGCCTCTCTTAAAACTTGTCTTGTGGAATGCGAAACAGGAGTCTTTCCATCATGTTGAAAAGCATCACCGAGAACTAAAGCTGTTTTCTCTAACCATGGTAAAACTTTGATGGTTCTTTGGTCAGGCTTTACAGTCATATCACCGTAGCCAGTCTCCCAAGAGGATGATTTAAATCCAGGAACTGTATACATATCCATATCAACCGTATAAAGATAGTCACAAAAATGAGTTTCTTTGTGAATGTAGTCTAAAAAAGCCTTACCTGTTACTCTTTTTC
Source organism: uncultured Alphaproteobacteria bacterium (assembly GCA_902521835.1). Taxonomy (GTDB): domain Bacteria; phylum Pseudomonadota; class Alphaproteobacteria; order HIMB59; family HIMB59; genus HIMB59. Next base: position 18,988 of record CABYTH010000004.1, read on the forward strand.
CCACTAGTCGACCTTGCATATCGGATAGAGAGACTAAAACAGTATCAATCTCTTTTGATTTTATTTTTTTTTCTAATTCTTTAAAAGTAATGCTCATAATCGACTAAAAAATTAAATATTTTAACATTTTATTGATAACTTTGTAGACCATCGCTCTAAACTACTTTGCGCATATGAAAACTCTGTGGTCTTGTAAATTGATCAAATGCTAATACTGAAAGTGAGCAACCGATACCAGTGTCTTTTACGCCCGTCCATGCAAGTGCCGGATCTAAGTAATCACATCTATTCATGAAGAAAGTTCCTGTTTGAACATTTTTTCCAAATTCTTTAGCAAACTCCAAATCTTTTGTCCAAATAGATGCAGTTAGTCCGTAAGGGCTATCATTCATCAAATTTTTTGCTTCTTTATCGTCATCTACAGGCATAATTCCAACAGCAGGACCAAAAGTTTCCTCCATCATGAATCTCATATCATGATTGACATCAACCATTACTTGAGGGCTAACATAACAATTATCTTCTCTAGATATTGTAAATTTACTCTCATCAATAAGACGTTTTGCTCCGCTGCTCTCCGCTTCATTTATTTGAGCTCTAATAAAATTAGCTGCTGATTGTCTTACCACAGGGCCTAAATTTGTGTCAGGTTTTGAGGGATCGTTTAAATTATAATTTTCAGTAATGCTTTTGAAGCCATCTATAAATTCTTTATAAATTTTTTTATCTACATAAATTCTTTCTATACCACAACAAGATTGACCAGAATTAAATAGTGCACCGTCTGCAAGGTTTTCAATTGCGTGTTTTAAATCAGCATCTGCTCTGACGTAGGCAGGATCTTTCCCTCCTAATTCTAGACCAGCATTAATAAATCGTGTTCCTATATATTTTTTCACCTCCTGGCCTCCTCTTACAGAGCCAGTAAAAACAACGTGAGCTATTCTTGAGTCAGAGATTATTTTTTCACAAGCTTTATGATCAGTATGAATAAATTGGAAAACACCCTCAGGTATCCCCGTATTTTCAAAAGCTTGAAAAATTAGTTCTGCACATCTTGGTGTTTGAGATGAATGTTTTAAAATTAAACTATTACCTGAAATGATAGCAGGAACAATTGTGTTAGTTGCAGTAATAATCGGATAATTCCATGGGGCCATTACAAAAATCACCCCAAGAGGAGTTTTGTATATATAGTTGTCAAATTCTTCGTTTTGAGTAGCTGGAAGATTTTGTAATGAGTCTTTAGCAATATCTACCATGTGTCTTGAGCGCTCTTCAAAGCCTCTTAATTCTCCTGCACATTGAGATATGGGCCTTCCAATTTGCCAACAAATTTCCTTTGATATTTCATCTTTGAGAGCGATTAAGTTATCAATAAATTTATTTACAATATTAATTCGGTCATCAAGAGATGTGTTTTTCCAAATTTCAAAACTTGTTGAGGCTTTATCTATGACTGAATTAATTTTACTATCTGAGGCTAATTCTCTCTCTAAATAAATAGTATTATTTATGGGTGTAATTGTTTTTTGAATACTCATCAGTCCTCCAATTATTATTTATTATAATGTATTTGATGAGTTCCTGAAGAGGTTTTATTTTCTCGCGGCTAAATTAATAACCGCAAGTATTTATTATTTTTTCTTAGCGATTCATCTTAGCTATGACTTCGCCTGGGAAAGCAATTGCGATACTATACTGATATATTATCGATCTAAACTCTTGTACATCCTCCCAAGTCTCAGATGCTTGTCCATGAAGCTGCAAGCCAACTGGAGTTTGATAATGCTCGCTTAAAAAATAAAAGACATTATCGGTAACACCTTTCGAAGGGTCAGTTAAATCTACAGGCTCAAAACCTTTAACGATAGAATACGAGTTTAATCTATCATCACCAGATAAAGAATGTTTATCATGCAAAAACTGATGATGGCTTTGTAAGATAGATTCAACTTTCTCTACATCTGCAGATGGAACTTTTAAAGTTACAGCAAAAGAGTTTGGCTGCATATGTCCATTTGCAAAAGCTAATGATGAAAAAATCGTAAAAATCAAAGTAATAAAAATTTTATTCATTATGTGCCTTTCTATTAACAAAAATAAATTTAAAATTTAAATGAGAATAAACTTTTATACTTTTTGGAGGTTTATTAAATGTTTTAAAGGAAATTTAAGATGTCTTTTTAGCATACCTAGACATAAAATTTTCAGCTAAGCCTTTGAGTAAACTTAATTGTTTAAGTCTTGAAACCCCATCAACTATTCCATCAACTGATTTGCTGATAAAGTTTTTGGTAGCAATGTCTTTTTCTGACTTATCGTTAAGCCAATAAATTAGTGTGGCAAGATAAATCATTGAAAGTAAACCTCGCTTTGAGTAGTAACTAAAATCATTTGATTTATCACCTGATAAACTCCATATAAAGTCACTATTTTCATGAAGCAATTTAATGGACATTAATATGTTACCAGGTCTCAAAAGAAATTTTAGCATTTCAGGCAATGCTTTTTTTAAATGACTGTTATTTTCAAATTTCAACTCCATGATTGTTTTAATTTTATCTCTAGTTTTCAATCGTGAGTTGTTGAAGGAGTTGTAATTCTTCTCAACTTGAATGTTATTTTGAGCAATTATGAATTTTAAGACATCATATTCAAAAGATGGAAATAATTTTGCTAGAACAGATGTTGAAATTCTTTGCTTTTTTGCACATTGTAAGAGAGTTTCTCTAGACCAACCAAATTTGGGTACTTCGTTAATAAATAAATTAGCTAATTTTTCTTGCTTTGACTTCATATTTATATATAAATTACGCCTTTATGAGGTTACTAGATTGGCAATAGAAGTTCAAGTCAGAGATAATAATGTTGAGGCTGCTATACGCGTACTCAAAAAAAAGCTTTTAAGAGAGGGTATTTTCAAAGAATTAAAGTTAAGAAAAAATTATGAAAAACCATCAGAAAGAAAGCTTCGTGAAAAAGCCGAATCAATTAAAAGATTTAAAAAACTTATGCGTAAGAAGAAATTCGACTAGTTCTCAAGTCCTTTAATTATATCTTCACAAACTTTCTTGGCATCTCCAAATAGCATTAAGGTATTGTCTCTAAAAAATAGTTCATTTTGAACACCTGCATATCCACTAGCCATACCTCTTTTAACGAAAAATACTTGACCAGCATTTTCCACATCTAAAATAGGCATACCATAAATTGCACTCGTCTTATCAGTTTTTGCAGCTGGGTTTGTTACATCATTAGCACCAATCACAAATGCAACATCAGTCTCAGAGAAATCTCTGTTAATTTCATCAAGTTCTAGGACTTCATCATAAGGAACATTTGCTTCTGCAAGTAACACGTTCATGTGTCCCGGCATTCTTCCAGCTACAGGATGGATTGCATATCTTACTTCTGCACCTGCTGCTTTAAGTAAATCACCCATCTCTCTAAGTGCGTGTTGTGCTTGAGCAACAGCCATTCCGTAACCAGGAACAATGATTATTGTTTTGCTATTTTTCATCATAAAAGCAGCATCAGCAGCGTTACCTTGTTTTGCTTGACGATCATCTTTTACTCCGCCAGCACTAGCTGCTTGTTCACCACCAAACCCTCCAAGTAAAACGTTTAAGAAAGATCTATTCATTCCCTTGCACATTATGTAACTCAAGATAGCTCCTGACGAACCAACCAGTGCGCCAGTAATAATCAATAAGTTATTAGACAGAGTGAAACCAATTCCAGCAGCGGCCCATCCGGAATATGAGTTTAACATTGAGACAATAACTGGCATATCTGCTCCTCCAATTGGAACAATTAAAAGCACCCCGATAACAAATGAGGCAAAAACGATAAGCCAAAATAATTCTTGGTTTTGATCGATGCAAAACTTAACAATTAAAGCAATAATTCCTAAACCCAAAAGTAAATTAATAAAATGTTGACCTTTGAAAACTAAAGGATTTCCTGAGACAAAACCTTGGAGTTTTCCAAAAGCTATGATAGATCCTGTAAAAGTCACAGCACCTATTGCTGTTCCAATTGACATTTCTATTAAACTTCCCATCGGAATAGATCCAACAGTACCTATATTAAAGGCACTAGGATTGTAATATGCAGAGGCAGCAACAAACACAGCAGCTAATCCCACCAAGCTATGGAAAGCAGCAACTAATTGTGGTAATGCAGTCATTTGAATTTTAACTGCGATTGATGTTCCAATCAAACCACCTATTAAAAAAGCTATTCCAATTTCTTTATAGCTAAGTACACCAGGATTGGACAGTGTTGTGACTATGGCTATAGTCATCCCTAAAATTCCTAAAAAATTTCCTCTCCTTGCAGTTGAAGGATGTGATAACCCTCTAAGAGAAAGTATAAATAAAACCGATGAAACTAAATATGCTGCAGTTGTTAAAGTTGACATTTTTTACCTATTGTTTCTTTTTAAACATGGAGAGCATTCGATTTGTTACAACGAACCCCCCAAATATGTTAACGGCAGCAAGAGTTACAGCAACTAAACCAAAATATTTAGAAATGTTACTATCAACAGGACCTGCGGCCAATAAAGCTCCAACAATAATTACGGACGAAATAGCGTTTGTGACACCCATTAAAGGACTGTGTAAAGCTGGGGTAACCGACCAAACTACATAATAACCTACAAAACAAGCCAATACCAAAACAGTTATACCAAAAATAATAAAGTCACTATGGCCTCCAGATGTTTCGGCCACACTAGATGCCAACTGGCTTGCTTCATTTGCAATTTGTTGTGCTTTGTATGATAAACTTTCTAATTGATTTGAAATTTCTGACATAGTAACTCCTTTTTATTTTATTAAAATCTTTCCAGCTGAGCAAATCATTGTAGCTTTAATAATTTCATCACTTTTATTAATCATAGATTTTTTCTTATCTTCAAAGTTCATTAATTTTAAAAAGTTAGAAATATTTTTTGAAAAAAGACTTGAGGCATTATTTGCTACTCTGCCAGGAACGTTGGCATGACCTACAATCTTAAGACCATTTTTTGAAACGACTTTTCCAACTTGGCTAAATTCGCAATTCCCTCCTGACTCTACAGCTAGATCAACAATAACTGAACCATTTTGCATGTTCTCCAACATTTCTTTTTTCAAAATTAAAGGTGCTTTTCTTCCTGGTATTTGAGCAGTACATATTACAATATCCATTGTCTTTAAAGTTTCTGCCAATAAAGCTTCTTGTTTTTTTTGGTACTCTGCGCTCATTTCTTTTGCATAACCACCCTTCGTTTCAGCATTCTTAGACTCCTCATCCTCGACCATAACAAATTTACCACCAAGACTCTCAACTTGCTCTTTTGAGGCTATTCTTACGTCTGTGGCAAAAACAATAGCACCTAATCGTTTAGCAGTTGCTATAGCTTGTAAACCTGCAACACCTGCACCTATGACTAAAACATTTGCCGGAGTAACTTTACCAGCAGCAGTCATAAATAATGGTAATACTCTGTTAAATTCTTGAGCAGCATCTATAACCGCATGATATCCTGCTAAATTTGCTTGAGAGGACAAAATATCCATATCTTGAGCTCGGGTAATTCTTGGAACTAGTTCTAAAGCAAACGCTGATATTTTTTTAGAATTTAAAATTTTAATACTGTCTTGGTTGTTCTGTATACTGATTTGAGAAATAACCATAGAATTATTTTTTATTAATTTAGCTTCATCTGGGGTTGGGCAATTTATTTTTAAAATAATATCAGAATTCTTAAAAACTTCTTTTGACGTAGATAGAGTCGCCCCAGACTCTTTATAAGATTTATCATTAAAACCTGAAAGTGAGCCTGCCCCCTTTTCCATAAATACTTGGTGACCAGCTTTTACATAGTTTTTTACATCATCAGGAGAAATAGAAACTCTATTCTCAAACTTTTTTTTTTCTTTAACTGCGCCTATTATCATTAACTTGTTCCTTTTAGAAGATATGTTGTATATCAGATAAATCTAATTTGTTAAGTCTAAGATTTATAAAATTTATTAAACATTTGTTGAAAGTCATCATAAACCGGCAAATTTGAATGCTTTTTTTTGATTGGATTCAACACTTTTAACTGAAAAATCTTTAATTAAGTCATGAAAAAGCTTGTACCAATTTATTTCAGCTTTCAAATGAATAAAGATTGACCCCAAACCAACCGCTGCTCGATCCATAAATACAAACTCTCTTGGAGGTTTAACTCCTCCATATTTTTTGAGCTCTTTATGGACTTCGCTAGCTATTTTAGCTCCATAAATACCACTATCTGAGTCTTGTATTTTTCGAACCTCATTTTTTAAGATTGGATCATACAAGAATAAAGCCCATTTATTTAAAACATTCATTAATTTGTCATCAATGTCTTTAAACCCCCATACTTGATAAGCAGTTTTTATCTTTTTGTTATCTTTTTCTTTTAGAGCAAAATAAAGGTCAATTACGCCCTTTACAAACTTAGGTGGAAATATTCTTACACAGCCATAATCAAATAGATTAATATTATTTTTATTATCTACTGAGTAATTACCTAAGTGTGGATCTCCATGAATTATACCGTATTTATAAAAGGGTAAGTACCATGCCATAAATAATTTTTTTGCTAATTCATTTCTAGTTTTTTGTGGTGCGTTTTTGTACTCAATTAATTTTTTACCATTAAGAAATTCCATGACTAAAAGTCTGTTTGTAGATATTTTTTCGTAAACATTTGGAATTTTGATATAAGAGTTATTTTTATGAATAAATTTAAAAATTTTTAAATGTTTGTTTTCTAAACTATAATTTAATTCTTCTTTTAGTCTTGCTTCTATTTCTTTATAGATCTCTCTAATTTGAATTGATTTATTATAACTAGAGTAAATTTTAAATATTATTTTTAATTGGTTTAAGTCAGCCTCTACTGCTGAAGACATATCAGGATATTGAAGTTTACACGCAACGTAATCATTGGTTTTCAATTTGGCCTTGTGAACCTGACCTAAAGATGCAGCAAAACTTGCCTCTTGATTGAATTCTTTGAAGTTATTTTGCCAATTTTCACCTAATTCAGCTTTCATTCTTCTTTTTACAAACACCCAAGACATAGGAGGTGCATTTGACTGTAATTCAGCTAATTTTCTAGCATACTCTTCAGGCAGTAAATCAGGAATAGTAGCGCTTAGTTGTGCCACCTTCATCAAAGGTCCTTTTAAATTGCCTAAGATCTCAGTGATTTGAGCCGCATACTTTTGATCACTTAAATCAAAATTTAAATATTTTTTTCCTGCAAATTTCGTGGCCAAAGAAGTCATAGAAGTTGTGACTTTTGAGTACCTTTTTACTCTTGAAACTAAATTATTTTCTTCTTTCATTTTAAACTAAATACTTTTTTCAAACTCATCTATTAGACCTGAAATCATTGAGAGTCCTTTTTCCCAACTATTTTTTTGTTTGAGGTCGACATTAAAAGGTTTCAAAACATCACTATAGTGTTTCGAACCACCACTTTTTAAAAGACTAATGTAACTTTCCTTAAAATTTGGAAGACCCTCATCATAAAGTTGAATCAAAATGTTTACTAAACAATCTCCAAAAGCATAAGCATATACATAAAAGGGAGTATGAATAAAATGTGGTATGTATGTCCAAAAATATCTATAGCCATCTGTTAATTCAATATTAGGCCCAAGACTTTCAGATTGTGTTTTCATCCAAAAATCACAAAGTTGATCAGATGATAACTCTCCTTTTTTCCTCTCAGTGTGCACTAACTTTTCAAATTCAAAAAATGATATTTGCCTGACAACAGTGTTAATCATGTCTTCAATTTTTGATGCTAAAAGATATTTTCTGGAACTCTTATCACTATCTTCAAGTAATGTTCGAAAAGTCATCATCTCTCCAAAGACACTTGCGGTCTCTGCTAGAGTAAGTGGAGTGCTGGATAACAGCAAACCTTGTTTAGCAGACAAATATTGGTGACATCCATGTCCAAGTTCATGAGCTAATGTCATTACATCTCTGGTTTTACCGTGGAAGTTTGTCAAAATGTAAGGGTGTATTGAGGGAATTGTAGAAGCTGCAAATGCTCCTGGAGATTTACCTGATTTTAGTTCTGCATCAATCCAATTGTTATTAAAAAATAATAATACAATATCTTCAAAACTTTTATCAAAGTTAGCATATGAGCGTATTACAATATCTTTTGCCTCAGACCAATTTATCTTTTTATTAGGTGAGTCAGGATAAGGTGCATTTCTATCCCAATAATTAAGTTTTTCTTGATTAAAAAGTTTGGCCTTAATTTTATAGTATCGATGTGAAATATTCTTGTAATTGGAAGTAACACTTTCAGTTAGTGCCTCGACAACTTCATTTTCAACATTATTCGCTAAATTTCTTGAGTCTATTGGAGATTTGTATTTTCTCCACTTATCATTAGTAATTTTATCTTTTGCGAGAGTGTTTGTAATAAAAGAAAAAGTTTTTACATTCGATTTAAAAACATCTTCAATACTTTTTGCTGCTTTTTTTCTTGTTGTTGATTTATGATCAGATAATAAATTTAAAGCTTCTGAACTATTTAAATCTTTATCATCGATTTTAAATTTTAAATCATTTATTTGTTCTTCAAAGAATCTCACCCATGAAGAGTTAGAGGTTAAATTCTTATCAAGGAAAATCATCTCACTCTTTTCATCAAGTTGATGTTGTTTATATCGACGGATGTTAGTTAACCAATTTTTATATTTGCCAGCATTTGATAAAAAATTTTCAAATTCTGAGTCATTTGTAGCATTTATTTCGTTTGTAAAAAAAATCAAGTTTGATGATATCTCTGTAAGTTTTTCATTTATACCTTGATAAAATTGAACCGTCTCTTGGTCGTTCATATTTGTTGCGTATATCAAAAAAGCAAAATTGCCAAGCTTGTCGCCAAGTTCATTACCGTCTTCATACTCTTTTATGATGCTTTCGAGGTTTTGAGCTTGATTAACTAATTGACCTTTGTATTTTTTGTTAAAAGATTTAGAGAAATTTCTATATTTTTCGAGATCAAGATCTATTCCTTCATCTTTGATAGAAGAGTAAAAATCTCCTAAGTTCCAATTCGGCAATTTCTCGGTCATCTAAACTATTTTTTTTTAAATTGTTCTACTTGTTCTTTTGTTGCCTCTGATTGATATTTACTTTTCCATTCAGAGTAAGCCATTCCATAAATAATCTTTCTTGATTCCTCATAGTCTAGATCATAGTTTTCCTCTTTTGCATATTTTACATACCATTTTGATAAACAATTTCTGCAAAATCCACTCAGATTCATCAGGTCAATATTTTGTACATCAGACCTATCTCTTAAATGATTAATTAAATGATCAAGTACGTTAGCTTTAATTTTGTACTCTTGTTCTTTTGATATTTTACTCATGGTAATTTACTAATATCATGTTATTTATTAATTTCTAAACAAATCAAATGAAACTTAGAAACCGTAAAGCCAAAATTGTTGCAACTTTAGGACCAGCCTGTGAGACTGAAAAAGCTATTGAGAAATTATTTTTATCTGGTGCTGACATATTTCGTCTTAATTTTAGTCATGGTGACCATGAGGATCACAAAAAAAAAGTTAAAATTATTAGAAATTTAGAAAAAAAACATGATCGTTATATTTGTATTTTAGGTGACTTACAGGGTCCCAAATTCAGAGTTGGTAGATTTCTAAACGTCAAAGAACAACTAAAAAAAAACCAAATATTTACTTTTGATCAAAATAAAAAAGACGGTGACAGTTCTCGTGTCTACTTGCCTCACAAAGAAATTTTCAAATCTATAGCAATCGGACAAAGGTTGTTAGTGAATGATGGCAAGGTAAGGTTAAAAGTAAAATCAAAATCTGCTTCTGGAATTAAATGTGTCGTTACAGATGGTGGAGAAATTTCTAATAATAAAGGATTGAATATTCCAGATACAAAACTTGATTTAAAAATAATTACTCCAAAAGATAAAAAAGATTTAGAGCTAGCTATTAAACTTGATGTTGATTGGATAGCTCTTTCATTTATTCAAACTACAAAAGATTTATTAACAGCAAAAAAACTTATTCCTGCAAAATTTAAAGTAATGGTTAAAGTAGAAAAACCCTCTGCTATGAAAGAAATTGAGTCGATAACTGAAAATTCTGATGGAATAATGGTTGCTAGAGGAGATCTGGGTGTTGAAACCAACCCAGAAGATGTGCCAATTCACCAAAGAACAATGGTCGCTGCATGTAGAAAATTTGGAAAGCCATGTATTGTTGCAACCCAAATGCTTGAGAGTATGATTGACTCACCTACTCCGACAAGGGCTGAGGCCTCTGATGTCGCTACAGCAGTATTTCAAGGAGTAGACGCTGTAATGTTATCTGCAGAGTCAGCTGCTGGTAATTATCCAAAAGAGTCTGTAGAAATGATGAATAAAATTATTAAACGCGTTGAAAGTGATCCTAAATATTTAGCTAATATTCAAAATTATAATTTGAATATGGTAAAAACATCAACAGAGGCTATAGCTACTGCGGCACTTGAAGTAGCCACCATTGCTGAATGTAATTGTATTGCAACATTTTCTCAATCAGGAAGATCTGTTTTAAGAGTCGCAAGGATGAGGCCTGATGTGACCTTAATAGGATTAACGACTAATAAAAAAGTTGCTCGTCAAAATGCTTTAACTTGGGGTACTTTTATGGATGTTGTAGATGAAATTTCATCATCAACTGAGATGGTTGACCGTGCCTGTAAAATAGCAAAGGTAAGAAAAATTCTAAAACATGGTGAAAAAATAATAATCACAGCTGGAGTACCTTTTGGAAAAGTTGGAAATACAAATATTCTTCGAATAGCTAAAATTATTTCTAATAGCAAATTAACTTAATTTAGAACAAGCAGTTTTAATTCTTTGGCAGGCATCCTCTAATATTGAGTCAGAGGTTGCATAAGATATTCTAAAGAAACCCTCTAGCCCAAATGCAGAACCTTGTACACCTGCAACACCCACCTCTTCAAGCAGATAATCCATAAAGTCACCATCAGTAAAGAGTTTTTTACCAGACTCCGTTGTCTTACCTAAAACTCCTTTACATGATGCAAAAACGTAAAAAGCACCCTCTGGAGTTCTGCAAGACAATCCAGGTGTTTCATTTAAATTTTTTACAACTAAATTACGCCTTCTAAGAAAAGATTCATTGTTTGATATGATAAAACTTTGATCTCCATTTAATGCCTCAACAGAAGCCGCCATTGATATTGATGCTGTTGAAGATACGTTTTGTGATTGAACTTTGTTCATTGCATTGATGAGACTGACTGGACCTGCTGCGTAGCCCACTCTCCAGCCTGTCATACAATAAGACTTGGATAATCCATTCATCGTTAACGTTCTTTCTTTTAAAAAAGGGCAAACTTCAGCTATTGTTTTGAAATCATTGGTGTCGTAAACAATCTTTTCATAAATATCATCTGATAAAATATAAATATTTTCATAACTTTTAAGAACATCTCCTATAGCTACCAATTCCTCTTTGGTATACATAGATCCGGTCGGATTACTTGGACTATTTAGCATCAGCCATTTTGTTTTTGAAGATATATTTTTCTCCAAATCCTCAGGTGTGATTTTAAAACCATTTTGCTCACCACACTCAACAATGATGGGTTTTCCATCATTTAAAATTACAATATCGGGGTAACTAACCCAATATGGAGCAGGGATTATAACTTCATCACCTTGATTAATAGTTGCTGAGAAGGCATTATAAATTATATGCTTTCCACCAACTCCAACTGTAATATTACCAAGTTCATAATCTAAGTTATTATCTCTTTGAAATTTTTTTTGAATTGCGACTTGCAGGTCTGGTGTTCCTTTACCTGGTACATACTTAGTAAAACCCTTATTTATGGCCTCAATAGCTGCGCTTTTAATGTGATCAGGTGTATCAAAATCTGGTTCTCCGGCTGCTAAAACAATCACATCCTTACCAGCTCTTTTCAGTTCCTGGGCCTTCATATTGGTAGCTATTGTTAATGATGGTTTTATGTTATTTACTCTATTTGAAATCATTTTTTTTATTTAGTTATCTATAAACTTATTTATAAATTTCTACAAGTATGCCATTTAAAATAGTAAGTGAAAATAAACCTAAAGGAGATCAGCCTCAAGCAATTAAAAAATTGATTAATGGTTTAGAAAAAAGGAAACAAAGCCAAGTATTATTGGGTGTAACCGGCTCTGGAAAAACATTTACAATTGCAAATGTTATTGAAAAATATAACAGACCAACATTGATTATGGCTCCAAATAAGACCTTGGCTGCTCAATTATATGAGGAGTTAAAAGTATTGTTTCCTAAAAATGCAGTTGAGTATTTTGTGAGTTATTATGATTATTATCAACCAGAAGCTTATGTACCTCGATCAGATACATTCATAGAAAAAGAGTCCTCTATAAATGAGCAAATAGATCGTTTTAGACACTCAGCAACTAGATCATTAGTAGAAAGAGAAGATGTAATTATTGTAGCAAGTGTTTCATGTATATACGGCATCGGGTCCGTTGACTCTTACTCTAAAATGACTTTAGAAATAAAAAAAGGACAGAACATTAATTTAATGGAGTTCCTGAGAGAATTAGTAGAGTTACAGTATAAAAGAAATAATATTGATTTTAGAAGAGGTATGTTTCGAGTAACTGGAGATCGGGTTGATGTTTTTCCTGCGCATTTAGAGGATATAGCTTGGAGGATAAGTTTTTTTGGAGACAAGGTGGAAGATATTAAAGAGTTTGATCCTCTCACAGGTGAATTCATTCAAAGCTTCGAAGAAGTAAAAATCTTTGCAAATAGTCATTACATTACTCCAAAACCACGATTAGAGAACGCTATTAAAGAAATTAAGAAAGATTTAAAAATAAGACTAGAAGAGTTTGATAAGGAAAAAAAATTGCTTGAATTTCAAAGATTAAAAGAGAGAACTAATTTTGATTTGGAAATGATACAGGCAACGGGAACATGTTCAGGAATTGAGAATTATTCGAGATATTTAAGTGGAAGACAACCTGGTGAACCACCACCAACTCTATACGAGTTTATTCCAGAAAACTCGCTTCTTATAATTGATGAGTCTCATGTATCCGTGCCTCAAATAAATGGAATGTATAAAGGTGACCGATCTAGAAAAAAAACTTTATCAGATTTTGGATTTAGACTTCCATCTGCATTGGATAATCGACCTTTAACTTTTGAAGAATGGAATATGATGCGTCCCCCCACTATTTTTTTATCTGCAACTCCTGGCCCATGGGAATTGAATGAAGTCGAAAATGAGTATGTTGAACAAATCATACGACCCACAGGTCTGATTGATCCTGAGTGTGTGATCAAAACAACTGTCAATCAAGTGGAAGATTTGATGGGTGAAATTAAAACAACACTCAATAATAAAAATAGAGTGTTGATTACAACTCTTACAAAAAAAAATGCCGAGGACTTAACCAATTACTTAAAAGAACATAATTTAAAGGCTGAATATATGCACTCTGATGTTGAGACTATTGATAGAATAAAACTTATTCGCTCTTTAAGAATTGGGGAGATTGATATTTTAATTGGTATTAATTTACTCAGAGAAGGACTAGATATTCCTGAGTGTGGTTTAGTCGCCATTCTTGACGCTGACAAAGAGGGTTATTTAAGGTCAAAAACTAGTTTGGTCCAAACTATAGGTCGTGCAGCCAGAAATATTGATGGAAAGGTGATTTTATATGCAGATGTATTAACTAAAAGTATTAAAGCAGCTCTTGAGGAAACAAAATACAGAAAAAATAAACAAATTGAATTTAATAAGAAAAATAATATTACCCCTCAATCAGTTAAAAGAAATATTGGTGAAATTATCGAGAGCATCTATGAAAAAGATAGCTATACTGTGGGTACATCTGAAATTGATAAATTGAGTCCTAATAAATTTGAAAAACATGTTCAAAAATTAGAGAAAAAAATGTTATCTGCGGCTGAAAATTTAGATTTTGAAAAAGCTGCAATGTTCAGAGATGAGATAAGGAAACTTAAAAAAGATCAAATGGGTGTGAATTGATTGAGATTTTATTAGGAGTATTAATAAGTCTAGCTCTATTAATATGGTCATGTGATTTTGCAATAAAAAATTCAATATTAATCTCACACGTTTATAAAATTAGGCCAATCCTTGTTGGAATATTTATTATAGCTATTGGCACTTCTCTCCCTGAGTTTGCAGCAACATTTCAAGCATTAAAGTTAAATTCTATTGGAATAGTAGCAGGTAATCTTGTTGGAAGTAATATTGCAAATATTTTATTGGTAGGGGGTATCATGTTATATCCCATTACTAGGTTAGTAACTGATAAAAGGGATAAAAGTACTTTTTTATTTTTTTTAATTTTTTCAATCGTTTTTTTTATTTTCATAATATTTAATTTTAATATTGGCTACACGTACGGTGTTTTACTTTTTGGATTACTTTGTTTTTTTATTTATTTTGAATTAAAAAAACCAATTGATGAGATTAACACAATATCAGAGATAACACATTCTTCATCTTTTTTTATTATTTTAAAAATAATATTAGCATTTATAGCTTTATTTTTTAGTTCTAAGTATTTTATTGTTTATGCGAAAGATCTAACTAGCATATTTGGTGTTGCAGAAACTACTATTGGAATAACAATTGTTGCTTTTGGTACCTCTTTGCCTGAGGTAATTGCAACAATTTTATCAATTGTGAAAAAACAAAATAATTTGGCAATTGGAAATATTCTCGGATCAAATATAGCCAACATATTTGGAATAACGATTATTGCTGTGCTAATCAATGGAAGTATAAATTTTTATGAATTACTTAGTCAAATTGATAAATGGCTATTTTTAGTGACTTCTTTATTATTTTTTATGATTATTTCTTTAAAATTAGCTGGAAAATTAATTTCTCTTGGCTTTATATTAGCCTATATGATCTATTTTGTGTTCCTATATTTGTAGAATGAATAAATGAAAAAATTAAAAGTCCTAATACCTATAGCAATACTTTTAATTTTAGTGATTTTAATTGGACTTAGTTTTCTAAGATTGCCTATGAATATTTTATCTCAAGAAATGGTCGAAAGAGAAACTAAAGGTTTTGTTACATTGAACAGTTTATCAAATCAAACTTTAAAAATTATGCCTAAACCAATTCTCTCTATAGATAATTCAAATTTCAAGATTAATCATTATTTAATCCAAACTGATTTTGCAGCTTCTGATGTTGAAATTTCTAGATCTATTTTTAACGCAGATGATATTTCAATTACACTCAACCAAGCAAGAATAGAAAACATAAATTCAAATTTTGTTAATAATGCAATTTTACTAGAGGGTGATATCGATAATTTAAAATTAAAGATCTCTAACGAGGGCAATAATACAAGAATAATATCAAATAAATTTAAATATAAAGGCTCTGATTTATATTTTGATATTTATACAACTGACTCAGAAGTAAATAAAATTGATTTTTCTATAGAAAATCTTGAAATAGATGAACTAGTATTACTTTTAGGGGAAAATTACCAGGAGGTTTTAAAAAAAATAAATTTTCAAAGTCTTGACATAAAAGGTGAATATTTAAAAGAAAATTTAAATATTCAAGACCTAGTTATTACTTTAGCTGACAAATCACAAATTAGTATTGAGGGGAATATCAATTTAAGCAATTTCATTAACTCTGATTTATCAATTAGAGGTCAAAATATCTCTTCAGATAATTTATTTCAAATGATTAGTAATATAAATATTTTCAATGAAATTATAGACATTCCTCAAGGAATAATTGAAACTTTTGATTTAAACTACAATTCAAATAATTTAACTATAAATAAAATCTTGTATGTCTCTAATCAAGGAACAAACTTAGATTTAAACGGAACTATTGAAAATCTTGATTTTTATAATGCTAACTTTAATGCTAGTCTTAACTCTAATTCCAAAGATGACTTATCAGTATTATTAGAATTTTTACCTTATTCGGAATTAGTAAAGCAATTTGAATTTGATGAAATTGAATTATCCAGCAATTTCGCAAATAATATTTTTACAATTGATCAAATAAATATAACTAATAAGGATGAAAATATTATTCAAATTAGCGGCACTTATGGGCTTGATGATATCAATAGTCTACAATTAGATATTCAATTAAACCGGTTTAGACAATTTGAGTTAATTCCATCTAACTCATTAATTAGATTATTAAAAACATTAAATACGGAACATATCAACGCGAGAGGCCTTATAAATGGCTCAAATTTAGCTATTGAAGATCTTCAATTTATTAATTTGGAAGGTTCGAATTTATTGATTGACGGTAATTTAGATCTTAATAATTTTAATAATGCCTCTTTGAATATTGGAATTGAAAATTTAAATAAAACAGAATTATTAAATATTATCTATGAATTAACTGAAGAAGATTTTACGAATATTGTGGATCTTGTTGACTTTGATTATTTAGAGTCAAACTTATACGTTGATCCAGTCAATGATCTATTTTTGATAGAAAATTTAGATCTAGTAAATAAAGATAAAATTTCAAATATTTCTGGATCAATTAAAAATCAGATGTTTACTGGTACAGTCAAATTAAATGATTTAAATTTATCTAATTTTGATCGTTTATTTTTAAATACATATCGTATTAAAGGAAAAATTAATCTATCTTTAGATGTTTCTGAACCTGTTAATCTTAAAAATATTAAAAATATATCTGGAAACATAGATGGTGATATTAATGTTAATATTACTGAAGAGGAATTTGCACTAGTTTTATTTATTCAATCTCTATCTCAAGACATTGAGGATTTTGAACAAATTAATGAATTATTAAACACACTAGCAAATTCTTTCATTAATCAAAGTAGTTCTATTTCTGGACAAATTTCAAATAATAATTTGAATGAATTGAAAATTAAAAACTTAATTTTAACATCACCAGACGGAGAGACTTTAGAGGCAGAATTAGAATTAGCTTTGAATAATTTTAAAATTACAATTTTTGATATTATTGACAACGAGGATTTTGTTATAAAATATCAAAATGGAAATTATTCCTATGAAAGAGTCATACCTGATGGGAGTGTAAAAAAACCTATAGAAGATTTAATTCAAAAAAATATAAATAAGCTTTTTGAAAATTTATTTCAGTGATCTTAAAACAAAATCAATAATATCTTTTTCAATCTTACTTTTATTTAATCTGTTGATTTCTTGAATTCCAGTGGGAGATGTAATATTTATTTCTGTTAAATAGCCATCTATCACATCAATACCAACAAAAAATAATTTTTTTTTCACCAAAAATGATTTTATTTTTTTACAAATGTAATTATCTTTGTCAGTGATATTGGTTTCTACTGCCCTTCCACCTGCATGAAAATTTGCCTTTATGCTATTAGTTCTAGGCACTCTTAATACAGCTCCAGCAATGTCCCCGTTTATGAGAATAATTCTTTTGTCTCCTTTTTTGAAATTTTTAAGGAATCTTTGAATAATTACTGGGCAATTCGAAAATTTTTTTATGTAATTTTTTAAGAACGTGCTGAGATTAGTCTTATTATGGCTAATTTTTTGAATTCCTAATCCTCCATTTCCATAAGCGGGTTTTATAATAACCTCTTTATTCTTCTTTATAAACTTTATGATGGCTTCTATATTTGATGATATTAACGTCGGGGGAGTTAATTCTGGGAAGTTCATCATAATATGTTTTTCTGGGAAGTTCCTAATCTCCTTTGAATTATTTAAAATTAAAGGTTTTTTTAATTGATCTAATAAATAGGTATTAGAAATATAATTTAAGTCGAAGGGTGGATCTTGTCGAATAAAAATGGCATTCATATGTTCTAAATCAATTTCTTTTGAGATCTTTCTTTGATACGAAAGCTGATTATTTTTTTTCAAACTTAATCTAGAAACGTGAGATTTAATTTTATTGACTTTATTAATCTCACTAAATACCCATCTTGGATCATTATAATAACAATCTATTCCTCTATTTAAAGACTCCTTTATTAACAGATAAGTAGAGTCCTCGTTAATATTTATTTTTTTTGGATCATCCATTTGAAAAAGAAATTTCATAGCAAATTCAATAATAGGTATTATTTAATAATGATAATATATCTTTTTTATCCTTAAACTCTTCAATTAACAAATCTGCAGGATTTTTTTGTTTTTCAATAATATTATATAATTTTTCAAGATGAATACTTTCATCTCTTCCTTCAGAATTTAGATAACCTCTTTTTTCTAATCCTTTGTAAGCGAGGTTAAGAAGGTTTTTACCATGCTCATATAAGGGCGAATTAATAAAGTTACTGTTAAGTCCTTTATAAGGGACCTCTTGATACAAATTTAAAATATCATTCTCTTGCCACGAACTAGTTTCTTTCCACAGATGTTCAAGATTTTCATCATCATAAAGTATGCCAACCCAAAATGCTGGAAGAGCACAAATCATTTCCCATTTCCCAGCGTCTGCGCCTCTAAGTTCTATATATGACTTTAATCTTACCTCTGTAAAAATTGTGGAGAGATGGTTTATCCAATCTTGTATTGATATGTTGTAATTTGAAAGGTCTTTATTTGAGGTGTTTTTAGTTAACAATTCATTAAAAGTATAATCTGTTGTGTCATATTGTTTTCCATTTATCTTTAAAAAATAGTTTTTTACTTCCAAAACAAAGTCAACATATTCCTCAATAGAAAAATTCTTGTTCAGAAATGATCTTTTTATTCCACATCTTTGATCATCAGTGTCTTGCCATGTATAAATTCGATTACTGACTAAATTATTATATTTTGACTCACGAAAGGGCGAATTACAAAATATACCCATAACTATTGGTTGAATTCTATTAG
The DNA here is from genome assembly GCA_902521835.1 of uncultured Alphaproteobacteria bacterium. GTDB lineage: Bacteria > Pseudomonadota > Alphaproteobacteria > HIMB59 > HIMB59 > HIMB59. The sequence continues at coordinate 37,961 of CABYTH010000004.1, forward strand.
AAACAACAAATTTTTTAATGAGATCTGTTTCATTAAAATAATCTAAATTTGCTTGAACAGTACATGTTCGGGTCATCATATCTAATCCTCTTGAGCCAACTTTAGGCATATATTCACTCATAATTTTATAACGCTCTTTTGGAATAAAAGTTAAATCCTCTAATTTACTTATTGGATCAAATCCCAGTCCTAAAATGCATAATTCATTCAATTCGGCATATTCTTTTAATTCTCTTAAATGTTCATAAGACTCCGTACATGTTTGATGAACATTCTTTAAAATTTTACCAGATAATTCTAGTTGACACCCTGGCTCTAAAGTAATGCTAGCACCATTTTTAGACAAAGATATTAATTGATTGAAACTATTGTATTCTTTTTTTTGCCAACCCTTTGATAAGAAAAATTGAAATAAATTTTGTATACTTACCTCTCCATCAAATTGAAATCTTTTATTATCTTTATAAAAGATAAATTTTTCATGTTCAGTTCCAATGCCTTTATACTTAGGATCAGTAAAATTGGAATAGAAATAATTTACAAGATCTGATTTTTGTAAAAATTAAAACACACTATTTTTATGAAAATTACATTTTGTTATTTGATTAGAATAATCTTTAGCTTGACGTTCTACTTTTTTTGCCACCTCTAAAAGCCATTTTTTTTTGTTATAAGATTTTTTTTGATACCCACCCTTGCCCTCATGGTAAGCAAGGTAATGATTGTAAACATCACTTTTATCAATTTTCAACAGACGGTAACTTCCATCAACATACCAACCTATAAAATCACTAGCATCTCTAAAATTTTTTCTATCGGCATTATAGTTTTTTGTTGAAACTTTATACTCTTCCCATGTTCCATCTAAGGCCTGACTGTAACCATAAGCGCTTGATGGCCTTAAACCAGGTATAAAACCCAATACCTTTTTCCTCGGAGGCCTTGCAGTTCTTTCAAAAGAGGACTCTTGTTTAATAAAGCTTAATTGCAAACTAACTGGAACTCCCCATTTTTCTTTTGTTTTTTCTGCATATGATTTCCATTTAGGATTTGTTTTGAAAATATCGCAAATATTTGCTGTGTTAAAAGACCTATCGGTTGTAATACAACCTGATAATAATAGAAAAAATATCAGTAAGTACTTCACTAATTAAAATTTTTCCTTAAAAAATCACTCATTATATCTAATCCCTGTAATGCAGCTCCTTTTGAGTCTTGAGACCAAGCAAAGGTGTCAAAGTGAAACCAAGGTATACTCGCAGATTTTAAAAATTTTTGAAGAAAAAGTGCTGCCGTAATAGAACCAGCCATACCATCTAAAGATGCATTACTAAGATCTGCTACTTGAGATTTAATTTTAGACAAGTAAGGAGAGTACAAGGGTAATCTCCAACATCTCAATTTTTCTTTATTTAAATTTTCGATTTTTTTTGCAAATGTTTCATTATTACAAAAATAAGCAGGAAGGTCTTCACCCAGAGCTACTCTTGCTGCTCCAGTAAGCGTTGCAAAATCAATAATCATACATGGGTTATAAGAAGAAGCTTTTTCTATTGCATCTGCTAACAAAAGTCTTCCCTCAGCATCTGTATGGGCAATTTCCACAGACTTTCCTGATACAGATGAATATACATCACCAGGTCTCATTGATTTTGATGATATTGCATTTTCAGCGATTGGGGCAATTAAAACAATTTTAGTTTTTTTTAAAAAATAATTTGCTAACAAAAATAATGATATAGCGATAGCAGATCCTCCCATGTCTTTTTTCATATTTCTCATTGAGGTACCTGGTTTTATGTTTACACCACCTGTGTCAAATGTAACGCCTTTTCCAATAATAACCAATGGTTTATCTTTTTTTGAAAGTTTTCGATTTGTTATTTCAATCACTTTTGGTTTTGAAGAGGAAGATTTACCAACAGCACATGTCAAAGGAAAATTCGAATTTATTTCTTTTTCAGTGTAATCAATAAAATTAAAACTTTTAAACAAATTATTATTTTTAATTTTTGAGTAATAAATTGATGGGTTTAATTTATTTGCAGGGCTATTTATCAAGTCTCTTGAAAAATTAATACAATCTGAGTAAAAAGTTAAAAACTCTAATTCCTTTTGTTCCTTTACGTATAATAAATTTTTTTTAGATTTAGACTGATAATTATAGTTGCCCCAAGCCCATGCTTTGTATATTTCAGACTCCTTTGATTTGGCAAATTTACAAGAGATATAATAGTTACCAATGTTAGATGCAGAAAAAGCACTAATTGCCTCTAGGTTTTTATCTGCGCCCTCTCCTAATATGACCTCTTTCAATCTTCCGTCCTCATAGGGAATTTTGAGAATTTTTCCTGATTCTGCCTTGAAATTATTAGATAAAGCCCAATTTTTAGTAAAAGATGATTGTGTTAACAGCCATTTATCAAATTTACTTTGTGAAATGACAGAAATTTTTGTAGAACACTCAGTATTATCATTGGTAAACATTACTTATAATAAGGATATTAAAAAAAAATGACTAAACAACAAGCGGAAAAGAAAACTGTAAAATTTGAAACTGAAGTATCAAAGCTCCTAGATATAGTTGCTAATTCACTCTATACCGAAAAAGAAATATTTTTACGTGAATTAATATCAAATTCATCAGATGCTTGCGAAAAGCTTAGATATGTTAGTCAGACTGACTCCAAAGCTCCTAAAACAAATAAATTCCAAATTCGAATTCATCTTAATGAAAAAAATAAAACTATCTCAATTAAAGATAATGGGATTGGCATGGATGATAAAGATATGCAATCAAATTTAGGCACAATAGCTAAATCTGGCACGGAAGAGTTTATTAAAAAGATGGGTGATAAAAAGGGAGATATCAATCAAATAGGTAAATTTGGAGTTGGATTCTATTCATCATTTATGGTTTCAGATCAAGTAGTAGTTAGATCAAAAAAATATGACTCATCCAGTGGTTACCTTTGGACTTCAGATGGTAAAGGTACATTTTCAATTGAGGAAACGGAATACAATGAAATTGGAACTGAAATTACGTTATCAATTAAGAAGGATGAGAAAGAGTTTTTAAGTAAATATAAAATAGAGGAAATAATAAAAAAGTATTCTGATTTTGTTCCTTTCCCCATTTTTGTAACATCCGAAGAAGATAAAAATGATAAGAAAAAAGATGATAAAACTGAAGAACAAGTAAACTCTGCTGAAGCCATTTGGCTAAAAGATAAATCAAAAATTAAAAAAGATGACTATAAATCTTTTTATAATCAAGTTTCAAACTATTATGATGAGCCTTTAACAACTATTCACTTTAAAGCTGAGGGAGTTGTAAATTATACTGCCCTTTTATATTTACCAAAATCGCAGCCTCAAGATCTTTACCATCCAGATCGCAAAAATAAGTTAAAGCTATATGTTAATAAAGTATTTATTTCTGATAAGTTAGATGCATTAATTCCAGCTTGGCTTAGATTTGTGCCAGGTGTGGTAGACACAGAAGATCTTAGTTTAAATATTTCAAGAGAAATTTTACAAAATAATGCCGTAATTAATAAAATATCTAATGCTATTACAAAAAGAGTTCTCAAAGAAATTCTTGAATTAAAAAAAAAGAAGCCAGATGAATTTAAAGATTTTTGGAAGAATTTTGGGCCTGTTGTAAAAGAGGGACTCTATGAATTTAATGACTTTCATGATCAAATATTTGAGTTTTCAACTTTTAACTGCTCTGAGAAAGAGGAGATGATAACTTTAGATCATTACGTAACTGATTTTTCAAACGATAAAAAGAAAATCTATTATATTTCAGGCGAAAACAAGGAAAACCTCATTAATAGCCCTCAAATGGAACTATTTAAAAATAAAAAAATAAATGTTTTGTTAATTACGGATCCAGTCGACGAATTCTGGATGCCAATGAAAATGAAATTCAAAGATTATGAATTTACATCTATTACTAAAGGTGAATTAGATATTGAGGATAAAAAAGAGTCAAAAAAAGACAAACAAGAGCCAAAGGAAGATAAAGATTTTGTTGGATTTTTAAAAGATAATCTGAAAGATAAAGTTAAAGATGTAAAAATTTCTAAAAGACTAACTACAAGTGCTTCATGTTTAGTAGCTGATGAAAATGATATGGATATGCATTTAAAAAAACTGATGGCCGCTAATAATCAAAATATTTCTGATGAAAAAAGAATTTTAGAAATAAATATTAATCATGAATTAGTTAATAAATTAAAATCGTTAAATAAAAATCAAAAAGACAAATTCTGTGAAATTCTTTATGATCACGCAAAGCTAATGGAAGGTGAAAGCCTTGACGACCCAAAGAAATATACGAATTTAGTCTCAGAACTCGTTTCGTTATGAGTGATCAAAACAAAATATCAGACCCTATAGAATATGTTTCAAAAAATACTGATATAGTAATGTGCGATGGTGGAAGTGGTGATTTAGGTCATCCAGCTGTTTATTTTAAATTTGGTAAAAAAAAAGAAATTGTGTGTAACTACTGTAATAAAAAATTTATAAAAAAAGACTAAACTTTTTTTTCTTTATTTACTTCTCTCACTAAAAAATCTCTAAGCGCTTCTATTTTTTTAGAACCCTTCAATTCAGGAGGATAAGTAAAATAAATTATTGTCTTTGGAGTATTTGCATTAGGTAAAATAGGAACAAGATTGTTATTGGATATTTTCATATATTCTGGTAAGGCACCAATGCCCGCTCCTCCTCCAATAGCTCTCATAACTCCATACATATTTGATATATAAATAGTCTTGGGTTTTTTTGATTTAGGAATTAAATCCAAAATACAATTTACATCGGGTATAGATGGCTCAACATCATGACCAAAAGCAATTATTGTATGTTTTGATAAATCACTCATACTTTTTGGTATACCAAATTTTTCAATGTATTCTGGTGAGGAGTAAATTTTAAATTGAAACTCATACAAAGGAAAACGAATTAAATCCATTTGTGTAGGTTCTTTTAATCGTAAAGCAACATCGGCTTCACCTAAGGAAAGATCTGTATATTTATTTTCAATTCTTATAGAGATATCTATATCAGGATATGAGTTTGAAAACTTTGCTATTCTTGGTGCAAGCCATGTGGTACCAAAGGCAACAGTGGCAGCTATGTGAAGTGAGCCTGTAGGTTTCTCTTTAGAGGAAGTTAACTGGGACTCAGTTAGAGCTATCTTTCCAAATATATCATGTGCTGTTTTGAATAAAATTTTTCCTTGCTCAGTCAATGTTAGTCCTCTTGCATGCCTTTTAAATAGTGATACTTTTAAGTCTCTCTCTAGTGAGCTAATCTGTCTACTTATTGATGAATGACTTATATTCATTTTATTAGCTGCTTCAGAGATATTAAGATCTAGTGCAACATTATGAAAAATTTTAAGTTTATCCCAGTCCATGTTTTAATTTGATAATTTAGTTATTTATACTATCTATTTTTTGATTAGAAACTCATTAATTTTTTTTGCGATTTATAAAATGTCTGTAATATAGACTTATGATTGGGCTTGAAATTCTTAAAAATAGAATAAAAGACGCACCTCAAAGTTCAGGTGTTTACCTTTTTAAAAATAAAAAAGATAACCCGATTTATATAGGAAAAGCTATTAATATCAAAAGGAGATTATCTAATTACGGTAATCTACCAAAACTTCCGAGAAGACTTCAAAAAATGGTTTCACAAACAGTAAATATTGATTTTGAGCTAACAGAGTCTGAGAGAAATGCATTATTATTAGAGGCTTTACTTATAAAGAAATTTTCACCGAGATATAACATTCGTTTAAAAGATGATAAGAGCTTTCCATTAATTAAAATTACCAAAGGTGACTTTCCAAGACTGACAAGATTTAGAAATGAATTTTCTAATGAAGACAAAGTATTTGGTCCATTTACCTCAGCGTTAAAAACAGACAAAGTCATAAAAATCTTGCAGAAATCATTTAAGCTAAGGAGTTGTAGTGATTTAGAGTTTAAAAATAGAAAACGGGCATGCCTACTTTATGATTTAAAACAATGCTCCGCACCATGCGTAAATAAAGTTAGTCAAAATGAATACAAAAATCAAGTTGATGATACAGTTAAATTTTTCCAAGGAGGCCAAAAAAAAATATTTGATAAATTAGAAAAACAAATGGTTTATTTTAGTGAAAGTCAAAATTATGAAAAGGCAGCAGAGCTAAGAGATAGTATACAATCTTTAAATTTTATCATCAGAGAAGAAGTGAAAATTAGTACTCAAGATACAAATTATGACTATATCCATATTGATGATAAAAAACATTTCTCAATATACATTGGTTTCATTAGGTATGGACGATATCTTGGCGGGAATTTAATTTACTATTCTGAAAAGTTTGAAGATGATATAGACCTTTCTTCTTTAATTATACAATTTTATTTAAAAAACTTTAGACCTAATAAAATAATAATTTCAAAAAAAATTGACGGATATAATGAATTTAAGTCTATTTTGAGTGATAATTACAAAATTGATGTATTTCTAAAAAGTAGCAAAATTAATGGTGTTCAGAAAATTTCAAAACTTACCGCAAAAAGAAATGATAAAGAAGTAAATCTTCAAAAACAAAAGTTTATTAATAATCAAGAAATTTTAACTTTAATGAAAAATAAGTTTAACATTGATAATAAAATTGAACGTGTTGAAGCATATGATAATAGTTTTTTTGGCAACAACTATGCTGTGGCATCCTATGTAGTATTTAATGAAGAAGGTTTTAGTGTAAAAGACTCTAGAACATATAAATTTAAAGATTATGATTTAAAAAAGTTTGGTGATGCAGATTTAATGCGAAAGGTATTTAAATCCCGTTTCTCTAAAGATGATAAAATTTTACCAGATTTAATAATTATTGACGGGGGTCAACCTTATTTAAAAATTTGCCAAGAAATCATTGATGAAAGTGGTATTAGTGAAAGTATAAAGTTAATTGGGGTGTCTAAAGGTTTTAAACGAGATTTTAGATTTGACAGATATCATACTTTAAGAGAAAAAAACCTATCTTTGAAAGATAGCCCTCAAATAGAGGGTTTTATCCAAAAAATGAGAGATCAGGCTCACAAATTATCCAAAAAAAATAGCATGAAAAGGATGTCCGACTCCCTGAAAACAAGTTTTTTAGATGATATATCCGGCATTGGGAAAATAAAAAAGATGAGGGTCATTAATTTTTTTGGAAGTGTTCAAAATCTAAAAAAAACTAATAGAGATGAGTTAACTCAAATAAAAGGATTAAATTCGAAAAATATTAAGGCTATATTGGATAAGATAAATGGCTAAAATTTATACTATTCCAAATATTATTACTTTTGTAAGAATTATTTTAATTCCAATAATTTTATATTTACTGTTCTCTGATAATTCTAAAGTTGTTCTTATTGCAGGCTTACTTTTTATAGTATCTTCTATTTCTGATTATTTTGATGGGTATTTAGCCAGAACGTTAAATCAATCATCTAAGCTTGGTACTTTACTTGATCCTATTGCTGATAAACTTTTAATTGCAGCTGTCATTATAGTTTTGATAGACACAAGAGTAATTGCAGATATTCATGTAATTCCAGCTATAATTATTTTATTAAGAGAAATTGCAATTTCAGGTTTAAGAGAATTTTTAGCAAAATTAAATACTGATATGCCAGTAAGCAGGCTTGCTAAATATAAAACTACATTTCAAATGGTTAGTTTATCTATTCTCATAATAGGATTAGGTTTTGAATTAAATGATTTTCTTTGGAATTTAGGCTTAGTCACATTATGGCTTGCTGCTATTATTACTTTGTTATCTGGATATAATTATGTAGCAAAAGGTCTCAAACATATTTGAATATTACATTAAAATATTTTTCTTGGATAAGAGTAAAACTTAAAAAAAGTCATGACTTAATTGAATTTAATCAAACTATAAGTTTTAAAGAATTAAAATATAATCTCATTTCAAAAGACCCTGTTTTTCAAGAAATATTTAAAGATAAGAGCGTGAAATTTTTTTTAAACTTAAAGGAAATAGATGATGAAAATCAAACACTTAATAATGGTGACATAGTGGCTTTTTTACCTCCAGTTACAGGCGGATAATGATTAAAATTACTAATGAAAGTTTTGATTTAGAAACAGAGTTAAAATATATTTCATCCGATAAAAATGGTGCATACAGTTTCTTCTTAGGAACAGTTAGATCTGATTTAAGCTCATCAAATAAAAAAATTAAAGGAATTTATTTAGAGTGTTATGAAGAATTAGCATTAGTTCAGCTAAAAAAAATAAGGAGTAAAGCATTAAATAATTGGAAACTTAATGAATGTTTAATAATTCATCGAATAGGAAAATTAGATTTAGGAGAAAAAATTGTCTTAGTAATTACTGCTTCATCTCATCGTGCAAACGCTATAAAAGCTTGTGAGTTTGTAATTGATAGCTTAAAAATAGATGTGGCTTTTTGGAAATTTCATTTATTAGATAATGATCAAAAAGAAATGGTATTACAAAAAAGTTTAGATAATGAAAAAATGTTAAAATGGAGAGAAATTATTAATTAGTTATCTTTGTAGTTAGGGTCTACCTCTTTCATATACAAACTTGAAATCTTAGCTGTAATATCTCCAACTTTAAAAGTTTGATTATCTATTTTTCCTACTGGGGTTACTTCTACAGCAGAGCCTGTTAGGAATATTTCTTCGGCTTTTTTTATTTCATCTGGATATATATCTCTTTCAATAACTTTGATACCCTCATTTTTAGCAATTTCAATGACAGCCTGACGTGTGATTCCATTTAGGAAACAATCAGGCACGGGAGTATGAATTTCTCCATTAATTACTAAAAAAATATTTGATCCAGTGGACTCGCTTACTCTGCCTTTATAGTCAAGCATCAAAGCATCTGTGAAACCGTTTTTTTCAGCCTCATGCTTACTTAGAGTGCAAATCATATATAGGCCAGCAGCTTTAGTGTCAGTCGGTATGCAATCCGGGGGCGGTCTTTTCCACACTGCTGTTTGAAGAGATATACCTTTTAATCGGTCTTCTTTAGTGAAATAACTAGGCCATTCCCATGTAGCAACAGCTACATTTATTTTATTTTTCTGCGCAGAGATAGCCATCATTTCACTTCCCCTCCAAATCACTGGGCGAACATAACCATATTTTATGTTCATTTTTTTAATTGTCGCTTCTTGAGCATTATTTATTTCATCTTTTGAATATGGCACTTCTATACCCATTCTTTGAGCAGAAAAAAATAATCTATCTGTATGTTTTTCTAATTCATAAATTTTTTCGCCATAAACCCTAAGCCCCTCAAAAACGCAACTACCATAATGAAGTCCATGATTTAATACGTGAGTGGTAGCATTTTGCCATTCAACGAACTCACCGTTATACCAAATAAAACCAATTCTTTTATCAAAGGGAATAATTTCCATAATTCGAAATAATGTAATATTATTTATTAAAATTCACAATATAATTATATTTATATCATATGAATTTAAGTTTTGCCGATACTTTATATTTTAAAAAAGAAAATATTCTGGAAATAATTTTAGGTTTACATAGATCTTATAAATCCCTTCAAAAAGAAATTCAAATTTGTTGTGAATTAAATAATTTAACATTTAATGAATTGATAGTCATTTTAGAGATTAAAAAAGGATTTAATAGAAAAATTGATATAGCAAATAAAGTTTTGTTAAAAAAACAAAATTTAAATTTAATATTAAAAGACTTACAGATGAAAAATGTATTAAAGTTAGATGAAAAAAAAATATTAATTACTCAGAATGGTGAGGAATTAGTTCAAAAAACAACTGATAGAATAAATGAAAAAATTATAAAGATCTTTAAAAAAACTGATCCCAAAAATATGTCTGGTTTCATTAATATAATTGAATCTTTATAATGAATGATAAGCACATACTTTTAGTTGAAGATGATGAGACACTTCAAGCTCTTATTGAAAAATTATTAGTTAATAATGATTATGTTGTATCAAAAGCTGTAAACATAGAAGAGGCAAAAAAATTAGTAAAAATATTTTTATTTGATCTAATAATTTTAGATGTCATGCTTCCTGATAGCACTGGTTTAGATTTTTATGAAAATACAATTAAAAATAGAGTCAATACACCAGTCATTTTTCTCTCCGCTTTAAGTAATGTTGATGACAGAGTTACTGGATTAGAACTAGGTGCTGATGACTATATAGGTAAACCTTTTGATTCAAGAGAATTATTGCTAAAGATAGAAAAAAATATTTTAAAAAAACAATCGCTTGACGTGATCAATTTTGGAAATAATACTGAATTTGATTTAAAAAAAGAACAATTACTTTTTAAAAAACAAAATATAAATCTTTCAAGTAATGAGGTAAAAATATTAAAACTTTTAATTAATAATTCACATCAATATTTAACGAGAGACTTGTTAAATACAGAACTAGGACTAGATTATTTGTCAAGAAGTGGTGATATGCAAATTTCTAGATTAAGATTAAAACTAAAAAAAGAATGTGATCTAGAAGATATAATTAGATCGGTTCATGGAAAAGGATATAAAATTTTCATTTAATGTTTAAATGGAATAATTTTTCAGAAAGCCTTTTAGCAAGATCTGTTTATCTTATAACAATACCTATAGTATTAGTTCAGATAGTAGGAATTGTAATATTTTTCGAATTACACTGGGATTTAGTATTAAAAAGGAGTGCTCAATCAATTTCTAACGAAATTAAAATATTAGAAATGCAGAAAGACTCATCATCTCTTAATAATTATGCAAATACCTTACAAATTATAAGAACTGATAATTTCAATATTAATGAAGCAGAAGAAGTTTCAAATTGGATATTTAAAAAACGAATGAAATATTCGCTTAGCCAAATATCTGGAAATTTTAGAGTTTTACAAAATCATACATACTTTGTGTTTTTTGATGAAAAAAAATTAGATTATTTCTACTTAATTCCAAAGAAAAGAGTAGAAACTAAAACCGTTGGTGGATTTTTTCTATGGACAATTGCTGTAAGTATTATTTTATCTTTAATTTCATATTTATTTATAAAAAAACAAATACAACCATTAAAAAGACTTGGAATAATCACAAGAAGTTTTGGAAGGGGAATTGAAACCCCAAATTTAAAACCAACTGGATCATCAGAGGTTAGAGGTTTAATTAAAGACTTTAATAATATGCATAACAACATAAACAGCACTCTCGATAATCAAAGAAATATGTTGGCTGGTATTAGCCATGATTTGAAGACACCACTAACGAGAATAAATCTAATGATTGAGGAAATTAATAACGAAACATTAAAAAATTCAATTTCTCAAAATATTTCAGAAATGAATATCATGCTTAATCATTATCTAGACTTTATTAAAAATGAAAAAAATGAAAATTTAGATGAGATTAATACTTCTGATTTTATATCCAACTTAACTCAAAATTATCCTAAACTTCAAATTTTAAATAATATTTCAAATCAAATATTTATCAGAAAAAATCAAATAACTAGGGCTATAATGAACATACTAGACAATGCCGATAAATTTGCAGAAAAGATTTTTATAAGTTCAAATATATCAAATAATTCTTGGAAAATAGAGATTGAGGATAATGGCCCAGGTACAAATTTATCACAAGAACAATTGATAAGGCCTTTTGTTAAAGGCTCTGATCAATTAAATCAAGGTACTGGATTAGGTCTATCTATTGTTCAAAAACTGATAAAATTAAATAATGGGGAGTTAAATTTCCAAAAATCCTCACATGGTGGCTTAAAAGTAACTGTTATATTACAAATTTAGTTTTAAAAAAGTTTACCACCATTTGGGATTTTAATTGAGGGCATTACTAATACCGGATTATTTTCATCATCAGGAAAACCCAGGACCAGCACCTCAGAAATCATTTTTCCTATTTGCTTTGGTGGAAAGTTTATAACTGCAGCTACTTGCTTACCAATTAATTCCTCTGGGAGATAGTGTTTAGTAAGCTGCGCTGATGTTTTTTTTTGACCAATCTTTTCGCCAAAATCTATAAGTACATATAAGCTGGGATTGCTAGATTTTTTGTTCAGTTTTGCTTCGATCACCGTACCAACTCTGATATCAACTTTTTCAAAGTCAGAAAAATTAATCATCCTTTTTTAATAAATGACTTTATTTTATTAATATTATCGAATGCATTCCCTATAGAAGCCATAGTTTTGTCCATACTATTATTATCTTCAATCCAAACATTAAAAGCATATATATAAATTATGTTACTTATTATTTTTTCAACTTGAGAATTAAGAAATAAATTAAAATAATTATTGATATTTTTTGACAAATTTAAAAAATATTTTGGTTTTTTCTGTGATTCCAAATAAATTCTTAGTGTTATATTTTTATAATCATTCAGAAAATCTAATCTATTAATGACACCTTCAAAAATTTTGTCTTGTGTGGAAAGGTCTTTAGAAGGGACTTTTAATTCAGTCGAAATAAAATTTTCAAACTCTTTAATAAAAATATTGAGGTCTTGGTAATCTGAACTAATTGATTTAATTTTAGAGCGAAAGCTCTTTAAATGAGCCATGCTATTAAGTTTTTTTAAATTCGTTTTATTAAGATTTTGTGTTTTTTTTTTCACTATCTATTTCCTTTGATCTTTGGTAAGCCCTTTGAAGTGTAGTATATATTATTTTCTCTATATTTTGTGATTTAATGTAATTAACTCCAGCTTCTGTAGTTCCTTTCTTACTAGAAATAGATCTTACAAAATCATCTAACATTTTAGATGAATAATTAGTTTCTAATACATTTTTAAATAATTCTATTACTTCTCTATCATTCATATGATAAGGCTTAGCAAGTTTTTTGGATGCTTTAACAAAAATATTTACTATATATGCAATAAATGCTGGTCCACTGCCGAAAACTGATGTAGCAAAATTAATTTGATCTTCATTTCTTACATTAATAATTGTTCCGAAAGTGGATAATATTTTTTTTAATTTACTATCAAATAAATTTTTATTTTTCATATAAATATGAGTTTGAGATTTATTATTTAAAGCCATTACATTTGGCATAATTCTTACAATTTTTTTTGATTTTAAGGTTTTTTCAATCGTTGATAATTTAATACCAGCCATACAAGAAATTACCAGGGTTTCTTTTGAAAGATATTTTTGGAATTGATTTCCAGAAGTTAGGAATGTTTTTGGTCGAATGAGAAAAAATATATAATTATAATCATTATTGAAATTCTTTATTTTTTTTTTTAAATTAATATTTATTATTACACCTTTCGAATTTAATGCATGAATGCTCACAGAGTTTAGTAGTTTTTTTGATAATAAGGATTTAGCTAGGTGTCCAAAACCTATAAAAAGTACTTTTGGCTTAAGCGTGGCCAACAATTTTTTGATTTATTAAAATTTGTGTAGTTTCAACAACTTTATCACCTTTTAGTAACACGGAAACAAGGTGATTAAATTCAGATAATATATTTTCTAAATAACTTCTAATTTCTTCTGTAGTTACTTTTCCTGAAATTGGAAGGCTATGTCTATAAATAATTTTATTATTATTATTTTGTTTAAGTGTACCAATAACCAGATTATTGTTAATTTTATTCATATGATTAGTTAGAAAACTATATTCATAATTATCAATACTAAATGATGATATGAGAACTTTTAAATCATCAATCCATTGAAAATCCATTATTACTTTTTGTTCATGGATCTCCGTTAAAAGAGAAATATCGTTGTTTTCGTTGTTTTTTGATAACTGTTTAACATTGAAAATATCTTCAAGAATAGAAATTGGGCTAGAATCAATGTTTTTTTGAGACATACACAATATGTATCACATTGCTTATCTTAGTAAATACTATATATAGTAATAAATTGCTTGATATTTGTTTTATTTAATCTTTTCTGTTGATTAAATATTTCTTCAATTTTTTAAAATCTGATTTGAAATCGTTAAAAATTTGGGCAACTTCAACTGAATTATAAAGTATTTTTGATAACTTAAGATAAAGTTTATCTTTGTGAGACACGTAAGTTGTATTATTAGTTTTTACAGTGTTTGAATATCCTAGTTTTTTGTCGCCAGTAGCTTTTGAGCTATTCGGTTTAACCATAAGGTGGTACAGCATATCTTATATTCTTGGATTTATTTACTTTTATTTTTTTGCATATAATAATTTAAAACAATTTAGTTTGGATAGAAAAAAACTCGAAGACTTATTTTTTTATTTATTTATTTCTGTCATAATTGGTGGAAGATTAGGCTATGCTATTTTTTATAATTTGAATTTTTATATTCAAAACCCTTTTGAAATATTTAAGGTTTGGCAGGGGGGTATGTCATTTCACGGAGCTTTAATTGGTATTATCTTAACGACTATTATTTTTTCAATCAAAAAAAATATTAGTATTTTTAAACTTTCTGATCTTTTAAGTATAACTGCTCCATTTGGAATTTTTTTAGGTAGAATTTCTAATTTTCTAAATAAAGAATTAATAGGAAAGCCAACAGAATTTTTTTTAAGCGTTCGTTACCCAAATGAGGATTTTTATAGACATATATCCCAGATATATGAAGCAATATTTGAAGGACTAATACCGGCTATTTTGCTTCTATTATTTTATTATAAATTTAAAGTAAAAAATGGGATGATAACATCTTTCTTTTTAATTAATTATGGATTATCTAGAATTATAATTGAAAATTTTAGAGTGCCTGACATTCAAGTAGGCTTAAAGTTTAATTTATTATCTCAGGGTCAACTATTATCAATCCCAATTGTAATACTTGGTTTTTATTTTCTATATTTATGTCAATACAAACAAAAATAGATACTATCATCAAATCAGTTGGTTCAATCAACATTCAAGATTTTATAGAAATCTCTAATTTTGACAAAGACTCGGGCTTCTATAATAAACCAAATATCGAAAAGATTGGCAAAGATGGTCAGTTTATAACATCTCCTGAGATATCCTCTTTATTTAGCATAGCCCTTTCTAATCAGTTTTTAAAAGAATTTCCAAAGTCAAAAAACGTAAATTTATTAGAGTTAGGACCTGGTAATGGAACACTTACACTAGATATTTATCATTATCTTAAATCAAAGAATATCAATGTTAATAACGTTACTTTATTAGAAAGAAGTGATTATTTTAAAGGAAAAATTTTTGAAAGACCAGATGTAAAAGTTAATTTTATAGAAAACATATATGATTATGAATTAGATAACGAAGATATTGTTTTTATTTACTCTAACGAATTTTTTGACACCTTTGGTTCTAAGCAATTTATATTTAATAACGGTGATTTTAATGAAATAAAAATATCAAAAAAAAATAATAAATATTTTTTAATTCAAGATAGTGTGGCGATATCTAGAGAATTAATAAATCGCTATTCAAAATACAAATTTAAAAATAATGATATACTTGAACACTCGAATTTAATTTTGAATATACTAAGTGATATTCAAAACTTAAATTGCAAAAATTATTTTTTTACTACAACTGATTATGGCTACACGAAATTGCCATTAAAAAGCACTCTTAGATTATTATCGAGCCATAAAAAATTGGACTTATTTGATAAATTTGAAAACGTAGATTATTCTTTCGGGGTTAATTTCGAGTTATTAAAGGATTTTTTTATTAGTAAAAAACCACAAATCATAAACCAAAAAGATTTAATTTGTAATAATCTCCCAAACGAATACCTAAAATCAAGTAATAAGAATATTGGAGAAATTATTGAGTTAATTAGTGGAGAAAAATTTAATGATATGGGTCAAGTATTTTTGAATCTCTCTTTTAAAAAAGATGAAACAATCGGTAAAATTTAAGTTTTTTAATAATAGAAACGGAAAATCAAAGGGAATTTATAATTCTCTTAATTGTGGATTAAAATCTAGAGATAATAAAATTAATGTAAAAGAAAATATTGAAATTGCTAAAAATCTCATATCTAGAGAAAAAAAAGTATTAATTATTCCTAACCAATTACATTCAAGCAAATGTCTTATAGTTAGAAAAAATAAATCTATTTACAATTGTGATGGTGTAGTAACACGAAATGATAAATTTATTCTTGGTATTACGACAGCTGATTGTTTGCCAATAATATTTATTGATTACCGAAATAAAATCATAGGAATTTGCCATGCAGGATGGAGGGGTTTAAAAAGAAATATTATCAAAAATACTGTAAATAAAATGCTTCAAATTGGATCCAAAAAATCAAATATAAAGGTCTTTATTGGACCTTGTATAAGAAAGAACTCTTACGAGGTATCTCAAGAATTCATAAATGGTATGAAATTTAATGTTAAAGGTTTATGGACTAAAAAAGATAATAAATATTATTTTGACCTTCCTAAACTTGCTAAACGTAAATTGAACGATTTAGGTATTTCTGAAATTGTAGACTCAAAAATAGATACTTTTAAAAATATTAAATATTTTAGTTATCGAAGAAGTATTCATCTCAAATATAGAGATTATGGGAGAAATTTAAGCTTAGTATCTATAATTTAACTTTGTATGGATATACATTTTACTATATAACCGAGCTAACTAATGAAAATTATTTCTGGAAATAGTAACATTGAGTTATCTAAAGAGATTTCAGAATATCTAAAAATTCAATTATCTGATGTAACTATGACAAGATTTTCTGATAAAGAAATATTTGTTGAAATTGGTGAAAATGTTCGAGGAGAGGATGTTTTTTTAATTCAATCAACCTCTTTCCCTGCTAATGACAATTTAATGGAATTATTGGTAGCAATTGATGCTCTAAAACGTGGATCTGCAAAAAGAATCACCGCTGTTTTGCCATACTTTGGTTATGCAAGACAGGATAGAAAAACAGGACCAAGAACTCCTATATCAGCAAAATTAGTAGCCAATCTAATTACCACAGCTGGTGCAAATAGAGTTTTAACA
>CABYTH010000005.1:0-45717 GCA_902521835.1 uncultured Alphaproteobacteria bacterium
TAGAAACAATATAACCATCTAATCCTGCAGTATTTTGTAAGGGTAGATTTATTGGTGAAGTAATTGTTCTTGATGCTACTGTATTATGTGCTTCCTTTAATTTAATCTTAGACTCTTGAAATAATTTCTTTTTTTCCCGAATAATTATTTTTTGCGCAAGTTTGAAAGATATTAGCCTAGGAGTTTTCATAATATATTTTAGAGGCAATTTCTTCTATTTGACTGTGATTAAAGGTCTGAATTGGATGATCGATATTATCGTCTGTGACGATATATTTAACATTATTTATAGATTTGTAGAGGTAGTCTTTGTTATTTTTTTGTAAGCTTACTTCTAACTTTATCAAATCATCAAATCTCTTAAATCCCTCAAATATTAGCAAATCACAATCTTTGTTAATTTCTACCAGACGTTCTAAATTAATATGTGACTCAGCTTTCTCTTCTATGAATGCAAGTCTTTTATCTGATACTAATGTAGTTTTATATGCTCCGGATTTTCTAATTTTATAGCTATCTGTATTAGGATGATCAATGTCAAAAGAATGATGAGCATGTTTTACCACACCAACTTTTATTTTATTTTCTTTAAAAAATTTTACTAAATTACTCACTAAAGTAGTTTTGCCACTATTTTTCCATCCAATAACAGCTATTGTTTTCACCTTGTCACCATAATACAATCAAGAAAAAAATGACAGATTTTTTAATCAAACCAAGTGTAAATAACAGATCTTTATTTAAATTAAAAAAATCAATTAATGAAAAAGGCGAAATAACAAAAATTCCAATCATTGAAGAAAAACCACTCACGCTATACTTAAACAACCAAGAAATAGTGACAATAATGACTATAGGAGATTATCCAAAATATTTAGCTATAGGTTATTTGTTCAATCAGGGAATGCTTAATAATATAGACGATGTAAAAAAGATTGAGTTTCATAAAGACCTAAAGACACTTGTTGTGAGAACAAAGAGTAAAACTAATTATGAAGAAAAATTAAAGAAGAAAGTAAATACTTCTGGTTGTGCACAAGGGACTGTATTTGGAGACTTATTTGAAGAAATAAACACCATTTCCTTGAATAAAAAAATAAGAATAGATCATCAACAGCTTATGAATTTATCCAAAAAAATTAATACTGAGCCAAGTTTATATTTATCTGTAGGTGCAATACACGGTTGCGTCTTATGTCAGGGAGATAAACCTTTGTATTATTTTGAAGATGTGGGGAGACATAATGCTGTTGATAAAATTGCTGGTTTGATACTTGATAAGAAAATAGACGCAAAAGAAATGTCTTTTTACACTACTGGCAGGCTGACAAGTGAAATGGTATTGAAATGTATCAAAATGGAAATACCAATACTATTATCTCGATCAGGTTTCACTGCTTGGGCAGTTGAAATAGCTAGAAAGAAAAATTTAACAATGATTGGAAGGATTAGAGGTAAACGGTTAAATATTTTATCTGGAGAATTCAGATATACCAAAGATGAGTAAGCTTGTATCTGTAATACTAACGGGTGGTAAATCCTCCAGAATGGGTTATGAAAATAAAAGTTTTTTAAAAATTAAAGATAAGTATTTCATTGAAATTTTAATAGAAAGTCTTCAAGGAAAGTCTCATGAGATTATTATTAATGCTAATAGAGATATCAGTAAGTACAAAATATTTGGTTATAAAGTTGTAAGTGATAAAATTGGCGGTTACAAAGGGCCACTAGCTGGGTTACATAGCGCTCTTGATCTATATAAAAACTCAAAAGAGGATTTATGGTTTGCACTTTTTCCCACTGATGCCCCAATAATAAACACAGGTATCATAGATAATTTTATCTCAATTACAGAAAAAAAGAGTAAAGTTTATATTTGTAAGATTGATAATATTATCGAACCAATGTTTTCTTTTTGGTCATCAAAAATATTTACGGAATTAAATGAAGTCCTTTTAAAAAATAATGGTTATAAAATTATGAAATTTGCTGAAGAAATTGGATTTGATTATATAAATTTTAAAAAAAATAAAAAAATAGAATTTTTTAATGTAAACGACAAAAATGATTATACAGAACTTCTAAGTTTTTGAAAAATTAACTAACAAAGAGCCCTTATCATTAATTTTTTTTTCAGAATGACGATATCCTCTCTCATTTAAGTAAGGAACTAAGTCCCTAAAATTTATGTAAGTAAAAGCTGGTAAACCTTTTCCAAATTTTAAAGGCTCTATAGTTATAAAAATTTCATCAATTAAATCAGCATATAAGAAATAATCATGAACACTTGTTCCCCCTAAAATTAAAACACTTTCTTTGCAAAGACTTTCAAATTCATTCCACTGATTAATATCTGGATTAAAATAATATTGATTTACTGTATTTTTAATTTGTTTAATTTTTTGATATTTTCTAGAAAAAATAATTCTTGATCTAGACTCGTTTGGATTTAATTCATGAGTCTTTCTGCCCATAACTTGCCATTTATGATTCTTTATTAGTTTGTCTAAATGTTTTTTGTCTTCCAAGCTAGTCCATTCAAATGGATTATCACCAGAATATTTTGCAATAAAACCATCGCTTGAACAAGCAAATGCTAAAGTGTATTTAATCATTAATTTATTTTATTAATTTTAAGTATAATATTTTATTTCAATATATGAATTTTTACCTACCTATTGCTGAAATATCCATAAATATTTATATATTAATTTCCCTTGGAGTTGGAATTGGTTTTATATCTGGGCTCTTTGGCATAGGTGGAGGTTTTATATCCTCTCCTCTTTTGATATTAGTTGGCATTCCTCCAGCTGTTGCAGTTGGAACTACAACTATTCAAGTATTCGCCTCAACATCAACTGGTGTTGTAAGTCATTTTCAAAGAAAAAACATTGACTATCAGATGGGCTTAACAATGGTTATTGGTGGATTAGTGGGGACACTTTTTGGTGTATTAATTCTAAATAATTTAAAAACTATTGGTTTAATTGATAACTATTTAAATAGTATATATATAATTCTTTTAATTATAACTGCTGCATTTATTCTTTATGAAACAGCTAAAGTTAATATCGTACATAAAAATAAAAAATTTAAATTACACCAGCATTCTTGGATACATGGACTTCCTTTTAAAATTAAGTATAGAAAATCTAAACTATACATAAGTGTACTAGCACCACTTTTAATTGGTTTTTTTATAGGTGTATTGACAGGGCTAACTGGAATTGGTGGTGGCTTTATACTTATTCCATGTATGATTTATTTTTTAGGTATGAAAACTATTTCAGTAATAGGGACATCTCTATTTAACATCACGATAGTATCCTTTGTATCATTATTTTTACAAATATACATAAATCAAAATATAGATTTTGTATTGGCTTTAGGATTAATAGTAAGTAGCTCTATTGGAGCTGCGCTAGCTGCAAGGATAGTTGATATACTTGATCAAGAAAATTTAAAGGTAACATTTGGTATGTTACTATTAATTATTTCATCATTTTTAGCTTATGATTTATTTAGAACGCCTGAGAACTTATTCATTATAAATTATGTATAAATATATTTTAATAATCATATTTTTTTTTAAAATTGGTTTTGCATCTAATTTTTCCTTAGATCAATTTGAAATTGAAATAAACTCAAATTTTTTAGGAAAAGAAGTAGTTTTATTTGGAAATAAAGATAAAGACAGTGATGTCATATTCATTTTTGAAGGAGAGAATAAAAAAGCTAAATTGACGACAAAAGTTAAAGAGGGTTTTTTATGGATTAATGAGACAAAAGAGTTGGATAATCAACCTAGTTTTTTTGCGATCTTCACTTCTCCCAAAAAGACTATTAATGAAATTTTTTTATTTTCTAAATTAAAGGATAGACATTTACTAATCAGTAATCACTCTCTTGAACTTCATAAAATAAGAAAAGCGATGAAAGTAAAAAATTTGTATATAGAAGAGGAGCTTGAAAGTTTAAGTGGAAATTTATTTTTAAAGAAATTTTTGATACCAGATAATATCTCACCTGGAAATATAAAAGTTTATATGTACGAATTAAAAAACAATGAAATTGTTAAAAAGGTATCTAAAAACTTGCAAATAAAAAAAGGAGGAATTTCATTTAAACTGGAAAAGTTGTTAAAAACTGAGTCTTTTATTTATATTATAATTTTGATTGCTATATCATTAATGCTTAGTTTAGTTACAAATTTAATATTTAGAAAAAAATGAAAAAAAATAATAATAGAAATTATTTTGTAGTTATTGATCAAAGTGCTGAAATGTGGACTGCAGTTAAATTTGCTATAAGGAGAGCAAAAATAACTAAATCTAATATTACTACTGTTAGCTTTATTCAAAGTGCAAGCGAAGGTATGATGCTTACATCAGGGGCTGAAAAAATTTTGGATAAAGATCAGGTCATAACCGAAAAATTAAAACATAAAGAGGTGCATAGCTTCATCTCAGATAAATCAAAAATTAAAGCAAAATCCGAAATATTTAAATATAATGAGATTGATGAGTTTATAAGTTTCTTAAATAAATATTCATCTAACTCAACTATTATTCTCGCTACAAGTAAAGATATAGGCAAACCAGGGCCCTTAATTGACAAACTTATATATGAAAAATCTAATTCGTTACATTGCCCACTTGTTATAATTAATGGTAATCTCGATGATAAAGATATTGAGAAGATTATTTAGCTGAATAAAAAAGATTTTAAAATTTGTGTCGTATGCCAAAGACCATTTAATTGGAGAAAGAAATGGGAAAAAGTATGGAATGATGTTAAATATTGTTCAGAAAAATGTCGAAGGTCAAAATCAAAAATAATAAAGAAAAGATAGCAAACTTACTGTTAAGTATTGGATGTGTTAATATCGACTTCAAAAAACAATTTACTCTTACATCCGGCAAAAAAAGTCCTGTTTATGTTGATTGTAGAAAATTAATTTCATTTCCAAAAGAAAGAGAATTAATTATTAATGAAATGAGCAAACAAATTAAATCGAAGTATAAAGATAATTCGACTATTATTGCTGGAGGCGAAACGGCTGGTATTCCCTACTCTTCCTTTCTGTGTCAAAAGATGAAATATCCAATGATATACATAAGAAAGAGCCCTAAAGGGTTTGGAAAAGGTAAGTTAATAGAAGGAGAGTTTAAAAAGAATACTCAGTCAATATTAGTAGAGGACATGGCAACTGATGGAGGAAGTAAATTACACTTCATAAGGGCTTTAAGACAAAATGAACTTAAAGTAAAAGATATTTATGTAGTCTTTTACTATGGTATCTACCCTAAAGCTAAAAAAAATATATCTAAAATGAAAGTGAATTTAAATTATCTCACATCCTGGAGAGATATATTGACTATTTCTCCAAATTACATTTCAGATAAAGATTACGATAATTTAAAAAGTTATTTAGAGTCTATTTCAAGTGGAAAATAAAATTATTAGTGTTGTTTCTGGAGGGTTTGACCCTATCCATCCTGGGCATATTATGATGATGAAAGAATGTTTAGAGTTTTCTAATTTTTTAATTGTAGGTGTAAATTCTAATAAATGGTTAATTGATAAAAAAGGAAATTTTTTTATGGATATTCAACATAGAATATATGTTGTTGATAGCTTAAAAGTGGTAAATGAAGCTATGGAATTTGAAGATGATGAAATGGGAAGTGCAAATAATTTGTTAATTCAAGTAAGAAATAAATATCCAAATGAAAAAATTATTTTTGCTAATGGAGGTGATAGATCAGATACTTCTAAAATTTTAGAATATGAAACAGCAAAGGAATATAATATTGAATTAAAGTTTGGTGTGGGTGGTAATCACAAAGAGTCCTCTAGTTCTGATTTGTTAAAAAGATGGAGTAAATACTCTAAAATTAAGGGCTAAGGGTATACGATACCCAATCATTATCTTTAAACTCAAAGACTTCTCTTTTGTGAATTCTATGAGGCATATCCTCCCAAAACTCGATTTTTGAGTATTTTACTATAAACCCTCCCCAGTAATCAGGACGAGGGAAATTTTCTTTTTCAGGATATTTATTTTTATAAAATTCAATTTTATTCTCTAAATCTTCTCTTGATTTTAAGACCTTTGATTGATTAGATGCCCACGCCCCTATTCGACTTAAATAATGTCTTGAATTAAAATATTTATCTGATGTTTCTTTTGAGACTTTTTCAACTTTACCTTCTATTCTTATTTGTCTTAATAATGACTTCCAATGGAAATTTAGGCAAACATTAGCATTTTTTAAAATATCATTTCCTTTATTGCTCTCGTAATTTGTGTAAAAAATAAAACCTTCATTATTATAATCTTTTAATAGAACCATCCTTGAATGAGGGGTATTTTTATCGTCAACTGTCGATAGACACATTGCATTAGGGTCGTTAATCTCTTTTTCAGTGGCTAAATCAAACCATTCTTGAAACTTAATAATTGGATTTAATTTATCTGACATGGTATGAGTATTATATTAATTTTAGCAAAAAATGGATTTAAAAAATAAAAAAGGACTAATAATGGGAGTGGCTAATGATAAGTCCATTGCCTGGGGTATAGCTCAACAATGCGCAAATTTTGGTGCTGAATTAGCTTTTACTTATCAAAATGATCTTCTATTAAAGAGAATAAATCCTTTAGCTAAATCTGTTGGTTCCAATTTATTGATACAATGTGATGTTAGTGATGAAGGGTCAGTAAAAAAAGCTTTTGAAAAAATTAAAGATAAATGGGGAAAATTGGATTTTTTTGTTCACGCTGTTGCGTTTGCAGATAAAAATGAGCTAAGAGGTAAGTATGTTGAAACTTCAAAAGAGAATTTTTTAAATAGTCTAAATATTTCTTGTTATTCCTTCACTGAGTCTTGTAAATATTGCTATGAATTAATGGATAATGGCGGGAGTATTTTAACGTTAACTTACTATGGAGCAGAGCAAGTTATGCCACACTATAATGTAATGGGAGTAGCAAAATCAGCACTTGAGGCCTCAGTAAAATATCTTGCTGTTGATATGGGGGATAAAAATATAAGGGTTAACGCTATATCTGCAGGCCCAATTAAAACTCTTGCGGCTTCCGGTATTGGTGATTTTAGATTTATTTTAAAATGGAATGAGCTAAATTCTCCATTAAAGAGAAATGTTACACTTGAAGATGTTGGTAACACAGGAGCCTACCTTTTAAGCAACCTTTCATCTGGTGTAACCGGTGAAATTCACCATGTTGATTGCGGTTATCATACAGTTGGAATGGTAGCAGTTGATGAAGCTGAGGGTGTGGCAGGATTATTAAATGAGTTTAGTAAAAAATAAATAGTTCATGTCACATAATTCTTTTGGAAATTTATTAAAGTTTACAACTTGGGGAGAAAGTCATGGAGATGCTATAGGTTGTGTCGTTGATGGTTTTCCAGCAGGAATACCCATTGACACAAAATATATTCAAACAAGACTAGATTTAAGAAAACCAGGTCAGTCAAAATTTACAACACAAAGAAAAGAGAAAGATGAAGTTAATGTACTCTCTGGAGTTTTTAACGGTAAAAGCACGGGCGCTCCGATATCAATGATAATTTACAACTCTGATCAAAGAAGCAAGGACTATTCAGAAATAAAAAATAAATTTCGACCTGGTCATGCCGATTACACCTATTTTATGAAGTATAAAAATTATGATTATAGAGGTGGAGGAAGGTCTAGTGCTAGGGAAACTGCCATGAGAGTTGCTGCAGGTGCTCTTTCGGAATTACTTCTTAAAAAAATTTCAAAAAATAAAATAAAAGTTACAAGTGCTGTTATACAAATTGGTAATGAGAAGATAGAAAACTCAACTTGGAATAATAACTTTATTAACAAAAATCCTTTTTTCTCACCGGATAAGTCAACCCTTAAAAAATGGGAAGAACTAATTCTTACTCATCGAAAAAAAGGTTCATCACTAGGTGCTGTAATTGAAGTTAGAGTCTCAAATTGTCCTGTAGGTATAGGAGAACCAATATATCAAAAACTTGACTCTGAGTTATCAAAAGCAATTATGAGTATAAATGCTGTAAAAGGTATAGAGTTTGGTACTGGTTTTGATTTAGTAAACTATGATGGCACTAATGGATCTGATCAAATTAACTTTGAAAATAAAAAAATTAAATTTCATACTAACCATGCTGGAGGAATATTAGGTGGTATTTCTTCAGGACAAGATATTATTTTTAGATATATTGTTAAACCTACAAGCTCAGTGTTAAGTGAAAAAAACACTGTTACAAAGAATTTTAAAAATACTAAAATCAAAACTAAAGGACGTCATGATCCTTGTGTAGGCATTAGAGCAGTACCAGTGGGAATAGCTATGACCAATTTTGTTATTGCAGATTTGTTACTAATTCATAAATCAAAATCGCTTTAAAAAATTAGTTAGTTTTTCATATATTTTTTTTGAAGAAATACCTGATAAAGTGTATTGGTCCTCAATATCAGATTGATCAATAAATTTGTCTTTCATGAAAAAATTTAAAATTTTTGGTGATTTAGATGACTCATTTAATAAATAGTTGTTTACTTGACTTGAAAATCCTCCAATTGCGTTCTCCTCTATAGTTACAAAAATTTCGTGATTTTTTATCAGAGAATTAATGGATTTCTTATCTATCGGTTTAGCAAATCTCATGTCCAACACACTGCATTGAAATTTATAATTTTTTTTAATTAATTCAGAAACCTCCAAAATTTTTTGTAGCCGAGTGCCTAAACTGAGAAAAGCAATTCTTTTTCCTTTTTTTACTAGTTTTGCTTCACCCAATTTAATTTTATTAAACTTAGCTTTTTCATTGTAATCATTGGCTAAATTTCTTGGGTATCTGATTGCAGATGGTTTGTCATTAATAGTCATAGATAATTTAATCATATTTTTTAATTCCTCTCCACTTGAAGGAGCCATAACTATGAAATTTGGTAAGCAACATAAATAACTCAAATCGAAAGATCCTGCATGAGTAGCTCCATCAGCACCAACAAAACCTGATCTATCTATTAAAAATCTTACTGGCAAAGACTGAATTGCAATATCATGTATTATTTGATCATATGCCCTTTGCAAAAAGGTAGAATATATTGCCACAAAAGGCTTAACTTTTTCAGTCGCCATACCTCCAGCAAACGTTACAGCATGTTGTTCTGCTATTCCTACATCATAGAAACGATTTGGGAAAATTTCTTTGAATTTATCCAAACCTGTTCCTGAGGGCATAGCAGCTGTGATAGCAACTATTTTATTATCCTTTTTTGCTAATTTTAAAAGAGTGTCACTTACAACATTAGTGAACGTTTTTTCTTTAGATTTATTTTGAACACCAGTTTTTAAATTAAAAGAAGATACGCCGTGAAATTTATCTTTTGAACTTTCTGCAGGTTTGTAACCTTTTCCTTTTTTAGTAATTAAATGTAAAAAAACAGGACCATGTAATTCCTTATTTTTGTATTTTTTGAATAATTGAACCAATAATTTTAGATTATGTCCATCAATAGGGCCTAAATAGTTCAAACCAAGTTCTTCAAATAATGTATTTCCAGTTAAATATCCTTTTAAATAGCCCTCAGTTTTTTTTGCAAAATCCCCTACTTCGTTGGGTAATCTTTTTGTAAAATTTTTTATGATATCTCTAAAGCTTTCATATGATTTTGAACTTAATAGTTTTACAAGATATTTGCTCATAGCACCTACTGGTTCTGCTATAGACATTTCATTATCATTTAAAATAATCAGGGAATTTTTATTTAAATGCCCTAAATTGTTAAGACCTTCATAAGCCAATCCTGCACTAATAGCACCATCACCAATAATACTAATAACATCAAAATTTTGATTGAGCATATCTCTGGCAGCCGTAATCCCTAAATTGGCTGAAACAGAAGTAGAGCTATGTGCGGCTCCAAAAGGATCATAAATGCTCTCAGATCTTTTAGTAAAACCTGATAAACCATTTTTTTTTCTTAATGTATGAATTTTGCTTTTTCTACCAGTTAATATTTTATGGGGGTATGTTTGATGACCTACATCCCAAATAATTTTATCTTTTGGAGTATCAAAGACATAATGTAAAGCTAATGTTAATTCTATTACTCCCAAACTAGCTCCTAAATGACCTCCTGTTTTCGATACTACTTGAATTGTATAATCTCTTAACTCATCATTAAGTTTTCGTAATTGATTAAATGATAATTTCTTTAAATCTTTAGGCAGGTTAATTTTACTTAAAATTGACATTAGAATTTTAAGTTATTTGAATTCGGTTGAGGTAAAAGATTTATTTCTCTTCACAATTTTATCTATTTTAAGTTTTGCAGATTTTAGTTTGTCTTCGCAAAATTCTTTTAGCTCTATTCCCTCTTCAAATAGCTTTATACTATCCTCAAGGGGAGTATCTTCATTCTCTAATAAATCAGATATTTCTTCCAATCTTTTTAGTGCACTTTCAAAGTTATTTTCTTTTTTTTTATTCATTTGAGTACTCAACTAATCTTTTAAGATGGTTATTTAAACCATTATGCAAACCTATCATATCGTATCCGCCCTCTAAGACAGATATTATTGGAACATTATTTGCAAATTTTTCCAATATAATTTTTGTCACCCAGTAAAAGTCATCATCCTCTAAGTTTATAGATGCTAGAGGGTCTAATTTATGTGCATCAAAACCAGCAGAGAAATATATCAAATCAAATTTTGTATCAATTTTATCAACTATATTTTTTCTAAATAAGGATCTAAAAGTGCTAGTATCACAATCGCTAGGCAATGGACAATTAAATATATTCCCAACACCAACTTCATCAAGTGATCCAGTCCCTGGATAATAAGGGTATTGATGACTTGATGCGTAGTAAATATTAGTGTTATTTTCAAAAATATGTTGAGTACCATTTCCATGATGCACATCAAAATCTACAATTAATATTTTTTTAAATTTACCAGTATTTAATGCATATTGAGCAGAAATGGCGACGTTGTTAAATACCCCAAAGCCCATAGCTTTATTGCTCTCAGCGTGATGACCAGGCGGTCTATGTGCACAAAAGAAAACGCCGTTATTTTTATTATTTATAATATAGTTAACTGCATCAACACTACCACCAACAGCTAGGAGATAACTATTTAAACTATTTGGACAAGCAATTGTATCAGGATCAAAATGAGTAAAACCGGAAGTAGGAATAGAATCAAAGATATAATTCACATAATTAATATCATGCACTAAAGATATAATTTGTTTTTTAGCAATAGTCGGTTCAATAAAATTATGTTTTGAATACTCTTCTTTTATTAAATTATTTACAACCTCTATCCTTTTGATTGCCTCAGGATGATTTCCTGTATCATGATTTTTGTATTCTTCTGAAAATATAATATTTATCATTTTAAAAGTTTTAATAAAAAACTTTGAAACCAATCGTAATTTTTAAACTGGTGTTTTTTAAAGTCTTTCATTATTTTATTTAAATTATCTATATATGGATATTTTATTTTAACTATATCGTGCCATCTTTTTATAGTATTAGATGTTACCTCTGGGTGGAATTGAAAACCATATATATCTTTTCTTTTTATTTTAAAAGAGTCTACTTCATACAAAATACCCTTAGATAACAGTTCCATATTTTTATTATAAGAAATACCCTCTGTGTGAAATTGTAAAAAAGATAAATTATTTTTAAAAACTTTATTATTTTTTTTTAAATTTTTCTTATAACCACACTCAAATAATTTAGTTTTTGATTTAGATATTTTTGAACCAAAAATTTTTGCGATTAATTGAGCACCTAAACAAATACCGACGATCTGTTTATTTTTTTTTATTATATAATTCAGAAATTTATATTCATAAGAAATAGCTTTTGATTTACTATTTGCACTCTGTTTACCACCGTGAAAAATAAATAAATCAAATTGATCGATATCTTTTTTTTTTAAAAAATGTAAATTTTTATAAAAGATTGTAGAGGTTTTATGTTTTTTTTGAAAAAATTTTGATACTACGCTTACATCGGCAACTTCACTATGAATTATTTGCAGTACTCTCTTCATTCTTACTAAAGTTGATGACTGTACCAAATATTATAGCATAAGAAAGCATTGATGATCCTCCATAGCTAATAAATGGCAATGTCATTCCAGTAGGTGGTATAAGTTTAATAGAAGAACCTATATTTACAAATGCTTGCAAACACATCAAAAAGCATAAACTGAAAATCGTATTCGTAATAAATAAATTTGATGGACTCAAAATAGATCTTCTTACCATTATGAAAAATACTGGATACAAAAAGGCAACAAATAGACCAAATAAGACACCAAATTCCTCAATTAAAATAGCAAATATAAAGTCATTATGGGACTCAGGGATTGAGTATTTAAGTTGACCTTCACCCAAACCTACACCAAATAACCCTCCAGTTTTAATTGCTGATAAACTTTTCGAAACTTGAGAATTGTCGCCATTTAGAAAATTATCTATTCTGTATGCAACATGATCAAAGGAAAAATAGGCAATTATCAGAAAAAATAATCCTATAAAGACTAATAAAATAAAAAGTTTTAAATTTCTAAAATATAAAATTAAAATTAATGAAAAAATTGAAATATAAACCAATAATGTTCCTATATCTGGTTGGAGAAGTAGAAGTATTATAACTATACTTAATATTGCAAAATTTAATAATAAATAAAAATTATTTTTCGTTTTAGTATATAAATAACAAAACCAAGAAAACATACAAATAAGAGGTCCTTTTAGTAATTCAGAAGGCTGAATAGAAATAAAATTAAAACTTAACCATCTCGTTGCACCTTTAATTTCATATCCAAAAATTGGTACAATTAATAAAAGTAAAATAAAAAAAATACTCAAGATATTTAGAAATTTTCTTAAATTATTTTTAGACAATAAAGATATAAAAATTAAAACACCCAGAGATATAGATAAAAAAATAATATGTTTTAGTATTAATAAAATAGAATATTCAGTACCTATTAAAGAATAAATAGCAAGGATGCCAATGAATGATAAAATAAATGGAATTATAAAAAGTTTTTTTGATAATATATACCAATTAGATCCTAATAAACTTTTGTCATCTCTAAAAAGTATATTTTTCAATATATGGCTTTTTTTATAAGTCGATTAAAATAATTTCCACGATCTATATAATTTTTAAAGGAGTCAAAAGACTCACCACCAGGAGAAAAAAGTATATATTCATATTTACGTAATTTAACTATTAATTTGAGAAAGTTTATTAATTCAATAAGTCTATTAAATTTAAAATAATTAGAATCAATAAGATTTAATTGATTAATAAATAAATCTCTTTGATTGCCAAATGTTAGCACTAATGTATTTTTAATATTAAATTTTAAATTTTTATCTTGTTTCTTAAGTATACCTCCAAGAATTAAAATTTTTTTTGAACTATTTATTAAATTATTTTTATAAACAGCGTTATTTAAGTTAGTGCACTTGCTATCATTATAAATTTTTAGAGAATTTTTATTATAAATTAGCTGAATTCTATGACTTAAATTATCAGAAACATTAATATTTTTTATTTTTAATCGTGAGTCGATAAAATAAATCAAATTTTTAATTGAGTATAAATTTAATTCTCTAATATGGTTGGGAAGTTCTTTTTTATGTATTATTTTTTCATCATTCAAAATTAATATATTTTTATTGATTTTTATATGACTTCGATGTTTTAGAAATAAGTAATTTGATAAAAATAAAGGTGAATTTTTATATAAAAAATCTTGTATTCGAAATTTAGAGCTAATGTAATTTTTAATATTTCTATGGTAATCTAAATGATCACTAAATATATTTGTAATCAAAGCATAATGTAATTTTAAAAATTTCAATTTATCTAATTGATACGAACTTAATTCAATAATTAAAATATCTATTTTTGATAAATATTTTTTTAAATTTGTTTTGTCCAAAATAGTATTTCCAAAATTGCCAATAATTTTAGTTTTATATTTTTTTGAAAGTATTTGATTAATATAACTACAAGTTGAAGATTTACCCTCTGTTCCTGTTACGCCTAATATTTTTTGTGAGGATATTTCTAAACTTAAAAAATCTAAATCGATTAAAATTTTATTTTTATGTTTATATAAAAAATGATTTTTTTCAATCTTGATCGATGGAGATACTACGAAATAACTATATTGATTAATTTTATTTTCTAAATACTTTTTGCTAATTACTCTTTTATTTATAATTTTTTTAAAATCATCATATATATTAAAATTACAATTATTATTTATAAGATATTTTTCTACTGATTTCCCGGTTACACCATATCCATAAATTAAAAATTTTTTATTTAATTTTATCAATTATCTAATTTTTAAAAGTGATAAAGCTAACAAACAAAAAAGGAAACTTAATATCCAAAATCTAATTACTATTTTTTGTTCTGATAGTCCTTTTTTTTCATAATGATGATGAAGTGGGGCCATCAAAAATACTCTTTTTCCTTTTGATAATCTAAAATATGTAACTTGTATCATGACAGATAAAGTTTCAATTACAAATAGACCTCCAGCAACAGCTAATACTATTTCTTGTTTTAAAAGGATGGACGTTACGGCTAATGAAGCGCCTAAAGATTGTGATCCTGTATCTCCCATAAATATAGATGCGGGACTCGAGTTAAACCATAAGAAACCCAGTAATGCTCCAATTGCTGAGGTACAAAAAATTACAATTTCTCCTGATCCGTTTATATAATTAACTAAAAGATAATCAGAAAAATTCATGTTACCCAAAACATATGCAAATACAGCAAATGTAAGAAATACAAATATCAAAGGCATTGTCACTAATCCATCTAATCCATCAGTCAAATTGGTTGCATTTGTTGAACCAATTACAATAAATAGAATTAGAACAAAGTAAAAATAGCCAAGTTCAATTGAAACATTTTTTAAAAAAGGAATGCTAAATTTGTTTAAATCAAATCCATTATATTTGATAGTAAAAAAGATAATTAATGTAGCTGATAGTTGACATAAAAATTTAATTTTAGATGTTATTCCCTTACCTAATTTAACTTTTTGGAAGTCATCAAAAAAACCTATCAATCCAAATAAAATTAATGTCAATATCAATATATAGTTAAAACTTGAGAAATTGGAAGTCCACAAAATTGAACTTAAAATTATTGAAAAAAGAATGAGCACCCCACCTAACGTTGGAGTACCTTTTTTATAGAAATGTGTATCCGGACCATCATTCCTTATAGGTTGTCCACTAGGAAAAGCACTTTTTTGAATTCTAACCCAATGAGGCATAAGTATTAAGACTATTAAAAATGAGGTGACCAAGGATAAGCCCGACCTAAAAGAAATATAACCAAATAAATTAAATAAAAATTCTATATCTCTTAGAGAATATAATAAATCACCTAACATATTGTTTTATTATCTTATCTAGTTTGTTTAATCTTGAACCCATTACCAATATATTTTTTATATTATTAATTTCTGTATTCAAATAGTTGATAGCTGGCATATAGTTTTTATAAAAAATAAATTTATCAAATTTTTTTTTAAACTTATAGAATTCATCTCCTATAAAAATTATTTTTCTTAAATTTAATTTAGTTGCTAATTCAATAATTTGCATATGAAAAAAATCTGATTGATCTCCTAGTTCCTTCATAGAACCTAAAATATATGCTTTTTGTTTAATATTTCTCTTACTAAAGAATAAAATTTGTTTATTTAGTGAATATGGACTTGCATTATAACTATGATCATAGAATTTAATTTTTTTACTTCCTATATAAGTCAGAACTTCTTTACCTCTGGACTCAATAATTGACTCATCATAAAAAAAATTTTTAAATTTTATTGTATTTATAAATTTTTTAATAAATAAAAAAGATATTATAGCTATGTTTATATAAAATTCTCCTCTAGATGACTCTATAGAGTATTTTCTTTTATTATAAATAAAATTTACTTTGTATATTTTTTTGTTTGAGATAATAAATTTTTTTAGACTTTCAGAATTTATAAGATCTACTTTCTGGTTTAGTTTATTATTAATATAATAAGGTTCATAATTATAATTGACTAACCCACTAATAAGTCTTTTAGATTTGAATATTTTTAGTTTGTTATCAACAAGATGCCTAAAATTTCTAAAATTTCCAATGTGAGAATTTTCAATACCTGTCACTAAACAATAATGTGGTTTTAAAGTATTAACTAATTTA
The DNA here is from genome assembly GCA_902521835.1 of uncultured Alphaproteobacteria bacterium. Taxonomy (GTDB): domain Bacteria; phylum Pseudomonadota; class Alphaproteobacteria; order HIMB59; family HIMB59; genus HIMB59. Next base: position 16,303 of record CABYTH010000005.1, read on the forward strand.
AGCATCTCTCTAGGGTTATTAATTCCTAATTCGAATATAGAATATTTACTTTTCAAATTCATATTCATTATAGAAAACTGCAAACCCTGGATATTGTTAAAATTTTTATAAGATCTATATGCGCTAATATTATTATTTTTTAGAATATGAAAAATATTCTCTTTAAATGTTGTTTTGCCTACAGATCCAGTTACAGCAATAATTTTACCTTTATAGGAGTCTAGAATAAATTTGCAAAACTTTTTTATAAACAGATGAGTATCTCTAACATATAATAATTTTGGGTGAGTGTTGTAAATATTTACAATTACCAACGCTGCTTTTTTTTTAATTGCTTCGTTATAATACAAGCTACCATCATTATTTTTTGTTTTTAAACCAATAAAAATATCATTTTTTTTTATTAATCGTGTGTCAAAAACAATGTCAGATTTATATTTCGATTTTAAAGCTTCAATAATTTTATAAATTTTTAGCATAATTTGATGAGATTACTTTATCATTAAATAAGTAGGATTTATTTTTGTATGTTTGTATATCTTCATGACCTTTTCCAGCAATAATTAAAATACCATCATTTTTTTTTATGTAATCTATTCCAAATTTTATAGCCTTTCTTCTACTAGGGATCTCAATTGGGTTTGAGGAATACTTCATAAGAGTTTTTCTGATTATTGCTGCGTCTTCATATCTTGGGTTATCATCAGTAATTATCTGTATTTTTGTATACTTTGAGATTACCTTGGCTATTTGTGGTCTTTTAGTTTTATCTCTATCACCGCCACAGCCATAAATAATTATTACACTTTTATTTAGTAGAGGAAATTTGTTTAACAAATTTTCGTATGCATCTTTTGAATGAGCATAATCAATTATTATTACTTTATTTTTTTTATTATAAATGATTTCAGATCTACCAGGTGGAAATAATGATTTAGTAATTTTAAATGGAAATTTATTTGTAATTTTATAATAAACCATCAATATAGTAATAATATTTTTGACCATAAAATCATTATATGTGTTTATTTTATATGATTTGTCTTTTAAAGTTATTTGGTATTGGTTAAAACTTTTATTAATTATAGATATATTATTTTTAGATATAAAACTATCCTGGGAAAGTAAGTTTTTATCAAAGCTTTTAAATTTATTTTTTAAATTATAATCCTGTAGAAATAAAATTGAGTTTTTCAATCTATGATCTTTAATAAGATTTATTTTAGCTAAATGATAATTATTTATATTTTTATGGTAATCGAGGTGATCGGACTCTAAATTTGTTAAAATACAATAATTATAATTTAAATTTCCAATTCTTCCTTCACAGTATCCAATACTGGAAACTTCTATAAAAACAAATTTTATGTAATTATCATTCGCTAATTGAAGTAAATTAAGAATTTCAAAATATGAAGGTGTAGTATTGCTCAGTTTTTTTATTCTTTTTGAATTAATAAAAAAACCTAAAGTACCTATATAACAAGATCTAAGTCCATTTTTATTAAATAATTTATTTGCACCATAAGCAATGGAGGTTTTGCCATTAGTACCTGTAACAAAAATTAATTTAAGACGATTAAATCTATAAAATATTTTAACTATTTTTTCTAAATCCTTGTTATTATTATAGAAAAAAAAATTAATTGATTTTTGTTTAATAATCTCCTTTAACTTAATATTACAAATAAAAAAATTACATTTTTTTTTGATAGCTAAATTTATATATTTAATAAATTTTGATTGATTTTTACTATTAAATAGAAAAATAGTATTTTTGTTACATTCTTGCCAATTTGTAACAATTTTAAAACCCTTTTTTTTTAACTCAGTTAAGTTCATTAAATATCTGTACTTTTAGTATTAACAATAGATAAGTCCAGATATATGTATATTTCTTTCAAAAGGTTATAAAAAGTTGGTTTTACTGTATTCCCAGCAGTCATGTATTTTCCATAGGATTCCTTGGGGTTTTGCATAAATGTTAAATTTAAATATTTTGGGTTATTGTAAGGAAAAAAACTTATATAAGTAACATTTTGAAATTTTTCATCATTTAATATAACTTGATCTGCGGTTCCAGTTTTACCTGCTACTAAAAAGTTTTTGTATAATTCATTATCAGTCTCATTTGCATAAAATAATAGTTTATTAACAGTATTTGATATTTTGTTATATTTATTTTTATTTTGTTTTTCATTTTTCTCAAATGAAGCATTGAAATTATCTCTACCTGTTATTATTTTTCCATAAGCATTAATTAACTGAATTGGAGAAATTGACAATCCATAACCAAAAGGGATATTGTCACAATATCTTCCTCTAAAATTATTCACTGTTGGTTCAACCGAAGTCATTCCAAATCCAATTTGAGTAGATTTTAAAAGACCTATGTGATCTAAATCAGCTTTGAATTCATTTTGACAATCCAAATTTCTTCTTATTAAAATCGCTCCTCTATTAGAGGATTTTTTTAATATATCTCCTACTTGCATAGGTATTTCGCTATTTCTTGGATAGTCATTAATCATCTTACTACCAATGTATACTGGTTGATCTACATCAAAGTACTCATTAATGTCTATTTTCTGATTTTTTAAAGCAGAAAAAACTGTAAATGTTTTGAAAACTGATCCAAAATCAAATTTAAGATCTTTTAAAGGCAATAAAGTCTGATCAAATTTATCATCAATATTTCTATTATCTAAAAAAACGTTACTAACAATCTCTTCTCTACTTAAGTCAACTAAAACATTCAAAGAGTAATCTGGATTTATATTTAATGTATCATTAAACAAAGAGTCGTATATTTTCTTTTGTATCTTAATATCTATAGATAAATCAATATCTTTATTGTTTTGATCAATAAATTTTTCAATTAAAGATACTCCTTTATGATCAATATTTGTATTTCCAATCATATTATTTAATATGGAACTGTGTGGGTATTTTCTAGTTAAAATTTTTTCAAATTTGATGTAAGGGTCACCTATATAGATTGGTTCTAGGATTTCACTGATGGGAACATTTCTTTTTAAATATTTAACTTTATTTTTAATATTTTTAATTGAATAGTTGTAGTCAGAATATGCTAAAGTATTTTTATTTAAATCATAAATAGTGGGTAAAATTTTAAGACTTGTATCTCGTACATTAGAAATAGAAATACTCTTCTTATCAAAACTTAAAATAAAAAGCCTTATAAAGATAGCAGTAAAAAGAAACAGAACTGCTAAAATAAAAAAATTATAATAATTTTTTGTTTTCGATATTAATTTATAATCTGTTTCATTACTCAGATTGAACATAATTGACCTTTATGATTGTAAAGTCATCAAACTCATTTCTATCAAATTGAATTATTTTTTTATTTTTAACAAATTCAAAATTATTTAATTCATTTATCTGTAATTGATTTATTTGCTTTGAAAGTAGTATTTCTTTATTTACATATTTTTGATAATCATTGGTATAGTTTATTTTTAAAAAAGTAAGCTTATTTTCAAGTATTTTGATTTGGTTTTTAAAACTTAAAAATAAAATAATGAAAATAAATATTAAACAAAACTTATAAATATGGTTAATCAATTAATAAACCTCCCTACTCTAAGTTTTGCAGATCTAGCTCTATTATTTTCTAAAACTTCATTTTTTGATGCTGTTAAAGGTTTTTTAGTAAGAATTTCATAACCCCAATTTTTATTATTTTTAAAGTTTTTGTTTTTTTTTATACAGTTATCTCTGAGGTAATTCTTTACTATTCTGTCTTCTAAACTTTGAAAAGAAATTATTGCTAAATAAGCATTAGTCTCTAAAAAAATATGAACTTTTTTTAAAAATATCATTAAATTTTCCAATTCACTATTCGACTCGATTCTCAATGCCTGAAATGCCTGTGTAGCGAAGTGTATTTTTTTTGACCTAAAATTTACTCCGCTATTCCTCAAGACATTAATAAAATCAAAATTTGTATTAATTTTTTTTAAAGATCTTTGTTTAATTATATATTTAGCTAATTTTTCAGCTTGATTTATTTCACCATATAGGTTGAAGACTCTTTGAAGTTCATCTTTTTCATAGTAATTAATTATTTTATATGCATTTAAATCGCCACCCAAATAATTCATGTTTAATTTTGAATTTTCCTTAAATGACAAACCAATATCACTATCAGCTAATTGATTTGATGAAAATCCTAGGTCTAATAGAATTAGATTAAATTTTTTTTTATTCAGATCTAATAAATCAAAATTTTTAAAATTTGATTTATAAAAGAATATGTTAGGAAAGTTTTTTTTTAATTTTTTTGCAATAATGTATGCTTTTTCATCTTGATCTATCGCAGTAACGTGATGTCCTTTTTCTAAAAATTTTTTAGAGTGCCCTCCCCCGCCAAATGTACAATCTAAAATAGATAGGTTTTTTTTATTATTAACAAGAGATAAAACTTCATTTGCCATAATAGGTATGTGTAAATTATTAATCATTTAAATTTTGCTCTTGAAGTTTTTTTGTGTTTTTCACCTAATTTTTTTTCCCAAATTTCAAAATGATTTCCTTTGCCTATAAATATTATTTCTTTGGATAGTTTTGAAAATTTTTGTTGTTGTTCTTTTACTATAAATCGACCGTCTTTATCTATAGATATTTCTTCTAAATCTGAGAGTATTGCTGTTTTAAAATGATCATTTTTTTTTGAAAAAAAATCTTTTTCATCAAAACTTTTTACTAAAGAATTAATCTTAGAGGATAAATGCACCTCTAAACATTCATACTTTAAACTTTTGAATATAAATATTTTTTCCTTGGAGATTTTTATGATTGATCTAAAAGAAGATGGTATAGCTACTCTATTTTTAGAGTCAATTATCCCATAAAAAGAAGAAAGGAACATCATCATGGTATTTCATGGGATTATATGGGATTTTTTATAAATAGTAAATAGTGTGGGTAGCTGTAAGCTGAGTTCTGTATTTTGAAAAAACTGCAGTCATTTATCTAGATTAACTATTGCTAGTTAACTCAAGCGATCAACCCAGGCCAACTGTAGAAATAGCTATAACCTCTATTTGATCTTACTCGTGATAGGGTTTGCATATTGCGATAGTTTTTAATTATCCGGTAAGCTCTTACCTCACCTTTTCACCCTTACCTTACGGCGGTTTGTTTCTGCTGCACTTTCCCTAAGGTTACCCTCGACGGATGTTATCCGTTATCACTTTCTACGTGAGCTCAGACTTTCCTCTTTGTAAAACAAAGCGACTGCATGCTACCCAGATTTAATATACATAAAATTAATAAAATAATAAATTATAAAAATCTCTTAAAAATTTTTTAGATTGGGAGGAGTTAATATCTTTATAATTTAATGTTCTTTTTACAGCCTTGATACAAAAAATTTTGTATTTATTTATATAGGACTTATGAAAGCCATATAAGCTTAGCAGTTCATTTAAATTATAATTTTCTTTTATTTTTTTTCTTCCAAACCTATTAATTCCTATTCTTTTAATTAAAAATTTCTCACCTGGGTCTTTTTTTCTATTCGGAGAAATATCCGAATGAAAAATTATATCTCTTTCTGCAATAAAAAAATTTATTTTTAGAAAATTAATAAGTCTCTTAAGGGATTTATATTGATTATTTGAATAATTCGAGTATCCAAAATCATGTCCTCTATTTTCAAGTTCAATACCAATTGAGTAATCGTTAATATTTAAATCATTTTTCCACTTGGATTTTCCAGCATGCCATGCTTTGAATTTTGGACATAATAAATTAATTATAATACCATCTCGAGAAATTAAGTAATGTGAACTTACGTTTGAGGTTTTTTCTGATAATTTTTGGTAAGCTAATTTAAGATTTTTCATACCGGTATAGTGGATAACTATATATTTGACTGTTTTATTTTTATTTCTATGACTATAATTCATACGTGAGAAAGACGATTCTTCTTATTTTAACTTTATTTATAATTTCATGTTCATCTGATGATAAAGGTGAATATAAAAATGATCAAAGTCTTTATGAAGATAATAAATTAAAAGACTATGAGTTATTTGATCTTGCAAATGTATATATATCCTCAAATGAATTAGATTTAGCATTAATTGAACTTGATAAAATAGAAGTTCTTTTCCCAAGCAGTGTATATTCAAATAAAAGCTTACTTGTTAGGGCTTATATACATTTTTTAAAAAAAGATTATGAAACCACTAGGATATTAGCAGAAAATTTTAAGAGCTATTACCCTGGAAACAGTGATATTGTTTATGCCAGTTATTTGGAGGCTATGACTTATTACGTTTTAATTAAAAAATCTGATTATAGTCAAGAAAATACAAATCTAGCGTTAAATAAATTTAATTTTATTTTAAATGCATACCCAAACAATAAATATGAAATAGATATAATAACAAAAATTAAACTTCTTAATAATAATTTAGCATCTCAAAAACTTAGTACAGCAAAATTTTATCTTGATAAGAATAATGTTGATGGATCACTAATTTATTTGAAGGATATATTTAATAACCATAATACAAGTCTTTCTATAGAGGAAACTTTATATTTGCTAACAGAAATTTATTATTCCTTAGAAGAATTTGAATTAGCTAAGGATTATGCTTCAATTTTAGCTTTTAATTTTCCAAATAGTGTATGGTATCAAAAATCATACAATCTTATAAATGGTTTGAAAGATGTCGGTAAGGAAGAAAAATGGTATGAAAAATTTAACCCAATAAAAATATTAAAAATAGATGAGGAAATAAATTCAAACAATAATTCAATTCTTTCTATAGAATAATTAAAATGTTAGTTTCACTAGAAATTAAAAACTTTCTTTTAATAAGAAAAATATCAATAAATTTTATTAATGGTTTTAATGCGTTCACTGGTGAAACTGGTGCTGGTAAATCTATTATTATAGAAGGATTGAAATTAGCACTTGGTGGAAAAAATCAAACCAGTCTAAATTTAAAAGATAATGAGATTTCAACGATTAAAGCAGTTTTTGAAATTAATAATTTAATAAAAAAAAATTTAGATGAGCTGAATATTAATATTGAAGATGATTATTTAATTGTAGAAAGACAGATAAACTCAAGTCAAAAATCAAAATTACTAATAAACGGAGAAATAAAACCTCTTAGTAATATAAAAGGGATATTAAAAAATGTTATTGAATTTCAAGAAAATTTTGAACAACAAGAACTTTTTGACAATAAATATTTTCTTAGATTTATAGACAATTTAGGTAACATTAAAGTGGATGATTTAAATTTTAAATTTGAAACATTTAAAGCTTCGAGAAATGTTTATCAATTCCATATAGATAATGAAAAAAATATAAATGAAAAATTAGAAATATTAAAAATCAAAAATAATAAAATTAAAACATTAAATCCAAAAGAAAATGAATACGAAGATCTTATTAACAAAAGAAATTTTAACAAAAATATTAAAAAATATATTGAAATTTCAGACAATATTAAAAATTTGTTATCAAGTTTTTATTCAAATAATCACTTGAATTCAATAGAAAAAAATTTAAATAAATTAGAAGAAATAAATGAAGAATATTCAGATATTTCTCAAAAATTTGCCTCATCAATTTTAGATATTAATGAATTAATCAATGAATTAGATAATAAAATTAATTCTGAGGATTATATTGAAATTAATTTTGATGAAATTGATGAAAAAATATATCAATATCAACAATTATCAAAATTCTTTGAAGTAGAACCAAGTAATTTATTTTCGATTAAAGATAAAATATTAAGCGAAATAGACTCTCTTGAAAATTTTGATAAAGAGAAAAAAATTCTTTTCAATAAGTATGTAAATGATCTTAATAATTTCAAAAAAGAGGCTTTAAAGATATCTAATTTAAGAAAGAAAGAGTCAAAAAAAATCTTAGAAAATATTAATAAACAACTTCCAATTGTAAATATTGAGCAGGGTGAGATGATATTTAAGTTTTCAGAGAAAGATGAAAAAGATTATGGCCCTCAGGGATATGATGAACTAGATGTCTTATTTAGAACTAATAAAAAATCTGAATTTAGCTCAATAAAAAAAGTTGCATCTGGAGGTGAATTGTCACGATTGCTTCTTATAATTAAATCATTAACCGCTAATAATGATCAAAACTTGACACTTATTTTCGATGAAGTTGATAGTGGCTTAAGTGGTAAAATTGCCACAAATGTTTCAGAAAAAATTAATAACATATCTAAAAAAAATCAAGTTATTGCAATAACGCATTCACCTCAAGTTGCGTCAAAAGCCCATAAACATTGGAAAATTGAGAAAGTTATTAAAAATGATGAGATGACAAGTCAAATTATAGAGTTAAATGATGAATCAAGAGTTAATGAAATAGCAAGCTTAATAAGTGGAGCTAAAATTACTGAGACAGCTAAAAAAGTAGCATCAGATTTACTTCGAAATTAATTAGATGAAATTAAAAAATAGATTTATCAAACTAAGAGATAAATTAAAAAAATATAATAAAGAATATTACAACTCAAATCCATCGATTGACGACTCTATGTACGATGATTTAAAGAAAAAATATGATTATTTGTTATACAATAATCCTGAATTAAAAAATTTTGACGATTTAGGTGTAGGTACTTCTCCTTCATCAAAATTTGAAAAATTTAGTCATTATGAACCAATGTTATCTCTATCAAATAGTTTTAGTATAAGTGATACTGAGGATTTTTTTGATAAAGCGAGTAATTTTTTAAAAAAAAAGAATTCAGACTATATATTTAATGTTGATTGTAAAATAGATGGGGTATCTTTATCATTAATATATAAAAATAATAAATTATTTAAGGCTATTACAAGAGGAGATGGTATTGTTGGAGAGGAGATTACAGAAAATGTATTGGGAATTAGAGGTATACCCCATTTTTTAAATAATTGTAAATCTGATCTTATAGAAATTAGAGGCGAGGTATTTTTTTTAAGAAATGATTTTGAAAAGTTAAACCAACAATTTGAAAAAAAAAATCAATTTTCAAATCCTAGAAATGCTGCCTCTGGATCTCTTCGTCAAATCAATAGTGAAATTACAAAAAATCGACCCTTGAGATTTATACCTCATGGATATGGTAAGTTTTCATTTGAAAATGAGTTTTTAAACTTTGAAGAATTTTTAAATTTTTGCAAAAAAAATAATTTTGAACAAACAGGCTATGATAAGAAATTCAATAATTTAAAAGATATTTATAATTATATTTCAGATATTGAAAAAAAAAGATCCTCAATCAATTTTGATATTGATGGAATGGTAATTAAGATTAGTGATTTAGATTTGCAGAGGATGTTAGGAAGCACCAGTAAGTTTCCCCGATGGGCAATAGCCGCTAAATTTAGTTCTGAAGAAGCATTGACACAAGTTAAAAAAATAGAACTTCAAATTGGAAGAACTGGGGCCATAACACCTGTAGCTAGACTTAAAGCAATTAATATTGGAGGCGTAATTGTATCAAATGCATCACTTCATAATTTCGATGAAATTGTCAGAAAAGATATAAGAATAAATGATTTTGTTTGGGTTAAAAGAGCTGGAGATGTAATTCCATATGTTTCTAGAGTAGATATAGAAAAAAGGAAAAAATCTAATAAAAAATTTGTCATACCAAAGAATTGTTTGTGCGGATCTAAAATAATTAAAATTAAAGATGAAGCAGTACAAAGATGCAGTGCAGAAAAAAATAAATGCAAATACCAAAATTTAGAGTCTTTGAAACACTTTGTGTCTAAAAATGCAATGAATATTGATGGGCTTGGTGAGAAATTGATTGAAAAATTTATTAGTCTTAATTTAATTTCCAGTAAATTAGATATTTACAAATTAGAAAATCACAAAAATCAAATTATTAAATTGGAAGGATTTGGAGAAAAATCTTATTTAAATCTTATTGAGTCAATAAATAAATCTAAAAAAACCTCTTTATCTAGATATTTAATTTCTCTTGGCCTGAGATATTTAGGTGAAAATAATTCTGAACTTATATCTATGCATTTTAAAAATAAAACTAATTTTAAAAATTTCATACAATCAAAAAAACTAAAAGAAATACTTGAAAATATTGATGGTTTGGGAGAAAAAGCTATAAATTCTTTTGTTAAATATTTTTCTGATAAAGCTAATATTGAGGAGTCATTTAAGATACTTGATATAATTGATATTATTGAAAATGAATATAGTGAAACTAATCTCAATAAAAGTATATTGTTCACAGGAACTCTTCAAAATCTGTCAAGAGATCGTGCAAAAGAATTAGCAAAAAAAAAAGGATATAAAATTGCTTCGAACGTATCAAAAAATTTAGATATACTTGTATTTGGAGAGAAATCTGGTTCTAAATTAAAAAAAGCTAAAGATTTAAAAATCAATATTTTAAATGAGAAAGAATTTTTAAATCTTATTAATTAAATTTTTTATAAAATAATTCTTCTGATTATTATTTAATCTTGTTTCAACAGATTGGTAAATTTTTTTATGATATTGCTTTATATAAATTTTTTCAAATTTCGTTATTAATCTCCAGTTTATAAGTTCTAAATCGTAAGGAACTAATGTGACATTTTTTAATTTCAAGTTTTTGTTAATAATCTTTGTAACATAAAGATTTTCTATTCTAATACCAAATTTACCCTCGACGTAATGCCCTGGTTCAATGGAAAATAAATTATTATTAATTAATTTATCCTTAGATTTAGGTGAAATAGAGGGGTATTTTTCATGAACATCACCAAAGTTTCCTACACCATGACCAGTCCCATGACTATAGGATATTTTAAATTTAGATAGGTAATTTCTTATAAATAGATCTACTTTAGATGAGCTTATATTTGTTGGAAATATTTTGTTTTCTATTTTTATTAGTGACTTAAGTAAATAAGTATAAGAATTTTTTATTTTAGAATAATTTTTCGCTCCTATTTTAATTACTCTTGTGACATCCGTAGTACCCTCTAAATATTGAGCTCCGGAGTCAATTAATAATATTTTTCTATTTTTTGATGAAAAAGACTTATCAGGAAGAGGTTTATAATGAATGATTGCAGCGTTTGAATCAAATGCACTTATATAATCAAAGGAGTTTCTGAAAAAATTAATACCCTCTTTTCTTTTGTTGTATAAATATTCAGAGACTTTAAATTCATTTTTAGGATTAATTTTTTTTTGCTTTAAATCAATTATAAATTTAATAACTGCTAAGCCATCTTCTATGTGACAAGTCTCAATATTTTTTATTTCTTTAGATGTTTTTGTACCTAGATATTTAGAAATATTTATTTTAGTTTCCGATAAATTTAAAAATTTAGATAATTGTATGTACATATGAAGATTTAAAAATTCATAAGAAGTTTCAATATTTTGGAATTTTGATGATTTAAGAAATTTTACAAATTTTTCTTCTCTGTAAATATTAAAATTATTTAGTTTACTAACTTTTTTCAAATTTTTGTTATTTGTTATTAAAATAGGTTTAATATTTTTTTTAGGAATAAATAAGCCTGCAAAAGGCTTGGTTGAATTCCATAGTTCAAATGACCTAAGATTTAGTAAATAAGCTACCTGAGCATTATTCCAGATTAAAATACCTTCAGTTTTAAGATTAGCCCTAATCTTTTTAAAATTATCAATATAAGGTCTTGGTATTAAATATTTAGGCATACTCATTGGATAGGAAATATTAAAATTTGGATTATAATTTTTTCTAAAAAAGTTTTTTGATTGTGGGTAAATATTAATTTTATTTTTTTGTAATTTTGAATTTATATCTTTATATTCTTTTACCGAAATCAATTTTGAGTCTACAACGCCTGATAAACTTTTGTTTTGCATAACTAGGTAATCAACAAAAGTAATTTCACTTAAATCATATATTTCACAGTTATTTTTGAAAAATCTTTTAGCTGCTAGCGTGTAACGTGAGTCAGTAAAAAAGATAAATCTATTGATAAAGAAAAGAATATATCCTCTAGTGCAATCAAATTTAAATAATTTATAAATATCTTTTAAATCTAAATTTGGACTTTCATTAAGATGAAGATCATTATTTGTAATAAGATAAAAATCTATCCTATTGTCTTTTAAATATTTTTTTATTGAATGAGATTTCATTTTGTATTTTTTCTTAAAAACTCTAACATTCTTTTTTTTCCAGGACTTAATTGAATATTATCCGAAGTAGTCTTTTTAGTTGGATTGTATAAAGAGCTGTCTTCTAAAATATTTGTTGTATTTTTTTCAACTTTTGAAATTTCATTTAAAAATCTCGAAGGTAATGAGTAATTATTCATTCCATATGTATATCTGGAAGTTGCATAACTTAAATTTAAATCAAACTTTGCCCTCGTAATTCCTACATAAGCAAGTCGCCTCTCTTCCTCTAAAGATTTTGATGAATTTTGCTCTAATGCTCGGGAGCTTGGAAAGATACCTTCTTCCCAACCTGGTAAATAAACATGATCAAATTCTAATCCTTTAGCTGCATGTAATGTCATTAATTTTACAGAATTTGAGTGTGTATTTTTTTGATTTTCATTAACCAAACCTACATGTTCTAGAAATTCATCTAAATTCTCAAATTCTGAAAGGGCATTCACAAATTCTTTTAAATTATCAATCCTTGATTCATTTTCTACTTGTTTCAATTTATTTTTTTCATTTTCTAACATTTTTAAATATCCTGTTTCCTCAATTATAAAAATACCTATATCTTCTAGAGTTGTTTTGTTTATAAGATCGGATGTTTTTTTTATAATATCAATGAATGGTTTAGTTTTTATCATCAGAGATCCGGGTAAGTTATTTTCTCTAGATAAAAGCTCTAATGACTCAAAAAAAGAAATTCTTTTTTCTCTTGCATTGTCAATAATTAATTTTACCGATTGATCGCCTACTCCTCTTTTAGGTAAATTAATTACTCTTTCAAATGAAAGGTCGTCTTTAAAACTATTTGCGAGTTTTAAGTATGCAAGAATATCTTTTATTTCTTTTCTCTCAAAGAATCTTGGGCCACCTATAATCTCGTAAGGTAAAGCATATTTTATAAATTTATCCTCAATACTTCTCATTTGGGCAGTTAGTCTCACCAAAACCCCAATACTATTATTATCCTTAAACTTCCTAGATATGTCATCTGATATCCATAATGACTCCTCTTCTTGAGAGTAAAATGAATTTAAGCTTATTTTTTGTTCAGGTATTTTTTTATTAAAACTCACTAAATCTTTTCCTAATCTATTCTTATTATTGCTTATTATGCAAGCTGCTGCCTCTAAAATAGAACTATTTGAACGATAATTTTTTGTTAAGCGAACAACAGGAGAATTAAATTCTTTTGGAAAATTTATGATATTCTCGATATTTGCGCCTCGCCATGCATAAATTGACTGATCATCATCTCCAACACAAAATAAATTTTGATTAGAATTTAAAACTAATTTTATTAAATCATACTGAATTAAGTTTGTGTCTTGAAATTCATCAATTAGTATATGTTCAATAAAGTTTTGATATGATTTCCTTAAATCTAAATTGTTTGAAAGTATAGTATAACTATGTAATAAAATATCACCAAAATCTACTGCGTTTATTTCAATTAATCTTTGCTGATAATAAGAGTAAATATCATCTAATCTTTCTATAGATGAAAATTTAGATATCTTTTTATTTTCATTAAAAAGGATTTTATTATCTTTTAAATTCTGAATTTCATTGTGATATATACTTTCATTGATATCTTTATCTATCTTGCAGTAATCTAAAACTTGTTTTAAGAGTTTCTTTTGATCCTCTATATCTAATATCGTAAAATTTGACTTTAAATTTACTAGAGTAGAGTGCTTTCTAAGAAATTTTGCAAATATTGAATGAAAAGTACCTATCCATGGGGAATCAATACTACTTTTTAGTTCAATATTTACTCTCTCCTTAATCTCATTGGCAGCCTTATTTGTAAAAGTTACTGCTATTATTTTATTAAAATCAACATTTAAATTTTTTACAATATACACGAATCTAGACGTTAAAACTCTTGTTTTACCTGTTCCTGCTCCTGAAAGAACCAAAAGTGGTCCTTTTTTATGTTCAACAGCAATTTTTTGTTCTTTATTTAATTTACTAAGATTCATAGATTGATTGTATTATAATGAATTAAGATTTTACGTAATGAAAAAACATTTGAAAGTAATACTTTTAATAATTTCAATCAGCTTTTTGCAAATAAGTTCATCTTATTCCAAAGAAGATGAATCTTTATCAAGTATCTCGTATGATGAAATATACGATCCTATTGAGCCAATAAACAGAGCTATTTTAAATTTCAATTTTTTTATTGATGATATTGCTATCAGGCCAATAGTAAAAACATACAAATTTATAGCACCAGAACCAGTTGAAAAAGGGGTTTCTAATTTTTTTAGTAATTTAAAAGAGCCAATAAGAACAGTATCTTTTATTTTTCAGGGGGAGTTTTATAAATCTTTTAATTCAATTGGAAGGTTTACAATTAATACACTAACTAGTTTAGGAACTTTTGATCTTGCGTCTAGAGTAGGAATGGAGAAAAATGAAACTGACTTTGGAATTACTCTCGCTAAAGGAGGTATATCGAGTGGCCCTTATTTAGTACTTCCTATTATTGGACCAAGTAACTTAAGAGATTTAAGTGGAGATGTTGTTGAATATTTTGTAGATCCTATATCAAATAATGTTCCAAATAGAGAATACATAGCAATTGGTGATGGCTTAAATGAAAGAGTCGAAATTGATGAACAACTTGATAAGGTTAGAGAGGCATCCTCGGATAGATATGAAATGATAAAATCAATATATTATCAGAATAGAAATGCTCAACTCGAAGAAGAATATATTCAAAACCTTCCTGTACCAAAAATTTACATTGAATAGTCAGTCAAATTATATTTACTCATTAATATGAAAAATTATCTAATAGTATTCAGCTTTATCCTTTCTTTTTCAACACTTCAAGCCTCGGAGGTTTCAGAATGGTTTGAAACAGAGTCAAATCAATTTTTAGAGATAATGAATAATAATCTAGGAACCGAGAGTGAAAATTACGATAAATATAAATATTTTGTAAACAAAAATTTTGCAGTAAAGTCAATCGCTTATGGTCTTATCGGGGAGAATATTATTAATAGAAGCACAGAAAATGATTTGTCAATTTATTTAGAAGTTTTTACAGATTATCTTATAAAAACAATTTACAAATTGGCTAATTCAAATTCGTCAAGCTCAATAGTACTAAAAGATGTTGATATAAAAAATGATATTTACATTATTAAATCTGAAATATCTGATAAAAAATCGTCTGCAAATCTGTATTGGAAAGTGATTGATACTGGTAAATCTTATAAAATAATTGATGTAATAGTTGAGAATACATCATATTTTGTAACTAAAAAATCTGAATTTAATAAGATATTGAGAAAGAATAAAGGAAGTTTAGAAGCTTTAGTCGTCGAGATAGGAAAAATATAAAGTTTTTAAATTTATTTGGTGGGCCCGGCAGGACTCGAACCTGCGACAACGGCGTTATGAGCACCGCGTTCTAACCAACTGAACTACAGGCCCATGATTAGAATTGCTACTAATATAATCTTATAATAAAAAAAACAAGAAATTTAATTATTGGTGATTTTAAGAGTCCATAAAAGACTTTAATTTTTTTGACCTAATTGGATGTTTTAATTTTCTCAATGCTTTTGCTTCAATTTGTCTAATTCTTTCCCTGGTAACGCTAAATTGTTGTCCAACTTCTTCTAAGGTGTGATCAGAGGACATACCAATCCCAAATCTCATTCTTAAAACTCTTTCTTCTCTTGGAGTTAAGGTTGAAAGTATTTTAGTTGTAGTTTCTCTTAAATTTAATTGCATTACTGCATCTTCAGGTATTACTGCATTTTTATCCTCAATAAAATCCCCAAGGAAACTATCATCATCATCACCAATAGGTGTTTCCAAACTAACAGGTTCTTTGGCTATCTTTAAAACTTTTCTAACTTTCTCAATTGGCATTTTTAATCTTACAGATAATTCTTCTGGTGTTGGTTCCCTTCCAAGCTCAAGAATTAGCTGTCTACTTGACCTTACAATTTTATTAATTGTTTCAATCATGTGTACTGGAATACGTATGGTTCTTGCTTGATCCGCAATAGACCTTGTAATTGCCTGTCTAATCCACCATGTGGCGTATGTAGAGAATTTATAACCTCTTCTATATTCAAATTTATCAACTGCTTTCATCAGGCCTATGTTTCCTTCTTGAATCAAATCTAGAAATTGAAGTCCTCTATTGGTGTATTTTTTTGCAATTGAAATGACCAAACGCAAATTGGCTTCAATCATTTCTTTTTTTGCTTGATTGGCAGTTCTTTGTCCCGATTGGATTTCTCTGACTTTCTCTTTAAATTCAATAGTATTTTGGTTTGCTATTTTTGATAAACTTAATACTTCTTTATAAATACTCTTAAGTTTAATACTATTTTTCTGAAAAAAGACTTTAAACGACTCATCTGAAGAGATCATATGTTTTTGATACAAAGTATAAGTATCCTTTAAGCTATGGTATTTCAAAAATAAATCTCTACTTATTTTATTTTGAGTAGCCAAGGTTAATAAAGAAACCTCTTTTGTCTGGATCTCCTTATTAATTGAATAAAGATGGGATATTATCTCTTCTAATTTGTGTGGTTTGATTTTGATTTCGTTGAAATAATTAAGTATTTCATCTTGGTATTTTTTAAGTTCTTTTAGTGATTTTGTATCTGAAATTTTTGTAATATTTTTATTCTTTTTAATTTTAGTTATATTTTCAGATAAAATAAGAACTCTGTCTAGTTTTTTAAGTATTTCAGGTTTATAAAACTCTTCTATTATAGAAATAGAAAAACTTTCGTTTTCAATTTCCTCATCACTTGACGTTTCTTGGAGTTTTTCTTTATCAATTTCTATTCCTTGCTCTTTCATCATTAGCTGTTTCTCTTTTAGTAGAGCTTTCTTTTTATCATTAATTATTTTTTGAATTTCTTTTCTTTTTGTAGAATTGGAATAAGGATCATTATCTTCATTAAAGTATTCATCAAAATCAACTATTTCTCTTAAATTAATTTCATTTTGTTTAACTTGTTCAATCCATTTCTTTAAAATATCTATTGATGCTGGACACTCAAGAATTGAATTCATCATCCTATCTAATCCAGATTCTATTCTTTTAGCTATTGCTATTTCACCCTCTCTAGAGAGTAATTCAACATTTCCCATTTCTTTAAGGTACATCCTTACAGGGTCATCGCTTTTAACTCCGGTTGATTTTTCTTCTTCTTCTGATTCGTCGTTTGATGAGGATGCGTCTATGTCTGTAGACGAGGTATATGCTTTAAATAATTTAAAAAGATCCTCATCTAGATTTTCAATATAATTCAAGAAATCATTTACAGATATGATTGAGTCTTCAATTTTTGAGTATGATTTGATGTATGTTTTCGCCTTTAAGGCAATTTCTTTGTCAAATTCTTTTGTGATTAATAAACTAAGTTGGTTTTCATTTTCTTTAAAAATTAACTCAAGTGGATTTGAAAGATCAACTGATTTTTTTTTAGTTTTAGGTGCTTTAGACTTTACTAAAACAGCTTTTTTTTTTAAAACTTTCTTTTTAGTATTTTTCTTTTTTATAACTTTTTTTTTAACCATTTTTAATTATTTATAAAGCTAATTGTTTTTTCAATTTCATTATAAGGATCTTCGTTATATTTAGGTGACGCAAATCTACACAGCCTTCGAACTTCATTAGAAAATAGTAAATTTTTGCTAAAATTCAATCCTTTAGAGTCTAATTCTTCGTAAATCTCAATAGTTGTTGATTTGAAAAGAGTTTTTTTAATAATCAAATCTCGAATTTCTCTAAATTTTCCCTCAAATTTAGCCGTTGCTATCAAATCAAAGACCCTCTCTCTGTGAGAAAGATTTTCAATATAAAATAAAATGAGTGCGGCTGAAAATTTTGACTTCAAATCAAATTTAAACTCTAATTTTTGATTAATTGGTTTTGAGCTATTTTTCTTAGAATACTTATTTATACTTAACTTATTAAAATGATTAATTAAAATATTTTTTAGATCAATGTTTGATATGTTATCTAGTAAACTTTTTAAGACCTTTGATCCTTTAAACTGGCTATCTACATCATTGCTTTTATGAAACTTTTCTAAATATTTTTCTATCAGTTCTTCGATTGATAATGGTTTAGCAACAAGCTCAGCGAGTTTGTCAAACATATTAGACTCTATTAATTGATCGGGATCAAAATTTTTAGGCAAAAGTACAAATTTTATTCCAAGCTCAAAATTTTTATCTGCAAGTAAATTATTCATTAATCTTATAGTAGCATTTCTTCCTGCAATATCTCCATCAAGACATACAATAATTTCAAATCCTTTCTTTGTAATTTCAATTAATTTTTCATGATTTATTGATGTACCTAGAGGGGCCAAACAGTTTGAAAAACCACTTTGTTCTAATTTAATAACATCAAAGTAGCCCTCTACTATAATAATTTTTTTATTATTTTGCTTATTAAGTATTTTTTCATTAAAGAGTATTTGTTTTTTTTTAAAAATTTTAGTTTCTGCCGTATTAATATATTTTGGTAAACTATTATCAATAACTCTTCCTCCAAATCCCAAGGTTTTGTTTTGCATATTAATTATTGGAACCATGACTCTGTTAGAAAAAAATAATTTAGGGTTTTTACTTTTACTAAAAATTCCTGCTGCCACTAGATTTTTAATTTCAAAATTATTTAATAGTTTTTTTTGCAAATCAAATGAATTTAGTGATGACCCCAATTCAAATTTATGAATTATATCTATATCAAACTTTCTATCTTTTAATAAGTAATCTATATGTTTTTTGGAATTTAATAAATTTTTATGAAATAAGTCTTTTGCAAATAAATTAATTTCATAAATAATATTGTTTAATTTTGAAGATTTATAACTTAATTCAATACCAGCTTTATCTGCTAGTTCATACAAAGCATCTTTAAAACTATATCCTTTAACTTTAATTAAAAAATCAATAACATTTCCATGTTCTCCGGTGCTAAAACAATGAAATATTTTTTTTTCTTCATTTACTGAGAAAGAAGGAGTTTTTTCCTTTTTAAAAGGACTTAAACCAAAATAATTATTTCCTTTTTTCTTTAAAGGCACAGTTGAATTTATTATCTCAACTATGGACGTTCTGTTTATAACTTCTTTAATATTATCATTTGTCATTCTTTAAAAATATTTTTGATAATTTTTGAAGCTAAATTCATATCAATTTTATTATTATAATTTTGCTTTAAAAAGCCCATTATTTTTCCAAAGTCTTTATTTTCTAAATTATTCTCATTTATATGATTTGATATAACGTTAATTGTACTTTTCTCATCCAACATACTTGGGAGAAAATCATTAAGGTAATTGATATCAAATTCTAGGTCCTCTATTCTGCCTTGATCTTGTGCTTTAGTTGCGAAATCTAGTGACTCTTTTTTTTGTTTAATTTGGGTTTTAACAATTTTGATTATATTTTCATCAGATAATTTATACACATCTCTCTCTAGATTCTCTTTAATTAGAAAATTTTTTAACTCAGAATAGACATATCTAGCTATAGAAAGTTTTTTCTTATCTCCGCTTTTTAAAGCACTTTTGACGTCATCAGAAATTTTTTTTGCCAAACTCATTTGAAATTCCTCTTATATAATATACTAATACACATGATTTAATATGGCCGTATTAGATAATAAAATTAAACTTAATTATCAAAACGGATATTTAATTTATAACAAAAAATATATTTTCAAAGGTAAGTTTCTATCAAAAGATCAATTCAAGATCGCTGAAATTTGCTTTAATACCAGTATGACGGGGTATCAGGAGATTTTAACGGATCCCTCATATAAATCTCAGTTCATAAATTTTACCTTTCCATTAATTGGTATTGTTGGATGCAATAATGAAGATTATGAGTCATGGAAAATACACTCATCAGGCTTAATTTGTAAGGAATTATTTGAATTAAGTTCAAATTGGAGAGCGCAAACAAATTTTGCAGATTGGATTATAAGTCAAAATTCTTGCGCTTTTTTTGATTTAGATACAAGAGCAGTAACTAAAATTATCAGAAATTTTGGACCAAAAAATATAATGCTTTGTACCGAGGAATATTTTGAAAGCAAAGGTATAGAAAAAATTTGTGAACAATTAGACCAAAGTCTCACTTTAGAGGAGAATGATGTAATTAAAGATTTTACATCAGAGCTAAAAATAGAAAAAAAAGAAATAACTAAAAAAAAATACTCAATAGCTTTCTTAAATTTTGGAGCCAAAGATAACATTAAGAAAAACTTATACTCTAGGAACTGCATGGTTGAGGAGTTTGATATGAATTTCAAAGCTGAGGATGTTATTAATAAAAACTTTGATGGTTTTTTTTTAAGTAATGGTCCAGGTGATCCTAAAAAAGTCTATGAAAATATAAAAACTGAATTAAATAAATTACTAAACAAGAAAATACCAACTTTTGGCATATGTCTGGGTCATCAAATATTAAGTCTGGCATTTAATGCTTCTACTGCCCGAATGGAAAAAGGCCATCGAGGAGGTAATCACCCAGTAAAAAACTTAGAAACAAACAAAGTTGAAATCACATCACAAAATCATGGTTTTGTAGTTTTAGATGAAAATTTTCCCTCTAATCTTAAAATAACACATAAATCATTGTTTGATAGAACTATTGATGGCATGAAAGCTAATGATCAACCCTTATTTTCTGTTCAATATCATCCTGAGTCTAGCCCTGGACCACATGACAGCAGATATCTTTTTGATGAATTTATAAATTTAATGGAAAAGAATGCCAGCTAGAAAAGATATATCTAAAATTTTAGTTATTGGCTCAGGGCCTATAATAATAGGTCAAGCATGTGAATTTGATTATTCTGGTAGTCAGGCATGTAAGGCACTTAAAAAAGAGGGTTATGAAGTTGTTTTGATTAACTCTAATCCAGCGACTATAATGACAGATCCAGAATTTGCAGATAAAACTTATATTGAACCTATTGATAAAGAAATTGTAAAAAAAATAATTCAGAAAGAGAAACCCGATGCAATTTTACCAACAATGGGTGGTCAAACAGCTCTTAATATTATCAGAGAATTGGACAAAGAGAATTATTTCAAAAATAGTTCAATAAAAATCTTAGGTGCAAGTCCAAAGTCTATCGATGTAGCTGAAGATAGGAAGTTATTTGCTGAGGCGATGTCTGAAATTGGACTTGAGACACCATTTAGCATAATAGTTGATGATAAATCTGATCTTAATAAAATAGCCAATGAAGTTAATTTTCCATTAATTTTAAGACCTTTTTATACTTTAGGAGGCACTGGTGGAGGAATTGTATACGACAAAGATGAATTTATCCCAAAGGTCAAAAATGCTATCGATTTGAGTCCAGTATCAAAAACTCTTGTTGAAGAGTCTTTGATTGGATGGAAAGAATTTGAATTTGAAGTAGTTAGAGACAATTTAGATAACTCAATTATAGTTTGTTCAATAGAAAATTTAGATCCTATGGGGGTACATACAGGGGATAGTATTACAATAGCTCCAGCACTTACATTAACAGACAAAGAATATCAAAAATTAAGAAATCAAAGTATTGCAATTCTTAGAAAAATAGGCGTAGAGACTGGTGGCTCAAATGTTCAATTTGCAGTAAATCCAGAAAACGGAAGGATTTTGATTATTGAAATGAATCCTAGAGTAAGTAGATCATCTGCACTAGCATCTAAGGCTACAGGTTTCCCTATAGCTAAAATAGCAGCTCTTTTAGCTGTTGGTTATACTTTAGATGAATTAGATAATGATATTACTAAAGTAACTCCGGCAAGTTTTGAACCTGTTATAGATTATATTGTAACCAAAATTCCAAAATTTAATTTTGAAAAATTCCAAGGAACTCCCAGTGAGTTAAATACTGCTATGAAATCTGTTGGTGAAATTATGTCTATAGGTAGGACTTTTAAAGAGTCTCTTTTAAAAGCTTTCTACTCGATAGAGTCAGATAACTTTGGTTTAGATATAAGCCATGAATTACTAAATATAAAAGATGACTATTTAAAAAATTTACTTACAAAACAAAGACCTGATAGATTATTAATAATTGCAGAAGCTTTGAGACGCAAAATAACTTTAACTGAAATTAGTGAATTAACTCATATAGATCTATTTTTTTTAAGAGAAATAAATGAGATTATCCAAATTGAGCAACAGTTAGTTAAGGCAGGTAATAGTTTAGAAAAAAATTTATTAATTTCTGCAAAAAAAATTGGGTTTTCTAATCAACATATAAGCAATTTAACAAAAATTAATATTAATGAGATCTATGATCTACAGAACATAAATAACTTAAAAACAGTATTTAAAAGAGTAGACACATGCGGAAATGAATTTGACTCTTCTACTGCCTATCTTTATTCAACATTTACCTCTGAAACAAATGAATTTAGTTGTGAGTCTAGACCAGCTGATAAGAAAAAGATAATTATTCTTGGCTCTGGTCCTAATAGAATAGGCCAAGGTATAGAATTTGATTATTGTTGTGTGCAAGCTGTAAAGTCTTTTCAGAAGCTTGGTTATGAAACAATTATGATTAATTGTAATCCTGAGACAGTTTCAACAGACTATGACACATCAGATAAGCTATATTTTGAACCTTTGGACTTTGAATATGTCAAAAATATAATTGACAAAGAAAATGAGAATGGTGATGTTGAGGGTGTTATCGTCCAATTTGGTGGACAGACACCTTTAAGAATAGCTAACAAGCTAAAAGAATATGGCTATAAGATATTAGGCACATCCTTCGAAGCAATAGACATATCTGAAGACAGAGAGAGATTTCAAAAATTAATCCAAAAGGTAGGTTTAAAACAACCTAAGAGTGATATTTCTCTAGGAACAAAAGAGCTAGTTGCTAAGTCCTCTAAACTAAAGTTTCCAATATTATTGAGGCCCTCTTATGTCTTAGGAGGAAGAATGATGGAAAAAATGGATAATTTAGAAGATGTACAAGATTATATTGATCAAAATTATTGGGCTTTAGAAAATAATGTGATTCTAATAGATGAGTTTCTTCAAAATGCAAAAGAGGTAGATGTTGATGTATTAAGGGATAATCAAGGTAATACCATGATAGCTGGAATTATGGAACATATTGAAGAGGCAGGTATTCACTCGGGTGACAGTGCATGTAGCATACCATCCTTTTCTCTAAGTGATAAGATCATAAAAAATATAAAAAAATTTAGCATATCTTTAGTGAGTGATTTAAAAACTCTAGGTTTAATGAATATACAATATGCTATCAAAGATGAAGAAATTTTTATACTTGAAGCAAACCCAAGAGCTAGTAGAACAATTCCTTTTCTGGCCAAAGCAATAGGAATACCATTTATTAAAATTGCAGCTGAATTAATCGTTGGTAAAACTTTGACTGAAGAAAATCAGAATTTTGATAATAGCAATTTACCTTACTTTGCAATCAAGGAGGCTGTATTTCCATTTAATAAATTCCCAAACACCGATGTAATACTTGGCCCAGAAATGAAAAGCACTGGTGAGGTTATGGGTATAGACGAGGATTTTTATTTAGCTTATTATAAAAGTCAAATTGGTGCAGGACAGAAACTTAATGACTTAAAGAATATATTCATATCAGTTAAAAATGAAGATAAGAAAAGTATATCTGAAATAGCAAAATCTTTTGTAGAAAATGGATATAATTTATATACAACAAAAGGAACACACGATTTTTTATTGAAAGAGGGAATTTCTTCAAATTTAGTTAATAAAGTGGCTGAGGGATCACCTCATGTAGTAGAGTATATTAAGCAAAATAAGATTGACTTAGTTATAAATACCACCGAAAAAAAACAGGCAATAATTGACAGTTTTACTATCAGAAGAACATCGGTAGATCTAAATATTCCATATTACACAAATCTTAGAAGTGCAGAGTTGCTAATTAAATCATTGATTACATTGAAAAATAAGCCTATTTCTGTAAAACCTATACAAATTCATCATTCTTTTTAGTGTAAAAATTCATTTGTAATGACACATAAAATTCAATATTTTCTACAACTTAATAAAAATATCAAAAAATGGAAAAAATACCAATGACTGAAGAGGGGCAAAAAAAACTCCTCGATGAACTTAAACATCTAAAAACAGTTGAAAGGCCAATTATTATTAAGGCTATAGCTGATGCTAGAAGTAATGGTGATCTTTCTGAGAACGCTGAATATCATGCAGCTAGAGAAAAACAAAGCTTCATTGAAGGTAGAGTGGCTGAGATTGAGAGCATTATTGCTCAAGCAGAACTAATAGATGTTTCAAAATTATCAGGAACAGTTGTAAAATTTGGAGCTACTGTTTCAATCATAAACTTAGATAATGACAAATTATCTAAGTATCAGCTAGTTGGAGAAGTGGAAGCTGACATTGAACAGAAAAAAATATCTGTAACAAGCCCTATAGCAAGAGCTTTAATTGGGAAGAAAAAAGGTGATTACATAGAAGTATCAACCCCAAAAGGTATAACTTCATACGAAATTAAATCAGTAAGATTTAAATAATAGAATTTGGATACCTACAAAGTTATTACCATCAGCGAAGGAGCTGCTGGTATGAGAAGTCAAATAGAGGGATTAGCTAATTTAATATCTAATTCTTATATGAATTTTGATTTAAAAATAAAATCTATTTTTAAAAAATTACCTATAGAATTAATACCTACAAGTAGGTTTGTCTATGAAAATTTATCTTTATTAAAGATTGAAAAAAATACTATTCTTATTAGTTGTGGTAAAAAAAGTGTAAAAGCATCTGTTTATTTAAAAAGAAAATTTAAAGATTTAATTTTTAATATTCACATACAAGACCCTAAAATCAACCATAAGTTTTTTGATCTTATTGTTTGCCCAGAACATGATAATTTAAATTTTGAAAATTGTATTTCAACTTTATTAGCACTACATAATATAAAATTTAAAAAAAATATTAGAAATAAAAATACAAT
Organism: uncultured Alphaproteobacteria bacterium; assembly: GCA_902521835.1. Lineage (GTDB taxonomy): Bacteria > Pseudomonadota > Alphaproteobacteria > HIMB59 > HIMB59 > HIMB59. The sequence goes on from CABYTH010000005.1 coordinate 41,502, forward strand.
AAATTTTATTATTGGCGGACCAAACAAATATTTTAAATTTCATCAGCAAACACAAGAAAAAATTTTAAATGAAATAAAATTTTTAAGTAATAAGTTCAAAATTAATATTATACCATCACGAAGAACACCAAGAAGGCTTATAGAAGAATTATCAAAAATTGATAATGAAAATGTTATTACCTTCAATGATTTATTTAATCCAAAGAAGTATGGTGAGCTTCTATCTGAGGGTAATTTACAAGTTGTAACTTGGGACTCAATATCCATGATATCTGAAGCTATATCCTCTGAAGCTGGTACTTTTTTATTTAAGTTTGAAGAAAAATTTTGTCCGAAAAGGTATCTTAAGTTTTTTGATAAAATTACAAAGCTTAATTTTGCAAAATTTTATAATCAAAATTTAAAACCTTATGAAATCTCTATTGATGAGTATAACAAAAATCTTAAAACTAAGATCTTGAATAAGATACAATCTAATTTAAGGTTCAGATCTAATAATGCTTAAGGAATCAATATTAAATCGTTGTACTACATACTCAGACCCTTTCCCTCATTGGGAACTAGACTCTCCTTTTACAGATGGGCTCATAAAAGAACTTAATGATGTAGATATATCTGATGCACCTCGGTCCTTTGACGGAACAAGAGCTGCTGATGCAGGTGGAGATGGAATAGATGGCAAACTTAGAGTTTTTTTAGAGAGCGATAATTCAAAAAACTTATCAAATGGTATGGGTTTAATTGATGATTTGAGAGATAAAGATGTTATTGAGTCAATACAAGAGAAAATCAAAAAAAATTTATCAAATAGTTTTATTAGAATTGAGTACATATCAGATCGTAAAGGTTTTTGGCTAAAACCACATTTGGATATCAAAGAGAAATTAATGACAATGATGTTATTTATAAACACCTACGATGAATCAGAAAAACTTGGAACAGATTTTTATGATACTGACATGAATCTTGTTAAAACAGTACCATACAAACATAACACTGGTTATTTTTTTGCCTCTGGAAATAATACTTGGCACGGACTCGAAAAAAAAGAAATTAAGGTTGAGAGAAGATGCATGCAGATAAATTATGTAACCTTCCCCACTAGTTGGCCAATCGATGGCTGATATTAATAATGTTATTATTATAGGTTCAGGACCTGCTGGATATACTGCTGCAATATACGCTGCTAGGGCTAATTTAAAGCCTATTTTAGTGAGTGGTTTTCAGCCTGGTGGTCAACTAACCATAACAACTGATGTGGAAAACTATCCAGGGTACGAAGATCCTATCCAAGGGCCATGGTTAATGGAACAAATGCAAAAGCAGGCAGCACATGTTGGTACTGAAATAATCAATTCACAAGTAACAGAAGTTTTTTTAAACGAAAAAATTAAAAAATTAAATTTAGATAATGGCACAACTCTAAATACCAAAACTGTGATAATTAGCACAGGAGCACAAGCGAGATGGCTTGGTTTAGATAATGAGGCTAAATTTCAAGGTCATGGACTATCTGCTTGTGCAACTTGTGATGGTTTTTTCTTTAAAGATAAAGAGGTTGCTGTTATTGGTGGTGGAAATAGTGCAGCTGAGGAAGCATTATTTTTAACTAAATTTGCAACAAAAGTTTATCTTGTTCACAGAAGAGATAAACTAAGAGCTGAAAAAATATTACAAGATCGATTAAAACAAAATTCTAAAATAGAGTTTATTTGGAATAGTGAAGTAACTAAGTTTAATGGAAGTGATGATTTAGAGTCAATAGACTTGTTAAATAAACAAGATAATAAAATTTCAAATCTCAAAATAGATGGTGTATTTATTGCGATAGGGCATGATCCAGCAACACAATTGTTTAAAGGTCAACTAAAAATGGATGACGGTGGATACATTATTACAGATCCAGATAGTACAAAAACCTCAATTGAAGGAGTATTTGCTGCAGGGGATGTAAAAGATAAAATTTATAGACAGGCCGTTACAGCTGCAGGTATGGGATGTATGGCAGCGTTAGAAGTTGAGAAGTATCTGGATTGATTTTAGCCTTGTCTGGCTTTCATTCTTGGGTTGGTTTTGTTGATTACATATAACCTACCCTTTCTTTTAACCAGTTGATTATTTTTATCTCTGGTTTTAGCTGTTTTAAGAGAACTTTTAATTTTCATAATTTAATGTATTAGTTATTAATAATAAGGCAAAAATCTATGTTAATTCATGAAAAAATCAACAAAATTAAGGAAGATTTCTCATTTTTTGATAATTGGGAAGATAAATATCAATACCTGATAGATTTAGGAAAAAAACTCCCTGATCTTGAGGATAAATATAAAACTGAGGAATATCGTGTTCAAGGATGTACATCAAATCTATGGATGGTGCCAAAATTTATTGATGGAAAAATTAACCTTTCTGGTTCAAGTGACTCTGTAATTGTAAAAGGTTTGTTTTATTTAGTTTATTTTTCTTATAATGAAGAGACTCCTGAAACTATAATAAATAACCCCTTGTCTTTCTTTGAAGAAATTGGTCTTTCTAATCATCTAGGTCAATCAAGATCTAATGGCCTTAATTCGCTAAGAAAAAAAATAAAATCAATAGCGACAGATTTATCAAATAAATAAATTTTATTGTCTGCAAACTATGTTAATTTTATTCAATGAGTTTGATTAAATTATTATTTTCAATTTCATTTTTACTATTTTCTAGCAATTTATATTCTAAGGAGGATGTTATTAATTTACAACTTAAAGACGGAATCGTCAAAATAAAGACCTTTGAAGATAAGGCTCCAAAACATGTTAAACAAATAACTGATCTAGTTGCCAAAGGCAGTTACGATGGGGTAGTTTTTCACAGAGTAATAGATGGTTTTATGGCCCAAACAGGAGATGTTCAGTTTGGTAATTCAAATTCAGATAACTATGATTTAAGAAGAGCTGGTACAGGTGGTTCTGGTAACAATATTGAAGCAGAATTTAATGACATGCCACATAAAAGAGGAACTTTAAGTATGGCACGTGCACAAGATCCAAATAGTGCTGATAGTCAATTTTTTATTTGTTTCGGTGATACTCCACACTTAGACGGACAATATACTGTTTGGGGCGAGGTAATCGAAGGAATGGAGTTTGTTGATGCAATCAAAAAAGGCGATCCTATAAAAAACGGTCTGGTAGATGATCCAGATAAGATTATCAAAATGTGGATTGAATAAATTTACTTTTGAGTAATTTTTAATTCAATTCTTCTATTTTCTTTGAGATCATCTTTAGTATCTCCTGTATTAATAGGTTGATATTCGCCATAACCATTTGCTGACAATTTATTAGCAGGGATACCTTGTTGAATAAGAAATTTTACGACCTCAAGGGCTCTAGCGTGAGATAGTTCCCAATTAGATGGAAATTGAGAGGTAGAAATAGGAATCTTATCAGTGTGACCGTCTATTTGTAAAATCCAATTTAAATCAGATGGTATTGACTCAGCAACTTCTATAATTGTTTTCGTAATAAGAGATAGTGCTATCCTACCTTCTTCTTGTATATTTGCACTACCAGAGTCAAATAAGATCTCAGATTGAAAAATAAATCTATCCCCTTTAATTTGGATATCGTCTCTATCAGCTAAAGCTTCAGATAACTTGCCAAAAAATTCTGATTTATACTTTTGTAATTTGAATAATTCACTTGTAAGTACTCTATTTAATCTATCTCCTAACTCTCCAAGTTCTATCTCATTTTGAGCTATTTCTGCTTCTTTAGACTCCAGTAAATTATTTAAGAGATTAATTTCATTAGTAAGTATCTCAATATCCAAGGCTAAATTAGATATCAAATTTAAAGCCTCATTTAGATCGCTTGATTGTATTGCTGACTCCTCCTCTAGAGTAGATAATTTGTTTTGTAATTCTTGATTTATATTCTCTGAAGAACTTAATGATTCTAGAAGATTTTCAATTCTATTTTGTGACTCACCAATTTGCCCAACTAGCTCAGTGTTTTCTCCACCAAGTTTTATTAAATCTGATTTTAATATTTCTTGTTGTTTATTTAATTCAGAGAGATTTTCCTGAAGAGTCTCTCTGTCAGCTAAAGATAAAGATAATTCATCAGTAATTTTAGCAATTATCGTATTTAGTTTATCAATATCAAGTGCTTGGTCTTGAATAATCGTATCTTGAGCTAAAATTTGAGATTGTTTAATTGATATCTCTTCA